>NZ_JBSSEP010000011.1:0-225263 GCF_054061835.1 Pseudomonas sp. TE12234
ATGGCCTTGGCGGTGAATGCTTATAACCTCAAACGAGCAATTAGCGTGCTCGGAGCCCGCCAGCTGATGGCGCTAATGGGCTGAAAGGCCTTTTTCCGCCTGTTGCCCGCACAAAAAACAAACGCCCCGAACAAGTCGGGGCGTTTGTTGGGCTGGCCTTCAGTGTGTTTTCACACAGTCTTCGAAGGTGGCTTTTCAGTACAAGCAGCAAAGGCGCTATCAGTAAGCCTTGCCAGTCTTGTAGAAGTTCTCGAAGCAGAAGTTGGTGGCGTCGATGTAACCTTCGGCGCCGCCGCAGTCGAAACGCTTGCCCTTGAACTTGTAGGCAATCACGCAACCATCCTGCGCCTGCTTCATCAGGGCGTCAGTGATCTGGATCTCGCCACCTTTGCCTGGATCGGTCTGTTCGATCAGGCTGAAGATGTCCGGCGTCATGATGTAACGACCGATGATCGCCAGGTTCGACGGAGCATCTTCCGGTTTTGGCTTCTCGACCATGTTACGCACGCGGTACAGGTCGTCACCGATCAGGTCGCCTGCAATCACGCCGTACTTGCTGGTTTCTTGCGGGTCTACTTCCATGATCGCGACGATGGTGCAGCGATACTGCTTGTACAGCTTGACCATCTGCTTGAGTACGCCGTCACCTTCGAGGTTGACGCACAGGTCATCCGCCAATACCACGGCGAAAGGCTCGTCGCCGATCAGCGGACGACCGGTCAGAATGGCGTGCCCCAGACCTTTCATTTCCGTCTGGCGCGTGTAGGAGAACGAGCACTCATCCAACAGGCGGCGGATGCCGACCAGGTATTTCTCCTTGTCGGTGCCCTTGATCTGGTTTTCCAGCTCGTAGCTGATGTCGAAGTGGTCTTCCAGGGCGCGCTTGCCGCGACCGGTGACGATGGAAATTTCGGTCAAACCAGCGTCCAGTGCTTCTTCGACGCCGTACTGGATCAGTGGCTTGTTTACCACCGGCAGCATTTCTTTGGGCATGGCTTTAGTCGCTGGCAGGAAGCGAGTACCGTAACCGGCTGCTGGGAACAAGCATTTCTTGATCATAAAAGTCCTTGAAAGGGCTGTGTGTACGAGTTTCGGCGCAGTCTAATCAGGCGGCGAGCACCTTACAATGCCCCGCACCAGCTAACCGATGCCATCATAGAGAAATTTTCTTGCGGATAGTTCCGCAGACAGCTGCGCCGATCGCCCGGCGGCCTGTTATTGATAGCAGACGCCGTAAGACTTGCACGTTTGTCAACCGAACGGCAATCGCACCACCATACGCCCATCGACACCCGTTGCATGCATTTGGCGCTATCATGGCGCAATTGAACCAGCCAACGAGGCAGATAGATGTCGGCAGCAAAGAGCGTCAACGGTTTCCTGATCAACAAGGCGAAGGACGGACAATGGTGGGTAGGCAGCGTGGCCGGTGAAAATATCGCCGGACCCTTTGCGACCGAAGCCCTGGCGATTGAAGTGGCATCGGTGCTGGAGCTGGAGCACCCGGAACCCAAGCGACGCGGCAAGGACAAGAGCTGATCGACACCCTACACGCCCCATAAGCCCTGCCATTGTGCAGGGCTTTTTTAGGGGCATTGCAGCGTGGGCACCATTCTTAGTAGGAGCTCGCTCCTACAGGGTATTAGGTTAGCTTCGTTTCACGGGATTGCGTGAAGAACCCTTTTTATGAATTTCGGCAAGAAGTGGCCTATCGCTATAACCTTTTGCCGCCGGCGCTGTCACAGCTTTTGCCCACCTCCTTGACGATGACAACGACATGACTAAATTCTTGCCACTGATTGCGATACTGGCCCTGAGTGGCTGCGCAACATCCCAAACCACGTACCTCAATGACGGCGAACAAGGTCTGGCCATCGATTGTTCCGGGGAAGCCAACTCCTGGGCCACCTGCTACGAAAAGGCTGACGCCTCCTGCGCCGGCACCGGTTACCGGATCGTGGGCACCGATGGCACGCCAGCGACCAAGGAAAGCGACAAAACCCTGGGTGTCGACGTCGGTAACTACAAGAACCGCAGCGTCGTGGTGGTCTGCAAGTAAGGTATTTGGCCTTACATGTGGATTTCGGCGAACTTGATGCCGAGGCCGCGCACGGTCTCGATCAGATCGTCGAGGCGACTGAAGGATTCGACTTCATCGTTGTCATCCACCAGAAAAAAGCTGCGGCCGCCGCTTTTCTTGAAAAACACGATCCACTCCCCCCGATCCGCCGGGTTCTGAATCACATGGATGCCAGAGATTTGCCCCTGTGCATGGCGCTCCCGTACCTGCTCTCGCTTCATGCTCGACTCCAGAAATGACAATGCCGCCAAAGCCTTGCTTTGACGGCATCGATGCTGACTGTCGGCATTGTATCAGCCGGAAATGCACACGGTGGCGGCATCGCGCACATCCCGTGGGCGCAGGGGCACATTGGACATACGTTCATGCAGCTTGATGCTGCTGCCGCCGGAACGATGTTCGATATCAAATACCGCGGCCGGCCCCGACGAGAACTTCTGCGGCACGATTACCCGCACGTCATCCTTATGCGTTTCGATCTGCAAGGCACCACGGCTGCTGGCGAGCTTTTCGCTCAAGCATTGCGCGTACTCATGGGGCTTCTTGCCTGAAATGACGTTCATGGTGGGCAAGGTCTCGCTGATTTCCGCGACACTTGCACAACCACTGATTGCCAGAAACAACGGCAGGACCCACGCACCCCACTTCATAGAAAACCTCCGATAAAGACTCTCCGACAGCAAAGACGCTGTTTTTCTCCAAGGCATACTGTATTTAACGCCCAAGGAATGCCCGATATCAGTTTTTTATTGCCAAATCGGGCGTCAACGACCGGATAATAACGCCTGCGGGCTGATAAACTGCGCCAATCGCCCATTGCTATCGTTTTGATTTTGTAGAAAAAGCCCTTCTGGAGGCGCCCATGAAATTTATCCACCAGCGCGAGCACCTCAATGAAGACGACATCGTCGTCATCCAATGCTCCCAAATGTGCAATATCCGCTTGATGAACGACGCCAACTTCCGCAGCTTCAAGAATGGCGGCCGTCACACCTACCACGGTGGCGCGTTCGACACCTTCCCGGCCCGCATCACCGCGCCGAGCACCGGTTTCTGGAATATCACCATCGACACGGTCAACCGCCGGGCGATCAGCGTGACCCGCAAACCGACCCTGACTCACTCGATCAAGATCATCCGCCGCTCCAGCTCGAAATTGAGCTGAGTGCCCCCAGTCCGCACACAGACAGGTATGACCGTGGCCCAAACGACCAAATACGTCATCAAATACAAGCTCAACGGCGAGCGTCGCTTCGAATTTGCCCAGCTGGAACACGGCACCCCGGAAGAGGCCAAGGCCGCGCTGGACGCCATTCACGGCCAGAGCGAAGACGTCATCAGCGATATCAGCGTCAGCAAAGCGCTGTAATGCCTTGGGGAGCGGCAATACGGTTGTCTGCTCCCGGCGTTGAAAATTCGACCGCAAGTGTCGGAGTGTTCGCGCCATCACCGCCCCTTAGACTGGCCGTCTCACCTTTATTCAAGGAGTCGGAACCATGTCCATCGACTGGGCGCGAGTGGAACAGCAACTCGATCAGGACGGTTGCGCAGTCCTGCGGTCGCTGTTGAACCCTGATGCCTGTGACTCGATCAGCGCCCTCTACCCTCGATCCGAGCCCTTTCGCTCGCAAGTGATCATGGCTCGCCACGGATTTGGCCGTGGTGAGTACAAATACTTCCGATACCCGTTGCCGGATCTTGTCGCCCGATTGCGCAAGGCGTTCTATCCACGTCTGGTCCCGATTGCCAATCGCTGGCAGGAACGGATGGGGTTGCCGAACCGTTTTCCCCAAGACCATGAAGATTTTCTCGCCCTTTGCCACGCAGCCGGCCAGCAACGCCCGACGCCATTGCTCCTGCAATATGGGCCCCAGGACTACAACTGCTTGCATCAGGACCTGTACGGCGAATGCGTGTTCCCGCTGCAAGTGGCGATTTTGCTGTCAGAGCCGGGGGAAGATTTCACCGGCGGCGAATTCGTGCTGACCGAACAGCGCCCACGCATGCAGTCACGCCCACAGGTTATCGATCTGAGGAAAGGTGATGGCGTGATCTTTGCGGTCAGTCAACGGCCGGTCAAAGGTAGCCGAGGCGACTACCGGGTGACGATGCGACACGGCGTGAGTCGCCTGCACAGTGGAAAACGGCATACCCTAGGCATTATTTTCCACGACGCATTATGAACACCATGAAGCCGACCACCCTTGATCTGTTCGCCGACGCGGAGCCCGTGCAGCAACCCCGACGCGAGCAGATCGGCGAACAGTCATATGTCTTGAGGGGCTATGCCCTGCCCTGGCTGGAGCGTTTACTGCCGGCACTGGCGGCTGTGCTGACAGCGGCACCGTTTCGGCAGATGGTCACGCCTGGCGGTTTTACCATGTCGGTCGCCTTGAGCAGTTGCGGCCATTTGGGCTGGACCACCGACCGCAGCGGTTATCGCTACACGCGCCACGACCCGCAGACCGGCCAGCCCTGGCCGGAAATGCCGGAAGTGTTTTTGCAATTGGCACAAGCCGCGGCGCGGGAGGCCGGATTCAGCGATTTTGTCCCCGATTCATGCCTGATCAACCGATACGTCCCGGGGGCGAAAATGTCATTGCATCAGGACAAAAACGAAAACACCTACGCCGCACCGATCGTCTCGGTATCGCTCGGATTGCCAGCCATGTTCCTCTTCGGAGGTTTCGAACGCAGTGAAAAAAGCCAGCGTATACCGCTGCTGCACGGCGACATCGTGGTCTGGGGCGGTGTCGATCGCTTGCGATATCACGGCGTCCTGCCGATCAAGGAAGGCCAACATTCACTGCTGGGTGAACAACGGATCAACTTCACCTTCCGCACGGCGGGATGAATCTTTCGGATTTGACCGCAAGCAGCGGAGTGTGACGACACTCCAACGTGGTTAATCTGCCGCAAACAGGTCAACGGACGTACCGCCATGACAAGCCAATCGCCAAACATCAGCACCGAACAAGATCCTCGCTGGGCCGCCGTCGTCGCTCGTGACCCGCAGGCAGACGGACAGTTTGTTTATGCGGTGAAAACCACCGGAATCTACTGCAACCCCAGCAGCCTGGCGCGTTTACCAAAGCCGCAGAATGTCGAATTCTTCGATACCGCCGAACAGGCGCAAGCGGCGGGTTATCGTCCGAGCAAACGCGCGGCGAAGGATCAAAGCGCCGTTGCCGCGCAGCATGCCGCCACCGTGGCCGCTGCTTGCCGGCAGATCGAAAACGCGGACGTGCTCCCTGCGCTGAATGAACTGGCTGCGTCTGCGGGCCTGAGCAGCTTTCACTTCCATCGTGTGTTCAAGGCGGTCACCGGCCTGACGCCCAGGGGCTACGCTGCAGCGCATCGTTCACGCAGGGTTCGGGAGCGCTTGACCGATGGCGGTTCGGTAACCGACGCGTTGTACGACGCCGGTTTCAACGCCAACAGCCGCTTTTATGAAACCGCGGATCAACTGCTGGGCATGAAACCCACGGATTACCGCGCCGCCGGCCAGAACAATGACATCCGTTTTGCCGTCGGCCAATGCTCCCTCGGCGCGATTCTGGTGGCGCAAAGCGCACGCGGGGTGTGCGCGATTCTGTTGGGCGACGACCCGCAGCAACTGGTCTGCGATCTGCAGGACAAGTTCCGCCGGGCCAATCTGATTGGTGCCGATCAAGACTTCGAGCAACTGATCGCCAGGGTTGTAGGGTTCATCGAGGCTCCGGCGCTGGGCCTGGACTTGCCTTTGGATGTGCGTGGCACGGCGTTTCAGGAGCGGGTCTGGCAAGCCCTGCGGGACATTCCCGTGGGCAGCACGGCCAGCTACGCCGATATCGCCCGGCAAATCGGCGCGCCGAAAGCCGTTCGCGCGGTGGCTCAGGCCTGTGGCGCGAACAGCCTGGCGGTCGCGATCCCCTGCCACCGCGTGGTGCGCAGCGATGGCAATCTGTCGGGGTATCGCTGGGGTGTGGAGCGCAAGCGGCAACTGCTGGAACGGGAAGCGCAGCCCTAGCGGATGCCGATGTACACCGCCACGGCCTGCTCGGCGCTGTAGCGTTCGAAGTCAGTGGCGTAGCGCCGCTGGATCTGCGGGTTTTCCTGGAAATAGCCCCAGATGCGTTGCCAGGCCTCGATAACCGCCTCAGGCATCGGTCCCTTGCCTTCGAATACCAGGTACTGGCCCGCTTCGATGCTGATCGTCTCATAACCTTGGGCCGGGCTCGTGACGGCGATCCCGGCGGTCACATCGAATGCCCCGCCGGCATCCGACTCGTACCCGGAATACACGCCGTAGACCGCTGATTCGGGTTGTTCCGGGGCAATGCGCTCAAACAATCGTTCGCTGTAGAAACGCCCCCCACATCGGACCGATCTTCGCCGTTTCGGCCGATAGTTCCGCACTGTTGAAGGTCCGTACCTTCAGCCCCGAAATGTTCATCGGAGCCACGTAGACCTGTTTGATTTCCATTGAGGCGCCACTCCCTGTCGTGAGGTATGCGGCCCCCACGAGCCGCAATGGCGCCCACCTTGTCAGCGATTGACGTCGACGACAACCCTGCCCCGCAGTTGACCGGCGAGCAAGCGTGGTGCCGCTTCAATCGCTTCACTCAGACCGATCTCATGGCTGATCAGCGGCAACAGGGCGAAATCCAGATCCCTGGCCAGACGGTCCCACGCCTGCACGCGCTTGGCCTTGGGTTGCGTCACGCTATTGATGCCCGCCAGGGTCACGCCGCGCAAAATGAAGGGGGCGACAGAGGCCGGGAAGTCCATGCCCTGCGCCAGACCACAGGCCGCGACCGTCCCGTTGGCCTTGGTGCTGGCGCAGGCATTGGCCAGGGTGTGACTGCCGACCGAATCGATGACCGCGGCCCAGCGTTCCTTGGCCAGGGGCTTGCCCGGCTCGGACAACGTGGCGCGGTCGATGATTTCGCTGGCCCCCAGTTGCTTGAGGTAGTCGTGTTCCGAAACACGGCCGGTGGACGCCACCACCCGGTAACCGAGCTTGCTCAGCAGCGCGATGGCGAAACTGCCTACGCCGCCGTTGGCGCCCGTCACCAGGATTTCACCTTGCTCGGGGGTTACGCCGTTATGCTCCAGCGCGAGAATGCACAGCATGGCCGTGTAGCCCGCGGTGCCGATGGCCATTGCCTGGGCAGCGGTAAACGCCTTGGGCAGCGGAATCAGCCAATCGCCATTCAGACGCGCCTTCTGCGCCAGGCCACCCCAGTGCCCCTCGCCAACTCCCCAGCCATTAAGCAGGACTTTGTCACCCACCTTGTAATCCGGATGCTCGCTGACTTCGACGGTACCCGCCAGATCGATCCCCGGCACCATCGGGAATTTTCGCACCACCGGGCTGCTACCGGTGATCGCCAGGCCGTCCTTGAAGTTCAAGGTGCTGTAGTCGACACGCACGGTCACATTGCCTTCAGGCAACTGATTGTCGTCGATCTGCTGCAGCGCGGCGCGGTAACCGCTGTCGTCTTTCTCGATCAAAATACCTTGGAACATGACTGCCTCCTGGTGAGATCACTCGTTGTGGTGCGATTTAAATACCACATCGTAAAAAAATGCCGCATTCGACTTTAAGCCAATCCATAATACCGCCGGTTTTTTCCATGACCTGCGGTCATGCTTTTTTTGGCGTTCAGGCTGGCTCGTCCGGTAACTCGCGAATCGATGCCTGACCCATCACCTTTTTGGCGCCGATGGCGGGCTGCGTCGCCGCTGATTCAGCTGCAAACTTGACTGGCCTTGGGTCAGCCTTTGCTGCTACAAAACCGCTTAAACCCTCCTGCCCGGTTTCAACGTCGGAGACCTTCCAAATGAACCCATGGCCAGACACGCGAATTCTTGATCTGTTCGGGATTGAACTGCCCGTTATTCAAGCCCCCATGGCCGGTGCCACCCAGTCGTCCATGGTGATTGCGGCAAGCAATGCCGGTGGCCTGGGCTCCATGCCCGCCGCCATGCTCAGCATCGAGCAATTGCGCGCGGAGCTGACGACCATTCGTCAACACAGCTCGCGCCCGTTCAACGTCAACTTCTTCTGCCACCAGCCGCCGGCTGCCGATGAGCAACGCGCACGAGACTGGAAAAACCTGCTGGAGCCCTACTACCGGGAGCTGGGCGTCGACTTTGATGCGCCGACGCCAGTGTCCAACCGCGCGCCTTTCGATCACGCGGCCTGTGAGGTGGTCGAAGAGTTTCGCCCCGAAGTCGTAAGTTTCCACTTCGGTCTGCCGGAACAATCCCTGCTGGATCGGGTGAAAGCCACCGGCGCAAAGGTCGTGTCCTCGGCCACCACCGTCGAAGAAGCCATCTGGCTTGAGCAGCATGGCTGCGATGCGATCATCGCCATGGGCTATGAAGCAGGAGGACATCGCGGGATGTTTCTCAGTGATGACCTGAGCAGCCAGGTTGGGGTCTTTGCCCTGGTGCCACAAGTCGCCGATGCGGTACGGGTGCCGGTGATCGCTGCTGGCGGCATTGCCGATGCACGAGGCGTCGCGGCAGCCTTCATGTTGGGTGCGTCGGCGGTACAAGTGGGTACGGCCTATCTGTTCACCTCGGAAGCCAAGGTCAGTGCGTCTCATCACCGGGCGTTGCGCACCGCCCGGGAAAGCGAGACCGCCGTCACCAACATTTTCACCGGACGCCCGGCGCGCGGAATCCTCAATCGGGTCATGCGCGAGCTGGGGCCGATGAGTGACAAGGCGCCGGCCTTTCCGCTGGCCGGCGGCGCGTTGATGCCTTTGCGAGCGAAGGGCGAAGCGGATTTCAGCAACCTCTGGGCCGGACAGGCGTTCTCGCTGGGGATGGAAATGACAACGGCAGAGTTGACCCGGCGGCTTGCCGAAGAAGGGTTGGCCAAGTTGCTTGGGCGCTGACGATCCCTCAAGCCAACACCAATCTGTGGTGAAGTGGGCAAGCTCCCTCACCACAGTCCAGTGCAACTCATTCCGTTGGCAGGCATTTCGCTATATATTCCTGTATATAGCGTTACCACCCCTTCTCTGTAATGCCTGTCACGGAGCCGTTTCATGTCCCTTAGCGCCTCACGTTTTGCCCCCACTTGTCTGGCCAGCCTTCTCGCTGTATTGACCTTTGGCTCTGCCCACGCGGACGAAGTCCAGGTGGCGGTTGCAGCCAACTTCACCGCGCCGATCCAGGCAATCGCGGCAGACTTCGAAAAGGACACCGGTCACAAGCTGGTGACCGCCTTCGGCGCGACGGGTCAGTTCTACACCCAGATCAAGAACGGCGCGCCGTTCGAAGTGTTCCTTTCGGCGGACGACACCACCCCGAAAAAACTCGAAGACGAAGGCGACACGGTCAAGGGCTCGCGCTTTACCTACGCTGTCGGCACCCTGGCGTTGTGGTCGGCCAAGGAAGACTATGTCGATGCCCTGGGCAAGGTCCTGAGCGACAACCAGTACCAGCATCTGTCCATTGCCAATCCAAAAGCCGCGCCGTATGGCCTGGCGGCCACCCAGGTACTGGCCAGGGAAGGTCTGACCGACAAGGTCAAGGACAAGATCGTTGAAGGCCAGAACATCACCCAGGCCTATCAGTTTGTCTCCACCGGCAATGCGGAATTGGGCTTTGTCGCGCTGTCGCAGATTTACAAGGACGGTAAAATCACCAGCGGTTCGGCCTGGATCGTTCCGGCCAGCCTGCACGACCCGATCAAACAAGACGCGGTGATCCTCAACAAAGGCAAGGACAACCCGGCTGCCCAGGCACTGGTTGACTACCTTAAAGGGCCAAAAGCTGCCGCCATCATCAAGTCCTACGGTTACCAACTCTAAATGACGCTATCGAGTGCCGATTTTTCCGCCATCTGGCTGACCCTGAAACTGGCGTCCCTGACGACCGTCATCCTGTTGGTGATCGGCACTCCGCTTGCGTTGTGGCTCTCGCGCACCCAATCCTGGCTGCGCGGCCCGGTCGGGGCGATCGTCGCCCTGCCCCTGGTGCTGCCGCCCACGGTGATCGGCTTTTATCTGTTGCTGGCGCTGGGCCCGAACGGCTTTGTCGGCCAGCTCACCCAATCACTGGGGCTGGGTACCCTGACCTTCAGTTTTGCGGGGTTGGTCATCGGTTCGGTGCTGTACTCGATGCCGTTTGTGGTCCAGCCTCTGCAAAACGCTTTTTCCGCTATCGGCACGCGCCCGCTGGAAGTGGCCGCGACCCTGCGCGCCAATCCCTGGGACAGCTTCTTCAGCGTGACTCTGCCCCTGGCCCGCCCCGGCTTCATCACCGCTGCCATTCTCGGCTTCGCCCACACGGTCGGCGAATTCGGCGTCGTGCTGATGATCGGCGGCAACATTCCCGATAAAACCCGGGTGGTCTCGGTGCAGATCTACGATCACGTCGAAGCCATGGAATACGCCCAGGCCCATTGGCTGGCCGGGGCCATGCTGGTGTTCTCCTTCGCGGTGTTGCTGGCGCTGTACTCCAGCCGTAAAACCAGAGCAGGCTGGAGCTGAGTGATGATTCAAACGCGCCTGAAATTGACTTACCCGGGGTTCCACCTCGATGTCGACCTGCAACTGCCCGGCCGTGGTGTCACGGCACTGTATGGGCATTCCGGCTCGGGCAAAACCACCTGCCTGCGCTGCATCGCCGGTCTGGAAAAGGCCGATCAAGGCTTTATCCAGGTCAACGATGAAGTCTGGCAGGACAGCGACAGGAAGATTTTCGTGGCGCCGCACAAGCGGGCCCTGGGTTACGTGTTTCAGGAGGCCAGCCTGTTTGCGCATCTCTCGGTGCTGGGCAACCTGGCGTTCGGGCTCAAACGTATCCCGAAACCGCAGCGTCGGGTCGACATGGCCCACGCAACCGAACTGTTAGGCATCGGCCACCTGCTGGATCGCCATCCACAACACCTGTCGGGAGGGGAGCGCCAGCGAGTCGGTATCGCCCGCGCCCTGCTCACCAGCCCGAAACTGTTGCTGATGGATGAACCGCTGGCCGCGCTGGATGCCCAGCGCAAAAGCGAAATCCTCCCCTACCTGCAACGGCTGCACGACGAACTGGACATCCCGGTGTTGTATGTCAGCCACTCCCAGGATGAAGTGGCGCGCCTGGCCGACCACCTCGTCCTGCTCAGCGACGGCAAGGCGCTGGCCAGCGGCCCGATCGGCCAAACCCTGGCGCGCCTGGACTTGCCTCTGGCGCTGGGCGACGACGCCGGTGTGGTGATCGAAGGCAGCGTCAGTGCCTACGACAGTGACTATCAATTGCTCACCCTGCAACTGCCTGACACGGACTTGAACATTCGCGTGGCGCACACGCTGATGGCCACTGGCCAGGCGTTGCGTTGCAAGGTTCAGGCGCGGGATGTCAGCCTGAGCCTGCACGGTGCCGAGCAAAGCAGCATCCTCAATCGCCTGCCGGTCACCGTGGTCAGCGAGTTGGGCGCCGACAATGCCGCCCATGTGCTGATCCGTCTCGATGCGGCGGGGACCCCGCTACTGGCGCGTATCACCCGCTTCTCCCGCGACCAGTTGAACGTCCACCCCGGCCAGCAACTCTGGGCACAGATCAAAGCCGTGGCGGTGCTCGCGTAACGGCATTGGCACGACTGGGCCGGCGTGGGGTCAATGCCTTTAACGGCCCCCTGACGCCTTGCCAAGGACTATCGCCATGCCCGATGCGCTGCCTTCCGACTTGCACTATGTCGATGACACCCAACCGGGAATCAGCCGCAGGAAACTGCGCGGCAAGTTCTGCTATTTCGATCCGACGGGACAACGCATCACCGAGCCGGACGAGATCCAGCGCCTCAACGCCCTCGCGGTGCCACCGGCCTACACCGACGTCTGGATCTGCGCCGATCCGCGCGGGCACCTGCAGGCCACCGGCCGCGACGCCCGGGGTCGCAAGCAGTACCGCTATCATCCGCGCTGGCGAGAGGTTCGCGATCTGGACAAATATTCGCGCCTGCGGGATTTCGGCCTGGCCTTGCCGAAACTGCGCAAACGGCTGGAAGCCTTGTTGGCCGCTCCGGGCTTCAGCCGCGACAAGGTCATGGCCACGGTCATCACCTTGCTCGACGCCACGCTGATCCGCGTCGGCAACACTCAATATGCCCGGGACAACCGCTCCTACGGCCTGACCACGCTGCGCAACCGGCATGTCGAGATCAACGGCAGCGCAATCCTGTTCCAGTTCCGTGGCAAAAGTGGCGTCGAACATCAGATCACCGTGAAAGACCGGCGACTGGCACGCATTATCAAGCGCTGCCAGGAGATCCCCGGACAAAACCTGTTTCAGTACCTCGATGAAAACGGCGAGCGACACACCGTCACGTCCTCCGACGTCAACGCCTACCTGCAAACCCTGACCGGTGCCGACTTCACCGCCAAGGACTACCGCACCTGGGCCGGCAGCGCGCTCGCCCTGGCGGTGTTGCGAGAGTTGCAATGGCAACCGGAATCGGAGGCGAAACGGCATGTGGTGGAGATGGTGAAAGACGTCGCCCGTCAGCTGGGCAATACGCCGGCGGTGTGCCGCAAGTGCTATATCCATCCAGCCGTGCTCGAAGGATTTCTACTGGGTGCGTTGGCTGAGTTGCCCAAGCCACGAATGCGTAAAGGCCTGCGCGCCGAGGAAGTCGGATTGGCCATGTTGCTGGAGAAATGGGTGTCTGAACCGACGAATTGACTTGTCTATTTTTTGCACGATTGCAAATGACTTCTATAGTTGATCTGTACACGAATCAGCTGCGGTGACGCCATGGAAGACATTTTCGTCGTGAAGCGATGCAACAAGATCATCATTCACGGCCGCCGGGCCGGAGAAACCGCTCACCTACCCCCTGACGCCGCCGTCTGGTATCGCATCGCCGATACCCGAACCCACGGCTTCATTGGTGACGGTTACGATCTCGAGGAAGACGCCCGGCACGTTTGCCGACAGCTCAATGCCAGGTCACACGTCATGGCCCGTCAAGGCTGACGCGCTCTAGCATGCCCCATACGGGTCTATACTCAAAGGAGCTGAAGGATCAGCGCCCCATCGGTAGAAAGCTCGCCTCCCGCGGGCTTTTTACTGCCAACTGCCAGGTTTCTTAAGCGGAGGTGTTTCCCATGTCCGAAAAAGAGTCCATCACCACCCTGCTCACCTTGCTTGATTCGCGCCAGGTTCGCCTGGCTGCGGCGTGCAAGGAAATCGCCGACTGGGTCGATCATCAAGGCGGACATCCGACAGCCCTCAGAATTCGTGATCGTCTGAACGACATCGAAAAGGATACGCCGCTGATTCGTAACACCCTGTCGTCGCTCAAACCTGTCGACCCGCCGCTACCCCGGTTCAGATGATTCGATCCGGACGCTCGATGCGAAGACACGGCCCGACGCGGCACGCATGATCGGCGACGCCATCGTCACCGGTCGCGTGCCTGCCTGATCGCCTTCCACCTTTTCCTCGCCCCAGCCACGCGCCGGGATTTTTTGTGCTCCGGCAAATACCGAACGTCCCTGGTTGTGAGTGGTCCAACGCTTACACGTCACCAAGGAGACGTTCTAATGGTCACTCACTTCAAAGTCAGCGGGCATTTGGCCTGCGGTCACAAGGGCAGCAATCTCACCTCCACGCGTGAACTCAACCGGGTGAAATGCAGAAGCTGCCGCAACACCGACGTTTTCAAGGAAGCACGCCGGAACGAGCGTAACGCGGCACGTCGCGCCGCACGCAAGGCCAAAGTCGCGCATATCGTCACTGACTGGCGCCAGGCCTGGACCGAACGGTTGGCGGCCATGGCCGGACGGCAAAGACTGCCCCGGGGATTTGGCAGTCAGGCTTTCGTCTAGACGCACACATCGGGCCCATAAAATCGGCCCGATTTTCATCGGCCCGGACGACACCCGCACCTTCACGGTCGCCTCCCGCAAACGGCCAGATCAGAAAAGCACTCTCAACGTTGTTTAGACCTCTGGAGCTGATGTCCGACGCGCTGCATTGGCGATAATCGGCTTCCTCGACTAGGGTCTCAGACGTATCGAACTGCGACACCTTTTTTGACAGGAGCCTGATCAAGGAGGAACCGATGTCACCCACTCGTAGTGCCGAACAAACCTATCGTCAATGGTCCAGCCCCATCCTGCTGGAACTCAAAGCACGAGAGCACCAGTTGACCCCGTCAGACCGCGAAGCGTTGCAAAATATTCTGCTGGAAAGAAGGTTGATAAACAGCGGCAATCCCGCAGGCCCGGATCGGCGCATGTCAGCGCCGCCCGGTGACGCAAAGAGTTAAAACTGCTTGTATTGGAGAGCCCGGCCCCGATGTCGGGCTTTTTCATTTTTGCCGCTTGTCAGGCTCCCGGCACCTTCCCCGCCGATGCGGATAACTGAACGTCGCCGGCCAGGGCATGCATTCCACGGAAGGCGTGGATTCATTTATTGACGGGTGGTAGCTGGCGTAACCCCCAGAGCAGCAACAGCGCCGCCATGATGATTGCGATCCCCACACTCGCAAAACCGGCGGTCACCAGCCCCTCCTGCCATGCCCTTGCAGCCTGCCTTGCCCCGGTGAACGGCGACATGGCGGTCGTGCCGAAAATGGCCGCCAGTGTCGTGACCGCCCAGTTCGCATAGGCCCCGTAAAGCAGCGTCCAGTAAGCAATCGCCTTGTTGCGCGAAGAAAGATTCACCTCCATCCAGACCGCGCCGACTGCCAAGAGCAGGATTCCGTTCATCACCCCCTCTAGGTGCGCCGTAAGCCCCATGCGCGGATTGCTGAATTGCTGTTCGACGAGGCCGGTACACAGGCCCAGGAAGAACAGAAACATGCCATGCCACATCAATCTGCGTCGGGTGTGAACCATGAGCTAGTGCCTCTCGAGACTGACCGGAAGCTGATCCTCCAATCCATCAGAGATCAACTCTAGAGGGTTCTGCGACAGAGCGTGGGCCTGAGGCGGGCTGTACGTGGCTTGCGGATCGCCCTCACCGGTCGAGTTTGAACGACGTCAAGCAATGAGCATTCAGGGTGCCTGGAAACTCTGGAGCGATTCAGCCTTTCTTCCTGCGAACCCCATTTCGATGGGCGTTTTCAAGAAGAACACGGAAATGTCCTCAACCTCCAACCTCCTGAACAACCTTTCAGATTCATCCTCGGTGATAGCCATGCGAATCTCCGTAGGTTGATCCGCAAGCTCAAAAAAGTGCGAGGAATGCATTCGACCTGTGTGTCCAAAACCTTCAATGCCCGTGGACAACGTTGCGCCACGCAGCCCCATTTCTTTCGCCAGATCAACGATCCAGTCGCCGAGCATTTTCCCCTGATACCGGCGGTTCTGTTGAGTAAAGAAAATCACCAGGAACCCGTTCATTTTCATCTCCTCACCGCATGCCAATCATTTGATAGGTCAAGAGCCCGGCAGCGGTCATCACCAATGAGCCCACGACGTGCAATGAAACCGAGCCGAGTGCCCACAGGAGCCTGCCTTCCTGAATCAGGGCAACTGTTTCGGCTGAAAACGTGGAAAAGGTAGTCAGTCCCCCACAGAACCCCGTGATAACCAGCAGCCGCCACTCGGGGCTCAGGGAGGGGGATGCGGCCAGGAACGCGATAGCGAAGCCGATGATGTAGCCCCCGACCATGTTGGCCGCCACAGTGCCGGGAGGAATCGTCGGGAACAGCGCATTGAGCTTTATACCCAGCAGCCAGCGAAGCCAGGCACCAAGCGATGCGCCGACAGCAATAACCAGGAGTGATTTCAGCATGGTTGCAGGTCTCCTCCTGGCTGATCTGGCCGAGGGGATGCGAATAACCGCGTGGCACGAGAGCAAGCTGGCTGAAGAATGGGTGTCATGATTCTGTCCTGAGTTGAAGGACAGGTGCACGCCTACGCTCCCTGTCCTGGGTTGACGCAGGCATCATCAGCACAAGGCGGTTAAAGGAGGAATACCATCTCCTGTATTGAACCTATAGTACGCCGCCGCGCGGGCTCAAGCGTCACTTAACAGAGCCAGGCCGGGCATGCCAAGGAAAGTTTCAGGTGCACGACTGACAGGCAAAGGCGGCTACAGGGCGCGAATGCGGAAAAGACTTTTTGATGGCGAAAAAAGAAAGAAGGGCTTGCATGAGGTATCTCATGCAAGCCCTTGATATTCATGGTGCCCGAAGCCGGAATCGAACCGGCACGCCCTTACGAGCGGGGGATTTTAAGTCCCATGCGTCTACCAGTTTCGCCATTCGGGCGGTAGCGCGGTGAAGCGGTCTGAAGTCTGGCCAATACGATCCGGCAGCCCTGACCTTGTGCAGCAGAGGGGGAATATATACATCCCGACCTGGTGAAGCAAGTTCGCATATGCCCTTTTGCAGACTAAATCTTACCAGCCGGCGCGAATAAAAAAGCTCCGTAAATCATGGATCTACGGAACTTGTTTAACAGTGGACACCAAAGTCGGAACCGTAGCGCCCCAGGCAAGTGGCTCATCCACTGACAAAGCCAAGCAGATCAATAGGTTAGCACGACACCCGAAACGCAAGCCACTGATTTTCAAGGGATGAACCTGTTCGAAACCGCCGTCTGGACTGATTACCGACGGCCTTGGACAAAGGAAGTGATGACGGTTCCAGGCCACCAAAAGCGTTCGCCCTCTTCCTGATCTAAATCAAACACGCCTTGGGCGTTTACGCCGACATTAGAACCAGCACTCGCCCTCGAATTCGGCGTCTGCGCAAACGCTCGTCTCGTGAAGGCTTTCCATCAATGCGCGTCCGCAAGGCCCGAGACAGCCACATCGTTGACTACCCGTTTGATCTGGGCGGACTGGCATTCGCAGCCTGCCCTTCACCATAGGAGTCATGAAAAATGAGCAATTCCGTGAAAAAAATGCCCGAGCATCCCGACGAAAAGGCCAGTCAACACCCCGTGACGACAGACCTTTGGCGGCCCCTGGAAAAGCTTCGGCAGCAGGTCGATCACCTGTTCGACGACTTCAATCGCGGTTCGAGCCTGTCACCCTTCGGTCGCGGGCTGTTTGATGTCGAGCCCTTCTGGAAGCGTGAGCTGACAGGGCATGGCATGCCGGCCGTGGACATCAGCGAAAAAGACGCAAGTTTCGAAATCACTGCCGAATTGCCCGGCATGGATCAAAAGAACATTGAGATCAAAGTGTCGAACGGCAACCTGATCATCAAAGGCGAAAAGAAAGAGGACAAGGAAGAGAAAAGGAAGGGCTACTACCTTAGCGAGCGTCACTATGGCTCCTTCGAGCGGGTGTTCAACCTGCCCAAAGGGGTCGACGCCGACAAGATCGAAGCGAGTTTCAGCAAAGGAGTGCTGAGTATCTCGTTGCCGAAAAAGCCCGAGGCCATGAAAGCGGATAAAGTCGTGCCAGTCAAAGGCGAGTAAATCCCAGGCGGCTGCACCCTTGCCGGGAAACCGGCAAGGTTTTTTTTTGCCTCGCGGATCCGAGTGAAGACCGATGGTTTTAACCTTTGGCCCCGCCCCGCCTCACCCCCTGAAAATATCGAACGGCTCGATCCTCAGGACTTTGCGGATCCCCAGGTAACTGGAAAAACCGGCAATCAACAGCACCAGCCCAAACGCCAGGCCAAGATTCCAGAACGTGATGATGGCGGCATAGTTGGGCAGGTAGGTCCGTGCGATAGCGATCATCAGGGTCACCAGGCCGATGCCCAGCCCGTAACCGGTCATGGCCGTAAACGTTGCCATGAACAGGATCATGTAGACCAACTCCCGACTCTTGGCCCCAATGGCCTTGAGGGCGGCGAACTTGTCCAGGTTTTCCAGAATGAAGGTGTAAAACGTCTGGCCGGAAATCGACAGGCCGACCAGAAAACTGATGATCGTCATCATCAGGATGTTGGTGCCCACCCCGGTTTGATAGATGTAGTAATTGGCGATGCGCTGGTTGAACTCCTGCCTGGTCAGGGCGACATAACCCAACTGCGCTACTTGTTGCTTGATCGCGGCCTGAGCCTGTTTGCTCCTGGATTTGAGCAAGATGTAGGACACCTTGAAACGGGTGGTCGGAATGTACTCGGTGGCGCGCCGGTAGGTGGTGTACAGCGTCGGTACGCCGGTCAAGCCGCCGACCAGGACCTTGGCGATTCCAACAATGGTGCCGCGGTGGTCGTTGAGTTCAAAGGAGGTGCCGATCGTCGGGTTGCCCAGTTTCGAAAACTCCGCATCGTGGACCATGATGAAGGCGTTCTCGGCGTAGATATCCTCGATAACGCCCTGCTCCAGCGCCGGACGGCCAAACAGGCTGGTGTCGTCCAGGCCGATCACGCTGACCCCCTGGTAATTGCCATTGGCCAGGCGCACCTGCGCACTGCCGATGAAAATCGGCACGGCGTATTCCACTTGCTTCATGCTGCGCACGGCATCGAGCAGGTAGTCAGGCAAAGGGATGACACTGGTCGGGGTGTTCACCGCCGGATCAATGATCCACATCGGTGCGCCGATGTTAGTCACCGTCGAGTAGGCCCTGTTGAGGATGCCGGCAAACATCGCCGTCATCTGCATCATCAGGAACACCGAAAACGTGATACCCACCAGCAACGCGGAGAATTTGGCCCGGTCATTGACCAGGAGTTTGTAGCCGATGCGCAGGATGCCGTTGTACTTCATGGCGCGGGCCCGCCAGCACCGGCATCGGGCCGGTTCCACCACCCGCCTCCCAACGCCACGAACAGCGCGACGGTGTCCTGATGCCGCTGGGCCAGTGCCTGCAAGTAAGCGATGTTGACCTGATGCAACTGCACATCGGCCACCAACAGCTCCAGATACGTCACCAGGCCCGAGCGATAGTTGGCTTGCAACAGCCTCAGGGCCTCTTGGGCAGTGGCTTGCGCCTCGGCCTGTTTTTGCAGGACCTGCGCATCGTACTCCAGCGCCTTGAGGACATCGGCCACCTGGGCGAAAGACTCCAGCACCACCTGCCGGTAGTTCGCCGACGCTTGCTGATAGGCATCGATCGCGGCCTGGCGGCCGTACCACAGGCGACCGCCCTCGAACAGCGGGATGTCGACCGATGGCCCGACACTCCAGAATCGTCCGGCACTGCTGAACAATGAACCGGTGGAAGAGCCGGCGGTTCCGTAGGTGCCCGTAAGGCTGAAACTGGGAAACATCGCCGCCGTTGCCACTCCGATATCGGCGCTGGCCTGGTGCAACAGCGCTTCAGCGGAAAGGATATCCGGCCGCTGGCGGACCAGCACCGAGGGCAGGCTGACGGGCAGATTTTCGGGCAGCGACAGGCCCGTCAAGCGGATGTCGGGGAGCCTGGCGTCCGCCGGCATCACCCCTTCGAGCGTGGCCAGCAGATGCTCGGCCTGGCTGACTTTCTGCTGCAGCGCCGGCAACAACGCCTCGTTGCTGGCAATCAGGCTTTGCAGACTCAAGGTCGCCGAATACGGCGAGGTTCCGCTGCGCACCTGTACCTCGGTGGATTGCAGCTGCTGGCGTTGCAGCTCAATCAGCTGTTGCGTGGCCTCGATCTGCGCAGCGTAGGCGGCGCGGGCGATCGCGGTGTTGACGACGTTGGCCGTCAAGGTCAGATAAGCCGCCTGGGTCAGCCAGGTTTGATTCTCCACCTGGGCTTGCAGGCCCTCGATCGCTCGCCGTTCACCTCCGAAGACATCGAAGGTGTAGCTGATCGTGCCGCTGAGGGTCAGGACATTGAAGATTGAGCCGGTATTGGTCAGTCCTTGCTGAGCAAGGGTGCTGCGCTGGCGACTCGCACCGAAGCGGGCATCCAGCTGCGGGTAGAACACCCCATAACCGGCCATGAGCGTGTCCTGGCTTTGGCGCAAGCGCGCTTGTGCCGCCTGCAAGGTCATGTTGTCAGAGATTGCCTGCCGCACCAGCGCATCCAGCGGCGCCGATTGAAAGAACCGCCACCAGTCCGGCGTCACCTCGCCTCCGGGCACGAAGCGCTGGACCTGCCCCTCAGCCGCCACCGCAGCCGGCGTGGGCTCGCGCAGGTAAGCCTCCTGCCTGGGAGCTGCCGGGCGCGAAAAATCGGGCCCGACCATGCAGGCGCTGCTCAGCACCAGCAGACTCAGGACGAGACAACCGCTCCCTACACGACCCAACCGGCCTGGCCTGTCCATCATTTCTGACCTATGAAGACATCCACCAACTGCCCGGGGTAAACCCTCGGCAGATCTTTTTTCTCGAAACGGAAAACCACCGCCAGCACCCTCAGGTCGACCTTCTCCTGGCGCTGATTGGACAACTCGATCTTCGGCGACACATAGGGCTGAACCCGGACGAACTCCAGCGGCACCTTGATATCCGTGCCATGGATCAGCATCTGCGCCTGAATGTGCTCGGGGGCAGGCAAACGGGCAATCAGGATCTCGTCGACATAACAGCGCACCGCCAGATGATTCTGGTCGCCACTCATGACGATGAGCGGGCTGAATCCCTGGGTGTATGCGTCGTACGCACCTTGGGGCGACACATAGCTGCCGACGGTGCTGTTGATCGCCAGCACCACGCCGTCGGTGGGTGCGCGGATGACGTATTGCGCCAACGCCACCGCCGAGGCCTTGAGTGCGGCTTGGGCCTGGCTGGCCAGGTCCCTGGCCGTGTCCAGGGTGTCCTTGCTGATGGACTTCGGATCGATGCCATAGGAAACCAGCCGTTTGTTGTACTGATCCCGAGCGGTGGTCAGCGTGGCTTGTGCCAGCTCGAAATTGGCCTTGGGCAAGGCATCGTCCAGGGTCACCAACGGCATACCGCGGGTCACCTCTTGCCCCTCGTGCACCAGCACTTGGGTCACGGGCCCGGCCACCTGCGGGTAAATCACGATGTTGCTGCCACTGGACTGCTCACTTTCGATAATGCCGTTGGCATAGATGGCGGTTTCGTAGCTACTGCTCGCGGGGGCGAACGCTGGCGGCAGTGTCTGCGGCGTACGTCCGAACAGATAGGCCGCGATCAATCCGCCCAGGACACCCAAGATCGCCAGTGTGAACAGCAGGGGCTTGTTCACGGCGAAGTTCCCCTGGGCTCTGTGATCCGGCCGTCTTCCATGTAAATGATCCGATCGGCGTACTCGTTGATCCGCGCATCGTGGGTAACGATCAAGATGCAGCGCTGCTCATTGAGGACCCGCTCCTTGACGAAGGCAATGATCATTTTCCCGGTATCACCGTCGAGGGATGCCGTGGGCTCATCCAGAATCAGGATCTGCGGCCTGCTCACGATCGCACGGGCAATGGCCACCCGTTGTTGCTCACCGCCGGAAAGCTTGACCGGCAGGATGTCCCCCCGATCCTTGAGCCCCACCACTTCCAGGCTTTGCCTGGCCTGTGCGATGGCATCGTTCCAGTCGTGGTGCTGGAGAATCAGGGGAATGGCAACATTCTCCGCAGCAGTCAACCGTGCGAAGAGGTGGTAGTCCTGGAACACGAACCCGATGTTGTTGAGGCGCAGCTCTGCCAGTTGATCGCTGCTCAGGCTCCAGATGTCCTGACCATTGATCGTGACCGTCCCGGCGTCGGGCCGCAATATGCCGGAAATCATGCTCAGCAGTGTGGTCTTGCCACTGCCCGAAGGCCCGACAATGAACACCATTTCGCCAAACTGCGCGACCAGCGCCACCTCATCGACCGCCTTCATCCGCGCATCCCCTTCGCCAAACCACTTGCACAGCCCGCTGGAAACGATTGCCGGATGATGTTCCGTGGCGACGGCGGTGGTGCTCATGCGCTTTCCTGCCCTGTGCTGAATGTCAAGACGGGTCGACGTGGGTCAGTTCGACGCTGTCGCGATACTCCGGCACCGACACCGACCAGCCCAGTTCCAGACTGATCCGTCGACGCAGCACATCCGAGGCGTTGGGCTCTCCGTGCACGACATAGGTGTGTTTCGGTGGCCGCTTGAATCCGCGCAGCCATTGCATGATTTCGTCGGCGTCCGCATGGGCGGACAAGGTTTGCATCGGGACCACCTCGGCGCGTATCGGTACTTCCTTGCCGTGGATCCGCACCGAAGGCGCGCCCGCGACAATCTGCGCGCCACGGGTACCACCGGCCTGGAAACCCGGGACCAGCAGGGTGTTGACCGGGTTGGGGGCCAGGGTCTTGAGGTGGTGAATCACCCGTCCACCCGTGGCCATGCCACTGGCGGCGATAATCACGGCCGGGGTGTTGCGCTGATCCAGTTCAATGGAGTCCTTGGTGGTGCGTACGAACTGCGCCACATGGCACATGCCCTCGCATTCCTCCAGGGACAACCGGTGCTCGTTGCGAAACCGTTGGTACAGCAGCGTGACGTCGGTCGCCATGGGGCTGTTCAGGTAGATCGGCAAGTCCGGGATCGCCCGTTTCTGCATCAACCGGTACAGGTGATACATCAACAACTGCGCACGCCCGACGGCAAACGATGGCACCAGGGTGATGCCATGGCGCAACGCGGTACGGGTGATGACGTCCGCCAGCTGCGCTTCAGGGTCCTCGGCCGGGTGCTGGCGATCGCCGTAGGTCGACTCCACCAGCAGGTAGTCGGTCTGTTCGATGAGCTCCGGGGCGTACATCAAGGGATCGTTCGGCCGCCCCAGGTCACCTGAGCACACCAGCGTGGTGCCGTCGGCGACAACCTCCACCGTGGCGGCCCCGAGAATATGCCCGGCGCAGCGCATCAGAATGCTCATGCCGGGAACAATGTCCACCCGGTGATGCAGCTCTATGGGTCGCAGCAGTTTCAAGGCCCGTTGCGCATCGTCTTCGGTGTAGAGCGGCAACGCGGGCGTGTGTTTGGAGAACCCGTGCCGGTTGGCAAACTCGGCTTCCTCTTCCTGCAAGCGGCCACTGTCGAGCAGCAGGATCTTCACCAGTTCGCAGGTCGCGGGCGTGGCGTAGACCGGCCCGCGATAGCCATTGCGCACCAGCACCGGCAGGTAGCCGCTGTGATCCAAATGAGCATGGGTCAGGACGATGGCATCGAGGTCCTGGACGGGCAAGCGGAACGGTTCCCAGTTGTGCAAGCGCAGTTGCTTGTAGCCCTGGAACAACCCGCAGTCGATCAGTACATGCTGGTCACGATGCTCGAGTAAGTACTTGCTGCCAGTGACCGTGCCCGCCGCGCCCAGAAATGTCATTCGCATGGCCGTTTCCTTGAAGGTTCATCGGAGCGTTATTGATTGCTCTTTGCGGCCCATGTGCTGTTGATTTTTATCAACGATGGGTGCGACGACGGGTGTGTCAGTCAAGCCACGGCAATGGCTTGACGATCACCAGACTGCACGGCGCCTTGTTCAACACGCTTTCGGCGGTGCTGCCAATAAACCGGTCGATCCCATGGGCGTAGGTCGTGCCCAGCACTACGATGTCGAAGGCGTGTTGTCGGGCGACCCGTGTAATCACCCGATGCGGGATACCCGTCTCCAGATGCCGGCGCTTCTGTTCAATCCCGTAGCGATCGGCCAGTTCATCAAACGCCTCTTGCTGCGCATCGTTGATCGCGTCCCGCAAACTGTCATCCAGAGCGGGGGTCGGCAGACTCGCTGGCGAGTCGCCCATCACTGACCAACTGTTGACGTTGAGCAGGTGCAAGGCGGCGCCACAGGAGGCCGACAGGGTCGCTGCCAAATCGAGAATCCGGTCATTGAGGCCCTGGGTCAGTTGCTCCAGATGCGAAAGGTCAACGGCAGCGAGAATCTTCAACGGTTTCGGGTGTTGCGCCCCGGTCACCAGGTGCAGGTGCGCCGGACAGTCGCGTAGCAACAGCCAGTCCAGGGGACGGTGGAACGCGCGGTCGAGGGCCGGGACATGGTGGGTGTCCTTGATCACCAGGTCCGGATGGAAGTCATTCACATACTCAAGCACATGCGCCAGGCTGGTCCTGGCCCAGACCACCTCGGTGGTTACCGGCCGCCCGACGCAGCGGTGAAACCTGGCTTGCTGCTCCAGCCACTGGCGATGCACCTGCAAGTAGCCTTCCCGAGCCTGGGCCATGGCGTCGTGGTCAAACAGCCCGGCCACCGCCAGTGACTGCACATAATCGAACGCAACGATGTGCAACAACGCCCCGGTGGCACTGGCCAGGGCATGGGCCCGGTCAAACGCCGGGGTGCGAACCATTTCGTTGGGGGCAATCAACAGGATACGTTTGAGTTTCACCATCACAGACCTCGCCCTGCCTACCGGCGTACAGCCCACCCGACGTCCAGTCGTGCGGGCTATCACTCATTACTTGCGCGTGGCCTTTTCCAGCATCCGGCTGGCGCGGGTATTGGCTTCATCGGCCGTGCGTTGCGCCTGGGCGGCTGCTTGCGCCGCCTGTTCGGCCTTGTTGTAGGCTTCATCGGCCCTTAACCGGGCCGAAGCGGCATTATTTTCGGCGGCCTCCAGGCGGGAATCGACTTCCTGAGCGTGCTTGTTGCTGCACCCTGCCGTCGTGGCCAGAAATACACTCAGCAATGCAACGGACCAATACTTGTTCATGGTGTTTACCTCGTTTGGATGCAGCCGAAAAAATTCGGAGCACTTGACCGAGTATCGGGTGCCCGCGCCTGCGCACTCTGATTTTTGTCAACAGATCGCTGGCTGGCGGTTTGCACGGGCGCTCACTGGAGCCTTGTTGATTTAACTCAAGGTCTTCGCGTCGATCAGGCGTACAAAAAAACAAACCGGGTTCATGTGACCCTCTGCCATTCCGTACATCCGCCACAGGACACGATCATGAGCGACTTGAGCCTACGTAAAACCATTCTGGAAGAACTGGAATTCCAGCCGCACATCGACGCCGCCAACATTGGCGTGAGCGTGGAGAACGGCATTGTCACCCTCTCCGGCCACGTCAATACCTATGCCCAGAAGGTCAACGCCGAACGCGCGGTCAAAGCCATCAAAGGCGTACGCGCCGTGGCCGAGGAAATCCAGGTCAGGCTGGAAAAGGGCGCTGGCACGGCGGATGACACCATCGCCAACCGCGCCTTGAACATCATCACCTGGAGCTCCGACATTCCCGAGGGCGACATCAAGCTCACCGTGCAAAAGGGCTGGATTACCCTCGAAGGCCAGGTGGACTGGCAATACCAGAAAGAAACCGCAGAGCGTGCGGTGCGCAAATTGTCCGGCGTGGTGGGCGTGGACAACCGCCTCACCCTACGTCCGCGGGTGGATGTCGTCGATATCCAGCACAGCATCGAAGAAGCCCTCAAACGCAATGCCGAAGTCGACGCCAAGGCGATACGCGTCAAGGTCGAAGGCGGCGTGGTGAAACTCGAAGGCCGGGTGCATTTCTGGCGTGAGCGTCAGATCGCGGAACGGGCCGCCTGGGCGGTGCCGGGGGTCAGCCAGGTGGACGATCAGTTGCTGATTGCCTGAGCCCGCCCTGGGTGATTCAAGCGCCGCCTGCCGGCTCCCTGCGCCCATTACCGAGCCAAGGTCATGAAAAAAACTCACCAGTGGAACCTGTCTTACTTCTTGGTCGCGTTCGTCATGCTCAGCATGGTGCAAATGCTGTT
The DNA here is from genome assembly GCF_054061835.1 of Pseudomonas sp. TE12234. NCBI lineage: Bacteria > Pseudomonadati > Pseudomonadota > Gammaproteobacteria > Pseudomonadales > Pseudomonadaceae > Pseudomonas > Pseudomonas sp. TE12234. Next base: position 25,547 of record NZ_JBSSEP010000011.1, read on the forward strand.
TATCGAACGGCGGGTGGTGCAGAGCATTCCCTACAGCCAGTTTCTGCAATTGCTCAGCGAGCAAAAGGTCAGCGATTTGCAGATCGAGAAGGACCAGATCAGCGGCAAACTCCAGGAGCCGATTGACGGGCACACCCAGTTCTCGACCGTACGGGTCGACCCGACACTGGCGACCGACCTCGCCCACTCCGGTGTCGGGTTTACCGGGGTCAACGAAAACACCTTCCTCGCCAGCCTGCTGGGCTGGATTCTGCCCTTTGTCCTGATCATGGTGCTCTGGCATTTCCTGTTTCGCGGGCTGGCGGAAAAGCAAGGCATGGGCGGGTTGATGAGCATTGGCAAGTCCCGGGCCAAGGTGTTCGTGCAGCGCGACACCGGGATCACCTTTGCCGATGTGGCAGGCATCGATGAAGCCAAGGCCGAACTGGTGGAGATTGTTTCGTTCCTCAAGGACAAGGAGAAATACGGGCGCCTGGGTGCCCATATTCCCAAGGGCACATTGCTGGTCGGCCCACCGGGCACCGGCAAAACCCTGGTCGCCAAGGCCATCGCCGGTGAAGCCGGCGTACCGTTTTTCTCGATCTCCGGTTCTGAGTTTGTCGAGATGTTCGTCGGGGTCGGTGCCGCCCGTGTCCACGACTTGTTCGAACAAGCGCGGCAGGCGGCGCCCTGCATCATTTTCATCGATGAACTGGACGCCCTGGGCAAAATGCGCGGCGTCGGCGCGTTCGGCGGCAATGACGAAAAAGAGCAGACCCTCAATCAGTTGCTGGCCGAACTGGACGGCTTCGACCCGCGCGAAGGCGTGGTGCTGCTGGCCGCGACCAACCGGCCGGAGGTGCTGGACCCTGCCCTGCTCAGGGCCGGTCGCATCGACCGGCAGATTCTGGTCGATCGTCCTGACCGCAAGGGCCGCCAGGCGATCCTCAAGGTCCACCTGCAAAAGATCACCGTGGAACCGGGCCTCAATGAAGAGCGCATTGCCGACATCACCACGGGCTTCACCGGCGCCGATCTGGCCAACCTGGTCAACGAAGCGGCCATCGTGGCCACCCGCCGCGGCGCCGACGCGGTCAGCCTGAACGATTTCACCGCCGCCGTGGAGCGCATTGTCGCCGGGGTTGAACGCAAGAGCAGCGTGCTGCGCCCCGAAGAGCGCCAGGTGGTGGCCTATCACGAGATGGGGCATGCCCTGGCCGCCAGCAGCCTGCCGGCCATGGACCCGGTGCACAAGGTGTCGATCGTGCCGCGCGCCATCGGCTCGCTGGGCTATACCCTGCAGCGGCCGACCGAAGATCACTTCCTCATCAGTTGCCAGATGCTCAAGGACCGGATCGTGGTGCTGATGGCCGGGCGTGCGGCTGAATTCCTTGCCTACGGCCAGATTTCCACCGGCGCGGCCGATGACCTGGCCCGCGCGACGGATATCGCCCGGCAATTCATCACCCGCTTTGGCATGAGCCCCGAACTCGGTCAATCGGTATTGGAGCGGCAAAGCGCAACGTACCTGGGTGAGCGCATGCAGGGCGTCGGCGAGAAGGACTACTCGGAACAAACGGCCAGGGAAGTCGACATCGGAATTCGTGCCTTGCTCGACGAGGCCTACGGACGGGCCAAGGTTTTGCTAGAAAGCCGACGCGCCGACCTGGATGCCGGTGCGCGGTTGCTGCTGGAACGGGAAACCCTGACGCCTGAAGAGTTTCCCGCGCTTCTGCCGCTAAAACCCGTTGCAGTGGCTGGCCGGGTGACAGAGACCTCACCCTGAGGGTCTGTCACCCCTCGCCGCCTTTAGATCGCCATGACGCAGCAAGGGACCTGGTACAGGATGTGTTCGGTCGTACTGCCCAACAGCTTGTCCACTCCACCGGACTGGACTTTGCCCATCACGATCACATCGACGTTCTGCTCATTGGCAAACTCGCTCAGCACAGTGACGGGGTGTCCGATCACAAAGTGTCGATGATCGGCGGACACACCGTATTGGCTCGCCAGCTTGAGGAAGTTCTTTTCCAGGTCCTTGCGCAATGCCTTGGTCAGGTCCGCGAGGGTCAGACCGTCCATGTCCGCCAGGTAACCCGCCGAAATGTTGCAGGCGTAGAGCAAATGCAGATCGGCACCGCATTGCATGGCCAGGGCGGTGGCTTGCTGAATGATCCGCTCATTGAGTTCGTTGTCGGGCGACTCCTTGTCGGACACCTCCACCGCGGCAACAATCTTGCGCGGCAATACGAAACTGCTCGCACCCACCAGGTACACCGGTATCGGGCAGTGACGCAGCAAGTACCAGTCCAGGGGCGTGAAAAAGGCCCGCTTGAGCAAGGATTCATGCTGAACCTCCTTGATCAGCAGGTCGGGCTGCATTTCCGCGACATGCGCCAGGATGTCTTCGCGCAGGTCATCGGCCCATGCCACCTCGATCGTCACCTCGAGCCCCCGGGTACGCAAATTGTCGGTCTGCGCCTTGAGCCAGTCGCGGTGATCCTGCAGGTAGGCCTCCCGCGCCGTTTCCCGGTCACCCTGTTCAAGAAAGGACAAAAGGTCCAGCGGCCCTATCAATCCTGCGATGTGCAAACTGGCGCCGCTGGCCTTGGCCAGCGCGGCCGCATGATTGACTGCCGGGGAATGGCGCAAGGCCGGGTTGATGATCAATAACAGCTTTTGGTACTGGCTCATGATCTGCCTCTACTCGGGTGAGTGTTCGATTGCGCCGGCGGCCACGGGCGTCCATTGCCAGTTTAGGACTTCAGGCATGTCCTGCCCGTGTTCAATGAGATAGAGCTTGTGCTTCTCCATGGTCGACCAGTAGCGCGACCGCGCACCTTGCACCTGATCGTGCAGCCGGGGCACACGCTCGATGACGTCCAGGGCCAACTGATAACGATCCAGGTTGTTGAGTACCGCCATGTCGAACGGCGTGGTGGTCGCCCCCTCCTCCTTGTACCCGCGCACGTGGAAATTCTCATGATTGGTGCGCTTGTAGATCAGTCGATGGATCAGCGCCGGGTAGCCGTGGAAGGCAAAAATCACCGGTTTGTCGAGGGTAAAGAACTCATCGAAACGACTGTCCGGCAGACCGTGGGGGTGCTGGAACGACGATTGCAAAACCATCAAGTCCACGACATTGACCACCCGCACCCGCAGGTCCGGCACGTACTCGCGCAACAGGGTCACGGCGGCCAGGGTTTCCAGGGTCGGCACGTCACCGGCGCAAGCCATTACCACGTCCGGGTCGCCATCATCACGGCACGCCCAGGCCCAGCGACCGATACCTGCCTGGCAATGGCGGATGGCGGCATCGATATCCAGCCACTGCCATTCCGGTTGCTTGCCGGCGACGATGACGTTGATGTAGTTGCGACTTCGCAGGCAGTGGTCGGTCACGGACAGCAGGCAATTGGCATCCGGTGGCAGGTAGATGCGCACCACGTCCGATTTTTTATTGGCCACCAGATCGATGAACCCCGGGTCCTGGTGGGAGAAACCGTTATGGTCCTGACGCCAGACATGGGAGGTCAGCAGGTAGTTGAGCGAAGCGACCGGTTTGCGCCATGGCACCTCGGCGGCGATCTTCAGCCATTTGGCATGCTGGTTGACCATCGAATCGACGATGTGGATGAAGGCCTCGTAACAGGACAGCAGGCCATGGCGCCCGGTCAGCAAATAGCCCTCCAGCCAGCCCTCGCACACCTGTTCACTGAGGATTTCCATCACCCGGCCATCGGCTGCCAGATTGAGGTCGTCCGGCTCCAGCGGCTCCATCCAGGCCTTGGCGCTGACCTCATAGACGGCATCCAGCCGGTTCGAGGCGGTTTCATCCGGGCCGAACAGGCGAAAGTTGCTGGCGCTCAAGTTGTTTTTCATCACGTCGCGCAAATACGTACCCATGACCCGTGTGGCCTCAGCACGCAGGCCGCCCGGCACTTCGAGCGGCACGGCATAGTCGGCAAAGCACGGCAGATCCAACGCTCGCAACAGTGCGCCACCGTTGGCATGGGGGTTAGCGCTCATGCGTCGATGACCGGTCGGTGCCAGCGCCGCCAGTTCGGGCAACAACGCACCATTGGCATCGAACAGTTCGTCGGGGCGATAGCTGTTGAGCCACTCTTGCAGCTGGCACAAATGGGCCGGTTGCCGGAAATCGGCCAACGGCACCTGGTGCGCGCGCCAGGTGCCCTCGACACGATGGCCATCGACGAATTTCGGGCCGGTCCAGCCTTTGGGGGTCCGTAACACCAGCATTGGCCACAACGGCCGTTCCGGCGGCGCGGATCGCCAGGAGCGGCGCGCGTCGAGCTGAATGCCCTGGATCTTCAGCACCATGGTGTCCAGCGTCCGGGCCAGGGCCTGATGCACTTGCACCGGGTCGTCGCCTTCAACGAAATAAGGATCGTAGCCATAGCCATACAGCAGCGCCGACAGCTCGTCCTCACTGATTCTGGACAGCACGGTGGGGTTGGCGATTTTGTAGCCGTTAAGGTGCAGGATCGGCAACACCGCGCCGTCACGCACCGGATTGAGGAACTTGTTGGAATGCCAACTGGCGGCCAGCGTACCTGTTTCCGCCTCGCCGTCACCGATCACGCAAGCGACGATCAGTTCAGGATTGTCGAACGCCGCACCGTAGGCATGGGCCAGGCTATAGCCCAGTTCGCCGCCTTCGTGGATCGATCCGGGAATCTGTGCCGAGACATGGCTGGAAATGCCATAAGGCCACGAAAACTGCCGAAACAGGCGAACCAGGCCGTTGCGATTGCACTCCACCGACGGACAGAACTCGGTGTACGTGCCTTCAAGGTAGGTCTGGGCGACCACCGCCGGGCCGCCATGACCGGGGCCGGCGATGAAAATCATGTTCAGATCGTACTGCTTGATCAAGCGATTGAGGTGGGTATAGATCAGGTTCAATCCGGGTGTCGTGCCCCAATGACCGAGCAGGCGTGGTTTGATGTGCTCCAGGGACAACGGCAGCTTCAACAGCGGGTTGTCCTTGAGGTAAATCTGCCCAACGGCCAGATAGTTGGAGGCCCGCCAATAGGCATCCAGTCCCTCCAGTTGCTCAGCATTCAGAAAATCGCTCATGCCCTTCTCCGCCACAGCCCGGCCCATTGATAGGCCTTTGTCGATTCTACGAGCCTGGATCGCTTGAGACTTGATTTACATCAGATACCCAGGCCACTGCTCCGGTAGAAATGCGCAAGGACGTTTCCCGTTGGTCGATAACATCGGCCGACGCACGAATGAGGCGCGCGCCCGAAGTCCTGGCGCCTATGCTTAGTAGATCCACTGAGGCGTCATCTCTCATGCCGGAAACCCGCCCCCTGCAAATTCACTACCTCAAGGCTGCATGCTCCAACTGCAGCGTGCATGAGCTGTGCCTGCCGATTGGCATGACCGGCAAGGAAATCGAACGCCTGGACACCTTGATCGTGCAACGTTTCAAGGTCAAAAAAGGCGTCGCGCTGTACCGCGCCGGCGACCCGTTGCGCTCGCTGTATGCCGTGCGAATCGGCTCGTTCAAGACCAGCGTGCTGTCGGTCGATGGCCGCGAGCAGGTCACCGGCTTCCAGATTCCCGGTGAAATGCTCGGTCTGGATGCCATCAGCACCGATCTGCACGCGTGCAATGCGGTTGCCCTGGAGGACAGTGAGGTCTGCCCCATCCACTTTGCGCATCTGGAAGAGCTCGCCCATGAGCTGCCCTCACTGCAACACAACCTGAACAAAATCCTCAGCCGGGAAATCGTGCGTGATCACGACATGCTGATGATGCTGGGCAACATGAATTCGGATGAGCGGCTGGCCGCTTTCTTGCTCAACCTGTCGCAACGTTTGTACACCCGTGGTTATTCGTCCACCGACTTTGTCCTGAAAATGCGCCGCGAGGAAATCGGCTCTTACCTGGGGCTGCGTCTGGAAACCGTTTGTCGCGGCATCGCCCATCTGCGCGATCAGGGCCTGGTGGCAATCACTGGCCGCAACGTCAAGATCCAGAATATGGAAGGACTCAAGCAACTGGTCGTGGGCTGCCATCGACCGGCTCCTTGCTGATTCCCGCTCGCCCAACGCATCACCACACGACTCATCGCACCCCATTGCTCAGGATTGCAACATCCGGCCAGGCTTGATCGCCAACACACTGCACGGCGCCCGATGCAACAACTGCTCGGCCGTGGTCCCCAGTAGCTTGTCCAGTCCCTTGTTCTGAACCGTGCCCATGACGATGACATCCGAGTCGTGCTCGGCGGCGAACTCACAAATGCTCGGCACTGGCATGCCCTCCATGAAATGGCGACTTTCAGGCGGCACGCCATGGCGTTCGGCGATCGCCGCAAACGCATCCTGCTGAGCGGCGCCCAACGCTTCATAGATTCCGGTGGCCAGCGGCAGTGCGCCAAAGCCCATGTCCTGGGTGTACAAAGACGTCCAGTCAAACACATGCAGCAGTTCCAGCCGGGCATTACAGACTTCGGCCAGTTTCACGGCGGCGTCGATGATCTGATCGTTGAATTCATGGTCCTGCTCTTCACTGCGCAGCACATCGATGATCGCCAACACATTGCGAGGGCGCGGATTCAGCGAATGGGTCACCAGATGCACCGGTACCGGGCAGTCGCGCAACAGTTGCCAATCCAGCGGCGTGAAGAACACCCGTTTCAAGGCCGGTTCTTCCTGCGCATCCTTGACGATCATCACCAGCGACATCTCATTGACGAATTGCACAATCTCTTCGTAGGGGTGCTGGACCCACACCACTTCGCTGGTGACCTCGATGCCGAGTTTGCTCATCGACCCGGTTTGCTCCGTCAACCATTGCCGATGGGTTTGCAGATAGCCTTCAACGGCCTGGCTGATCTGGTCGGGGGCAAAAAAGCCGGCCACCGCCAGGGCCTGGACATAATCAAACGCCACAATGTGCAGGGGCAATTGCATGGCATGGGCCAAGGCGGCAGCCCGGTCGAATGCCGGTGTACGGGTCATGGCGGCGGGAGCAATCAACAGTAAGCGCTGGAGTTGCGACATGGAACACCTCGGCACGCGGGCAATGATATGGAACAGGCCTCCAGAATGAGCGCGCCACGTTCAACCGACTTGATATTTGTCAGTTAGCCGCGATCAACCGGGCACGAGGCGACTGGACAGGCTGCGTGTCACCGCAGGTCGGGCGCCATTGGCATTGCCATCTCTGTTTGACAAAGATCAAGCCCCGCTCCAGAGCCTGCTGCAGGATAAAGACGGGTTCCACTGCGCTGACGCACCGTTGCCATTGCGCACAAAAGCGTCCACGCCATTATCGACGGGAGATGTGCCATGCCTGATCAACCACGTTTCATGCTGGTCGTTTCGCACCAGATGGAAATCACACCGGCTTTCGACCGGGCCGCTGCGCTGGCCCAGGCTTCGGGTGCGGCACTGCACATCGTGGCGTTCGATTACCTCGAAGGTCTGGCGAGCGCCGGCATGGCCAATGACGAGGCGCGCGAGCAGATGCGCATTGACTACGTCGAACGTCATCGCCAATGGCTGGAGAGCCAGGCCCGTCCGTTGCGCAAAACCGGCATCCCCGTCACCACCGAAGTGGTCTGGGTGGAAAGACCCTTGCAGGAAATCCTCATTCATATCAAAGAGCAGCCGATGGCCTTGCTGATCAAGGCCCTGGAACACGAGTCGCTGCTGTCACGCCTGATGTTCACCCCCCTGGACATCCACCTGCTGCGCGAATGCCCGGTGCCGTTGCATTATGTCAGCCATGTACATCACGACTTGCCGCGCCGGATCGTCGCCGCCGTCGACCCGTTCCACCGCGACGGTCAGTACAAGAATTTCAATGACCGGATCCTGCACGAGGCGGCGAAACTGGCGAGTACCTGCAACGCCGAGCTCGATGTGATCTACGCCCATGACCTTTCCTCCATCAGCGCCGACGAATTCGGCTTCGATAATGCTTCGGCGTTTTTTTCTTCGAACAAAGCCAAGACCCTGTTCGATGCGCAGGCCGATGCCTTCCGCGAACTGGCCGAACGCAACGGCATTCCGCCTGAGCACCAGCACATGATCATGGGCGATCCGGCCAAGGTTCTTACCCTCTACGCCGATGCCTATGACATCGACGTGATCGTCATGGGCCGTGTCGGCCATCGCGGCATGGGCCGCCTGGTGGGCAGTACGGTGGAACATCTGCTGTACAAGATGCCTTGCAGCGTCTGGGTGGTTTCGCCGCAGGTATTGGCTGATTGACAGTGTTCAGTTCTGATCCAGATCATGTTCGCCAGCGGCCAACGGTGTAGAAAGAAGTGAACGGCGTCGTTCATCACGATGCGCCCACCTTTGTTACCGGACGGAGGATCACCCGATGTTCACTGCCAAAAATCATCCGTATCGGGCCGCTGAAGGCTATGCCAAAGTCACTGGCCAATACTGGATCGAAACCCTGCGCGATGGTCGTCACGTGTTGATCCGGCAATTGACGGATAAAGACCGCGAACGTGAATACGCCTTCATCAAACGCCTGGCCCCCGAGTCCCGGCACATGCGTTTTCTCGCACGGGGCAACGAACCGCAAAAAGCCATGCCGGGACGCTGGGTGGACAACGAAAATAAACAGCGCATGGCGTACATCGCCCTGGTCCACGAGGATGGCCAACTGATCGAGATCGGCGTCAGCCGCTATGGCGCCACGGGCGTGCACAAATGCGAATGCACCGTGACAGTCGCCGAACAATGGAAGCAACTGGGGTTGGGTACGCTACTGATGGAGCATTTGATCACCGCCGCGCGCAAGAATGCCTTCCACCACATTTACGCGGTCGACGAGTCGAGCAACGCACCCATGCGCGCCCTGGCCAGATCCCTGGGTTTCGAGACGCGCGACGATCCTTTCGAGACCCGCAAGGTCGTTCATCTCCTGTACCTGTAATCATCCCGGGCTCCGTTTGGCCCGGGTTGCTGATCAGCCTTGATCGTTCAGATCACCCGTTGCCGCCATTGCGTAAAAACGTCTTGAGCTCACTCAGCGAGCGGGTATTGAGAACGTCTTGTTTTTCGAGCCAGGCACGACGGGCCTGGGCGACGCCATAGCGCAAACAGGAAAAATCAGCGCTGCGGTGGGCATCCGAATTGATACTGATGAGCACGCCCTGCTCTTTGGCGGACTGGCAATGGATGTCGAACAGGTCCATGCGCTGCGGCTGCGCGTTGAGCTCCAGGCAGCAGCCACGGACGGAAGCGGCCTTGATGACAGCCGGCAGGTCCATGTTCAGCGGCGCGCGCTCATTGATCAGCCGACACAGCGGGTGAGCCAGAATGCTGAAGTAGCGATGCTCCATGGCTTTTAGCAGGCGTCGGGTTTGTTGCCGAGATGGCAGGCTGAAATGACTGTGGACGGCGCCCACCACCAGGTCCAGACGGCCGAGAACGTCGTCCGGCAAATCCAGGCTGCCGTCCTCGAGAATGTCGACCTCGATGCCCTTGAGCAAGGTCATGCCCTGCAAGCGGGCGTTGAGTGCATCGATCTGGTCGATTTGCTGCAACAACCGGTCAGTGTCCAGACCATGGGCCACCCTCAGGGAACGGGAATGGTCGGTAATCGCCAGGTAGTGCAGCCCGGCCGTCTGGGCCGCATTCGCCATTTCCTCCAGGCTATTGCCGCCATCCGACGCGCGGGTATGGGCATGCAAGTCACCCTTGAGGTCGTTCAACTCGATCAGACTAGGTAAACGACCTGCCAGCGCCGCTTCGACCTCGCCTCGACCTTCGCGCAGTTCCGGTACGATCCACACCAGACCCAATGCCCGATAAACCGAATCCTCGGTGGCGCTGGCCACGCATTCCCTGGCCTTGAACACGCCATATTCATTGAGTTTCAGGCCCTGCTTCTGGGCCCGCTGCCGAATCGCAATGTTATGCGCCTTGCTGCCGGTGAAATACACCAGTGCCGCACCATAGGCCCCCGGCTTGACCACCCGGATGTCCACTTGCAGACCAGAACCCAGGAGGACGCTGGCACGCGTGCGCCCTTTGGCCAGCACACGGGTCACGTCCGGATGGCGGATGAAATGCCCACTGACGTCCACAGACGGCCCGGCAGCCACGAGGATATCGATGTCGCCAATGGTGTCGCGCAGGCGTCTCAGGCTTCCGGCGACCGTTGCAATCTCGACACCGGGCATCTGCCGCAGGTACTCGGTCATCCTTTGAGCCACCGGTTCGACGAACGCCAAGGGCCAACGACGTTCCTTTGCGAGGCCCTCTTGCACGGCTTTCAACAATCGGGCTTCCAGCTTTTCGCCGAAGCCGGGCAGATGGCGAATATGCCCCTGCTCAGCGGCCTGGCACAACTGCTGCGCGGTTGCGATCCCCAGGTCGTGGTAGAGGTGCTTGACCCGTTTGGGTCCCAGACCGGCAATGGACAGCAGTTCGACCAGTCCGGGCGGCACTGCCGACTGTAACCGCTGGCGCAAGGCGCAATCGCCGGTGACGACGATTTCATTGATCTTGCCGGCCAGATCGACGCCGACACCCGTCAGCTTGGGCAGCGATTCACCGCGGGTGATGAGCGGCGCCAGGCCAAAGGACAACGCTCTTAAGGTCCGCGCCGCATTACGGTAAGCGCGGATCCGGAAGGGGTTGGCGTCCTCGATGTCCAACAGATCGGCGATGTCATCAAAAATCGCGGCAATCTCGTCATTGCCCATCAGACGCCCGGCCTGCGGCGACGAAGGCTGCAAGGCGGGCACCGGTGGTGCAAAAGGCATTATTTCTTCGTCCCCAGCGACGCCAGGTAATGAGCGACCGATTCGGCGTCCTCATCCGCCAGCGCATGAGCAACCTGCTGGGTCAGGTCGCCCCGGGGATGCTGTTCGGTGCGTTGAAAAAGCCTGATCTGCCCCATCAGGTAGGCGGCATGCTGACCGGCCAGGCGCGGCACCTGGCCACTGCCCTGACCTTGAGCACCATGACAGGCGCTGCATTGAGCAACGCCCGCCCCGGGCACCCCCTGGCGAAAAATCAATTCACCCCGCGCATCCGGCGTATCGGCATCAGCCTTCATCGGGCTCTGGGTTGAAAAATAGTCCGCCAGCTCGGCGATCTGGGTCGGCGTCAAATGGGTAAAACCCCACATGTACTGAGTGCCGGTCTTATCGCTGCGTCCATGGTTCTTGAAGTCAGCCAGTTGCAATTTCAGGTACTCCTTTTGCTGGCCGGCCAACTTGGGAAACGTCGGTGAGATGGACTCGCCCGTCAGTCCATGGCACTGGGCGCACACCTGGTCCGCCATGGCGATGCCGGACATGGGCGAAGTGCCTAGCCCGGCCTCCTCGTTCGAATGGGTACAACCCGTGAGCATCGCTACGCAGAGGGCAAGAACCCAGTGTGCCTGGTGCAAAGTACGCTTCATGGCGGTGGCTCCCATGGTCTATGCCCTGCGTCCAACTATCCGGAAGCCATTCGGAACACCACCTGTCGCTCAGGGCCTATCGGGCGGTCTGCGAATGCTTGATCCAGACACCTTCTCCCAAGCCGTTGCAGCCTTTATTGACGAATCTCAATTTTCCCTCCGAATCAGGGTGTAGGAATAAACAATCAGCTCCGAAGCGACCCTCAGGGCCGAGCCTGGACGCTGGCTTCTGCAGGCGGGCTAACCCACTTCTAAGGGAACGATGGTCATGAATACAGCCTCGCAAGACCTGCTGGACTCATTGGATGGCTCGTTGCGGCGAATCGACGATGCCGCCATCACGCCGCTTCTGCGCCAATACGCCGAGCCGCTGCCGGAACTGGACGCTCCGGCCTTTGGTGAAATGTTCGATCGCTACGCCGATGCCCGTGTGGTGATGATCGGTGAAGCCAGTCATGGCACCCGCAACTTTTATCGAACCCGCGCAGCCATCACCCGACGGCTGATTGAGCAGCACGGGTTCAACATCGTGGCCGTAGAGGCCGACTGGCCGGATGCAGGCCATGTCGATCGTTATGTCCGGGGGCTGGCCCCCACGGCCTGGAAGCGCCACATCTTCAGCCGATTCCCGACCTGGATGTGGCGCAACGCCGAGGTGAAGGAATTCGCCCACTGGCTGCATCACTACAACCATCAGCAGGCCCCGGAACGTCGCGTCGAATTCCGCGGCCTGGACGTCTACAGCTTGCGCAACTCGATTCATGAAGTGCTGGCTTATCTCGACGGCGTCGACCCGCAACTGGCCCACGAAGCCCGGCGCCGCTATGGCTGCCTGACCCCTTGGCAGGATGACCCGGCGCTGTACGGTCACTTCGTCGAACGCGGCGGCCTGATGCCCTGTGAACAGTCGGTCATCGACCAGCTCAACGCCATGCTTGCCGAACAGTTGGCCGGGGACATCAAGGACGACGAGGCTTTTTTCAACGCGGCGCAAAACGCCCGGGTGGTGCAGGCGGCCGAACAGTATTACCGGGCGATCTATCGAGGCTCGACCGCCTCCTGGAACCTGCGGGACCGGCATATGTTCGACACCTTGCAGGCATTGCTCGAGCATCGCGGCCCGCAGTCCAAAGCCGTGGTCTGGGCCCACAACTCCCATATCGGCAATGCGGCAGCCACGGAAATGGGCTGGAAGGGTCAGTTCAACATCGGCCAGCTATGCCGCAGCGCCTTTGGCCGAAACGTGGTGCTGATCGGCATGAGCACCGATCGCGGCCAAGTCGCCGCGGCCGACGACTGGGACGGCGAGATGCTCATCAAGGACATTCGGCCGTCTCGCCCGGACAGTTGGGAACATCAGTTCCTCAAGGCCGGCGTGCCGGCGTCGTTGACGGACTGGCGCGACCCTCAGCGCACGGCGCTGCGCCGGGTGCTGTCCAAACCATTGCTGGAGCGCGCCATCGGAGTGATTTACCGCCCCGAAACCGAACGCGCCAGTCACTATTTCGAAGCGATGCTGGTCGAACAGTTTGACGCGATGATCTGGATTGAACAGACCCAACCGGTCACGGCGCTGCCACTGCCAAGGCGCCAGACCCTCGAACCCGAAGACGAAACCTTTCCGTTTGGCGTGTGAAGGATCAAGGTTCATCAGGCCTTTGGATGGCGACGCTGCAGATGCGTTCCAAACCAGTCGCGAGCCAGCCTGGCGACTTCCTCAAGGGTTCCGGGCTCTTCGAAAAGATGCGTAGCGCCCGCCACCACTTCCAGACGCTGCTCGCAGCGCAAGACATGACTGATTCGCTGGTTCAACTCGAGCACCATCGGGTCCCATGCGCCGACGATCTGCAAGGTCGGCGCCCTGACTTGCAACAATGCCGCCTCCGCCAGGTCGGTTCGCCCTCCCCGGCTGACCACTGCATGCACCACGTCTGCGCGCGCGGCGGCAGCCAACAGCGCCGCCGCCGCACCGGTGCTGGCACCGAACAGACCGATGCGCAGCGAGCGCAACTCCGGGTCCCGGCCCACCCAGTCGATCACCTCCACCAGCCGCCCGGTAAGCAAATCGATATCGAAACGCAGCTGGCCGGTGAGGTTATCCAGGCGTTGCTCCGCCTCCGTCAGCAGGTCGAACAACAGCGAACCCAGTCCCCGCCTGGCCAGCGACTCTGCGACAAACTGATTGCGCGGGCTCAAACGGCCGCTGCCGCTGCCATGAACGAAGATCACCAGACCCTCAGCATGCGGCGGCAGTCGCAAATCGGCGGATAACTCAACATCTTGCAATTCCAGCTGTCGAGATTGAGGCTCAGTCATCGAAAGGCTCCCGAGAGGAGGAATCGCTGGCGGCCTCTCGCTGCCAGGCCCGTTGCAACAATTCAATGACTTCTTCGTCCGAGGTCTGGGGGAAGCTCAAGTACCAATATCCGATCGACATCATCCATTCCGGCATGAGCGGGCAGATCACCTCGTCGACTTCGAAGCTCAGCGTCTCCACTGTTTCCAGTGGCGCAACCGGCACGGCGACGACGATGCGAGCCGGTGCCTGCAGGCGCACCGCGCGGATCGCCGCCATCATCGAGGCGCCCGTCGCCAGGCCGTCATCGATCAGGATCACCACCTGCCCCTTGAGCTGCAAGGGTGGCCGGGCGCCCCGGTACAATTGCTCGCGCCGATGCAATTCGCGTGTTTCACGCGCCACCACCGCCTCGAATGCGGCCGGGGAAACCGGGTGTGCCCGCAGCGCTTCTTCATTGCGGATCTGGATACCGCCACTGGCAATGGCGCCCATGGCGAATTCAGGGTTGGACGGCACGCCCAGCTTGCGCACCAGCATCAGGTCCAGGCGCACATCCAGGGCCTTGACCACTTGATAGGCGACCGGCACGCCGCCACGGGGCAAGGCCAGGACGATGACATCGGGTCGACGCGCGTATTTGAGCAGCGGTTCCACCAGACGACGACCGGCTTCGCTGCGGTCCTGCAAAGTGGTTTGCAATGAGGGACTTTGAGTCATGGAATACCTCCACCGGCGATGACGCCTGGGGTTGGGTTACACAGGGTCTGGACCGTTCCAGATCGCCAGAACACTGCAAGGCACCTGATACAGGATATGTTCGGTCGTGCTGCCCAGAAGCTTCTCCAGGCCATGGTGCTGAACCCTGCCCATCACGATCACATCCACGTGCTGCTTGTTGACGAACTCACTCAGCCCAGCGACGGGATGCTCAAGGATGAAATGGTGACGATCGGAGGGTACGCCATAGCGAGCGGCCAGATTGAGGAACGCTTTTTCCTCGGTCGAACGCAGCTCTTCGGTGATGTCCGACGCCGACAGGCTGCCCATGTCCGCCAGATAGCCCGGGGTCAGATCGCAGGCATACAACAGGTGCAACTCGGCATCGCACTGCAGCGCCAGTTGGTTGGCTTGTTGAATGATCCGGTCATTCAGCTCGCCGTTTGCGGGTGCTGTATTGGAAACGTCAACCGCGGCCACGACCTTGCGCGGCAACGCATGGGTCGCGCCACCCACCAGATAGACCGGTATCGGGCAGTGGCGTAACAAGTGCCAGTCCAGGGGCGTGAAGAATGCGCGTTTGAGCACGGATTCGTGCTGCACTTCCTTGATCAACAGGTCAGGTTGCATTTCCTTGACGTGATCGAGGATGTCTTGCTGCATGTCGTCCGCCCAGGTCACTTCCGTCGTCACCTTGATCCCGAGTGCCTGGAGCTTCGCGACCTGATTCTTCAGCCAGTCACGATGGTCCTGGAGGTAGCTTTCCCGGGCTTTTTCCCGCACACCCTCTTCGAGGAGTAAAAGTATGTCCAACGGTTTTGCGAACGCCGCAATATGCAAGCTCGCGCCACTGACCTTCGCCAGGGCGGCAGCATGCTGTATCGCAGGGGAATGGCGCAGGGCCGGGTTGATGATCAGCAACAGGCGTTGATATTGACTCATGGTTTGACTCCAGCCAGGTGGGACTCGACGTCCACCACTGCCCCGTTGCCCGGGCCGACGGTGACGCCTGCGCCGGATCAGCCACCAGCGTGGATTCAGGTTCCTCCGTTGAAGTCTTCATGGCTTTGATTAATGTCAATTCCCCGCGCAAGACCGTAATGCTGTTCAGTTAAGGACGAACACTGTACCTGTGGCGAGGGAGCTGCTCGCTCCCGCTGGACTGCGCAGCAGTCCCATTTTTTGGGCCGCTACGCGCCCCAGCGGGAGCGAGCTCCCTCGCCACAGGTTACTGATTGCTCGCTCTACCTCTTAAATGAACAGCATTACGCGCAAGACCGAGCATTCGTGGAATGGAGGCGAGTGTCATTTCAGCGCACTTGATCAATATCAATAGGGCCCGATCAAAGGGTACTAAGTTGAAAACGAATCGGTTCCCGTCAGGAGATGGTCATGTCGCCTCACATTGCCAGTCAGCGCTTGCGCTTGTACGACAGCGAAGAACTCGAGGGCGTACTACAGGTGATGGCCCGCCAGGCTGAGGCCTTGTTGCCGCCCACTCAAGCGGCACTGATTGGTATCCAGCGCCGTGGCGAGCCTCTGGCACAGCGTTTACAGCAGCATTTATCGCGCCTGACCGGGCAACCGGAACTGCCGGTCTACCCATTGAAGGTCAAGCGCTATGCCGACGATCTCAAGGTGCTGCACGCACACACCGAATTGACCGAAAACCCGCTGCTGGGTGAACTGGACCTCGCCAACACCACCTTGCTGGTGGTCGATGATGTGCTGTTCGAAGGCCATTCGCTGCTGCGTACCTGCGCGTACCTGGCGCAACTCGGGGCCCGTCGGGTCTACACTGCAATTCTGGTCGACCGGCATGTCTGCCAGCAGCCAATCCGTGCCGACATTGTCGGCGTGCATCTTCAAGTTGCCGCCCGGGACATCGTCGAATGCCATGTCCCACCCTATGAAACGGAGTTCTGCATTGAGGTCTGGCGTCATGGTGCCGCCCGATGACGGCGTGACTGTTCGTTCGATGAGCCTCAAAGGAGCCAAACCATGCTCAGCCATCGCCCGCTTCTTTTCGCTCTGCAAGGCAGTGAGGACTACGCAACCGCTGTCGCACAGCGACTGGGCTGCGCGCTGGCGCTTCATGAGGAGCGCGACTACGAAGATGGCGAGCATAAATGCCGGCCGCTCGATTCGGTTAACGGTCGCGAGGTTGTGGTGTTCCATTCCCTGTATGGGGATGGCCGGCAGAGCGCCAACGACAAGCTGTGCCGCCTGTTGTTTTTTTGCGGTGCGCTCAAGGATGCCGGCGCTCGCCATGTGCAGGTCGTTACGCCTTACCTCTGCTACGGACGCAAGGATCGCCGCAGCCAACCACAGGACCCTACGATCACGCGTTACGTGGCGACCCTGATTGAAGCCTGCGGCATCGATCGTCTGATGGCGCTGGAAGTGCACAACCCGGCGGCGTTCGACAATGCCTTTCGTATTCCCGCGCGGAACGTGCAGTGCGCAGAATTGTTCGCCCGGCACTTCGCCAGGCATGTCGGCGACGCCGATGTGGTGGCGGTATCCCCGGATTCCGGCGGCGCCAAGCGCGCCGAGCAGTTTCGCCAGGCCCTCGAACGACAACTGGGGCGTCCGGTGGGCAGTGCGTTGATGGAAAAACACCGTGTTCACATGACGTTGACGGGCACCCTGCTGGTCGGCGACGTCGCGGGCAAGACCGCCATTGTGTTCGACGACCTGATCAGCACCGGTGAAACGCTCAAACGTGCCGGCCTTGCCTGCCAAAGAGATGGAGCGGCGCGGATATTCGCCGCCGCCACCCATGGTTTGTTCACCAATGGCGAGCAGCTGTTTGACCCGCCGTTGTTCGAGCACATTGCGATTGCTGACGGCATACCGCCATTTCGCCTGTCTACCGATTGTGTGAAGCAGCATGTGCACGTCATCGACAGCACCGCCCTGATCGCCACCTTGCTCGCGGAAAATGGCGCATTTGAATGCGATTAGGCAGGTGCATCGGGCTTGGCCGTGAAGATCAACCCATCCAGCGAATCACCGGTTCCCTGTGCGCAACAGGCACCGGGCTGGTCTCCGGATAGCCGACGATGATGGGCGCCACTGGCGTCCACTCGGCAGGCAGACCGAGGGTCTTCTTGCCCTGCGGCGTATTGAGAAAGCCTTGAGCGAAACCGATCCAACAGCTACCCAGCCCTTCGGCATACGCGGCAAGCATCAGGTTCTCGGCGGCCAGCGAGCAGTCTTCGACGATCCACTGGCCCGGCATATTTCCAGAAATGAGGATGAGCACTGGCGCGTGGTAGAAAATCTGGAAGTCTTCGTCCGTCAGCAACCCATGGAAGTGCCCGGAGTGCGGGCCGGCCGGCATTGTTGCGAGCATGTAGGCCTTTGCTTCACGGGAGATCCGGTCCAGCAGTTCCTGGTCACGAATCACCGTGAACGTCCAGGGTTGCTGGTTTACCGCACTGGGCGCCTGGACGGCGGCATTGATCAAACGACGAATGATTTTTTCATCAACCGCTTCAGTCGTGTATTCGCGCGTCGAGCGCCGTCCGGAAATGGCTTGGTCAATGTTCATGAATGCGTACCACAAAATGGGGTCGTTCCATAAAGTCGGCCAGGCACGGGCACCTGCTGTTGATTTAGATCAATTCAACGCTGAACCGGCCTTTCGTTTCGTCCGAAGTCTCGCCCACGGCAGTGCGAGGCGACCTCGTACGAATTTGATCTGCATCAGAAGGACGCTGTGCGCTCGCTGCACACTGAATACGCCGGGCTCGCTTTCGCGAGAGGGGCAATGCGGGTGGAAATGACTCGCGCAGGAGCACTGACATGTGCGTAAAACTCAGGCTGCATCGCCACGGCTGGGCCACGCTGCGGTGGCTGATGGGCGTCGCGCTGCTGTGCCTCGGCGCACTGGCCTGGGGAGCCGACAGCGCCGTGCAGCGCGTCGAGCCGCGTGTGACGATACTGGTTTACCACCGTTTTTCGGACTCGGCGGATGACTCGATGACCGTGCGCATGAGCACCTTCGAAGCCCAATTGCGTGTCCTGCGCGAGCATGGCTACCAGATCGTGCCGTTGCGCGAGGTCGTCGACTGGCTGCGCAGCCCGGATGCAACGCTACCGCCCAAGCCAGTGGTGATCACCGTCGACGACGGGCACCGTTCGGTCTACGAAAAACTGCTGCCGGTGCTGCTGCGCGATCGGTTCATGGTCACGCTGTTTATCTACCCGTCGGCGATATCCAATGCGTCCTATGCCATGACCTGGGAGCAATTGCGTGCCCTCAAACAGACCGGGCTGGTGGACATCCAGTCGCACACCTTCTGGCATCCCAATTTCAAGGTTGAGCGTCGACAGCGCACGCCGGAGGATTTCCAGCAATTTGTGCGCATGCAACTGAGCAAATCGCGACAACGTCTCGAAGCGCAAACCGGTGCGCAGGTCGACATGCTCGCCTGGCCGTTCGGTATCTACGATGACGAGTTGATCAGCCTCGCCACAGCCGAAGGCTATACCGTCGGCTTGACACTGGACGCCCGCAAGGCCGACCGGCACGCACGGCTGCTGGCACTGCCGCGCTTTCTGATGACCGATGCCTACGGCGCAAAAGCGTTCGCCCGCCTGCTCGGTGAACCCGACACTCCGCCCGTGCACGCAACGGGGAACTCACCATGAGCTTGCCGCGCCTGTTGAAGCCTCGGGGGATCCCGGTGTTGTTTGTCTTCACAGCCCTGCTGGCGGGTCAGGCCCTGGCCATCAGCGGCGTCGTACTCGACGCCAGTACCCGGAATCCCTTGACCGGCGCGATCGTCACGACCTCGGCGGGTGTGACGCGAACCGACGAGCAGGGGCGATTCGACATCGATGGCGCGAGCGAAAGCGTCGCGGCCCGCGCTCCGGGTTATCTGCGCAGCGAAGCCAAGGTGTCCGACGAAACGTCCGTGACACTGGCGTTAACCCCCTTTCGCCCGAAAGCCGTTTACCTGTCGGTGTTCGGCGTGACCAGCGCGACCCTGCGCAACAGGGCCGTCAGCCTGGCCGACCATACCGTGATCAATGCCCTGGTCATTGACGTCAAGGGCGACCGCGGCCTCACCCCTTACCGCAGTGCAGCGCGCGAGGCAATTGGCGCGGCGGCTCGCGCGACCACGCGCGTACCCCATGTGCGTGACTTTCCTGCGCTGGTTGCCAGGTTGCATGCCCAACACCTGTACCTGATCGCGCGGATCGTGGTGTTCAAGGACGATCCGCTCGCCGACGCCCATCCGCAGTGGAGCGTGCACACCGCCGACGGCACAACCTGGCGCGATGGCGAAAATTTGCAATGGATGGACCCGTTTTCGCAGGACGTCTGGCAGCACAATCTTGATGTGGCCGAGGAAGCGGCGCGGATGGGTTTCGATGAAGTCCAGTTCGACTATGTGCGCTTTCCAGACAAGCGTGGCCTGCATTTTGCCCGGGCCAACACCCGGGCCAATCGGACCGAGGCGATCGTCGGCTTCCTTGAGGCTGCACGCACCCGGCTTGCGCCCTATAACGTCTTCGTCTCCGCGGACATCTTCGGCTACGTCTGCTGGAACCTCGACGACACCGCGATCGGCCAGCAGATCGAATTGCTCGGTGCACCGCTCGACTATATTTCGCCGATGCTGTACCCGTCGGGCTTCACATGGGGGCTGCCGGGCCTGACCGATCCGGTGAGCGATCCCGGCCAGATAGTCAGGCGCTCACTGGCCGAGGCGATGCATCGCACCCGTCTGCCGGGGGTGCGTTTTCGTCCGTGGCTCCAGGCCTTTCGTGACTATGCATTCGATCATCGCCTGTTTGACGCGACGGCGATCGGGACGCAGATCAACGCTGCCGATGCCGCTGACTCCGATGGATGGATGCTATGGAACCCACACAATCACTACGACGCCGCCGATCTGCCCCAACGTTGATCGGAACGCTGATACGCCGGGCCGTGCTGGTTGGCCTGTTGACCGCCGCGACAATCGCCGGCGCCGTCGAATTCGATGCGCCCGCGCGTCTGCAAGTCGCACGGATCGTCGAGGGGCAGATCACCGCCGGACGCCTGCCAGGGGCCGTCGTGCTGATCGGTGATTCCACCCATGTGCTCTATCGCCAGGCGTTCGGGCAACGCGCGACCCTTCCTTTTCCCGAGCCGATGACATTGGAAACCGAGTTCGACCTTGCGTCGCTGACCAAGGCCATCGCCACCACCACCGCAGTGATGCAGCTGGCCGAAGCGGGCCGTATCGATCTGGATAAACCCGTCGCTCACTATTGGCCTGCCTTTGCCCTGCATCGCAAGAACGCGGTCACCGTGCGTGAGTTGCTCGCGCATACGTCGGGGCTGCCGGCGGATCTACCTGCGCGGCCCGCAAAGGCGGGACGGGAAGCGGTGTTGAGCGCCATCGCGGCTCAGATCCTGCGTAGCGAACCCGGCGAGCGGGTCATTTACAGCGACCTGAATTTCGTGGTGCTTGGCGAGTTGGTCGAACGCATCACCCACCTGCCACTCAACGCTTACTGCCGGATTCACATTTTCAGCCCATTGGGCATGCGCGATACCGTTTTCCTTCCGGACCCAGCGCGAGCGGCACGCAGCGCCCCAACCCTTGCCAACGACACCGGCACCCTGCGCGGGCATGTACACGACCCGACGGCGCGCTGGATGGGCGGCGTTTCCGGCAATGCCGGACTGTTTTCCACCGCCGACGACCTGGCCCGCTTCGCGCAGATGATCCTCAACCAGGGGCGCGCGGGAAGTACCCGGATTCTGCGCCCGGAGAGTATCGCTGCCCTTGCTGCCCCTGCCTCTGCGCTCGCGTCCACGCCATGGCGCGGCCTCGGCTGGGAACTGAGCGCACCGCTCGTGCAGAATCATGACCGCCTGCCACCGATCGGTGTCATCGGCCACACCGGCTACACCGGGACGGGCCTGTGGATCGATCAGGTCACACGGCAGTTCATTGTCATCCTCACCAACCGCGTGTACCCGGACGACCACGGTGACGCTCGCCCGCTTCGTGCGCAGTTGCTTGCGCTGCTGGCAAGCCGCGCCGCGCCGGCGAGCGTCGCGCAAATCGGGCGTTTGATGCCGTCAGCATTGCCGGCGCTGCAGGCCGCCGCTCGACTGCCGACTTCCACGGGCCCGGTCCAGGTCGGTATCGACGTACTGGAGGCCCAACAGTTCGCCCCACTCGCCGGCCTGCGGGTGGGTTTGGTCACCAATCGCAGCGGCTTTGACGCCCGGGGCAGGCGCACCATCGACGTACTTGCCCATGCACCAGGGGTCAGGTTGGCGGCGCTGTTCTCGCCGGAGCACGGGCTTGATATCGATGTCGACCAACGCGTCGGTGACACCCGCGACACCGCCACCGGCCTCACCGTACACAGCCTCTACGGCGCCACGCAGCGCTTCCCGGCGCAATCGCTGCAGGCTCTGGATGCGTTGGTGTTCGACATACAGGACGCCGGCGTGCGCTTCTTCACTTATGAGACGACGCTCGGCTACGCGCTCGAGGCCGCTGCGGCCCGGGGCATTGCGCTGTTCGTGCTCGACCGGCCCGACCCGCTGGGTGCGCAGCGATTCGGCGGCCCGGTGCTGGACAGCCGCCACCCATCGTTCACCGGCTACTTCCCGGCGCCGCTGCAACCCGGCATGACGGTCGGTGAGCTGGCGAGCCTGTTCAATCGCAACAAGCACATTGGCGCGGACCTGCGCGTCGTGCCGATGCAGGGCTACCGACGCGCCATGACGTTTGCCGACACCGGCCTGGGTTGGGTACCGCTTTCACCGAACCTGCGCACGCTGAGCCAACTCGACTTGTACCCGGATGTCGCTTTGCTTGAGGGTGCGAATGTGAGCGTGGGACGCGGCACACCGCATCCGTTTGAATGGATCGGCGCGCCATGGATCGATGCGAAGCGGCTGGCATCCGCGCTGAATGCGCTTGGGGCTGGCGCACATTTCGAGCCGGTTGATTTCGTCCCTACCGAGGCCACGTGGCGCGGTCAGCTCTGTCACGGAGTGAGCATCACCCGCGATGCGCCGGCCGATGCCGTGCCGGTGGCAAACCTGGGATTATCGTTGCTTGCCACCCTGCACGGGCTCTATCGCGACACCTTCGACTTTGCGGCAACCCGCGATTCGGTCGGCTCGCCCACCGTGTGGCAAGCCATTCGCGACGGCGCTACACCGCAGGCAGCACAAGCACTCGACGCCGCGTCGCTCGCACGCTTCGCGCGACTTCGGCAGCAGAACCTGCGTTATTGAGCCCGCGAAGAAACCACTCGGTCAGTTCGACAGCGCCGCTCAAATGCGCGCTGGCGCGGGGTTGGACTTTTGCTCGAGGTAGGTGATGAGCGTGTCCAGGGTGTCCACGTACTGGTAATCGCTTTCAGCAATGGCAATTCCCAGACGCCGGTTCAGCGCCTCGATGAAACGAAGCCAGTCCATGGAGTCCAGATCAACCTCTTCGCGCAGTGACCTGTCGGCACGCAACAGCTCGGTCTCCAGTTCCGGAGCAATGCCCTTCAAGGCACTCAATACTTCATTGCGGATCATTTGCCGGTCCATGTGTCCTCTCCTCAAAGAGCCTCCGGGGATTGCAACAAGCGGCGGACTTCGCTCAAGAATCGCGCGCCATAATGCCCGTCGCTGACTCGATGATCGGCGGACAGACTGCTGATGACCGTCGGCATGACACACAGCTGTCCATCTTTTACCCAGGGCCGTTCGCTGATCCGACCGAAGCCGACCAACGCCACTTGGGGTGGGTAGATCACGCCCAATACGCTGTCCACGCCCTGATCGCCGAGTTGAGTGACCGTGATCCCCGCACCGCCCAACTCGGAGCTGCGCAGGGAGCCGCTGCGGGCACGTTCTACCAGGCTGGCCAGTTCACTCATCAAATGAATCAGGGGGGTGTCGGCCACACGATGCAGGACCGGGGCCACCAGCCCGCCCTGGCGCAAGGTGATGGCCACCCCAAGGTCAGTATCGGGTGCCGGCGTGAACGCATTGTCGCGCCAGAAGCCGTTGAGTTGAGGATAGTTGCGCAGGGCCAGCGCCACCGCTTTGAGCAGCAATACACTGGGCAGCAGGCGCTCCTGAAGCGTGCTTTGCGCATTGTGTATCTGCAGCCAGGCCATGGCGTTATCCAGGGCGATCGTGTCGCTGAGGTAGTAATGGGGAATCTCGCGTTTTGAACGACTCATGGCCGCAGCGATCGTGCGACGCATGGCCTGCTCAGGGTCAGGCGTGGGCGCCACACGCGCCGCTGTTTCAATGTCTTCCAGGGTAATGACGCCCTGTGGACCATGGCCTTTCAATTCACCAGTACTGATTCCCAACTCGGCAGCACGCTTGCGCGCCGCGGGAGAAATCCGCAGGCGCCGCTCAGTGGACGGTTGCTCTTCGATCAGCAACGGTGCGGGCGACGCTGGTCGTTGCACACTTTGCGCACTTTCTCCCGGTTCCAACAACCAGGCGATGGCGGTACCGACAGGGACCTTGGCCCCGATATCGATCAGCAGTTGCAAAACCGTGCCGTCATGCCAGCACTCCACGTCGATGGCCGCCTTGGCGGTATCGACGACGGCGATGACCTGCCCCGGTTTGACCACATCGCCCGGCTGGACTTTCCATTCCAGCAACTTGCCTTCATCCATATCCGCGCCCAGGGAAGGCAGTTTGAATTCGATCATGGTGCTCCCCCTTACAGGCCCTGGCACAGGGCATGCGCCGCCGCAACGATGCTCGACACGTGTGGCAGCGCCGCTTCTTCCAGATGCCGGGGATAAGGTATTGGCACCTCGGCGCTGCACACCCGTGCCGGCGGCGCATCCAGCTCGAAGAAGGCTTGTTCGATGATCCGCGTGATGATCTCGGCGGACAGGCTGCCACTGCGCCATCCCTCATCGACCACCAGGGCTCGACGGGTCTTGCAGACGGACGCCATCAGCGTCTTGTCATCCAGAGGGCGCAGTACCCGCAGGTCGATGACCTCGCAATCAATGCCCTCCCCGGCCAGTTGTTCGGCGGCCTCCAGGGTTTTGCCGAGCATGCCGCCATAAGCGATCAGGCTCAGGTCCTTGCCGGCACGGCGTACCTTGGCGCAACGGATGTCCACGGCGCCCCACTCGCCTGTATCGCCCTCCAGATTGTAGAGCTGGGCATGTTCGAATATCAGCACCGGGTCCGGGTCCAGCAGCGCGGGCCAGAGCATGCCGCGCGCATCTTCGACGGTCGCCGGTGCAAGGATTTTCAGCCCGGGAATATGAGCGTACCAGCCTTCCAGGCTGTGGGAGTGTTGCGCTGCAAGCTGACGTCCGGCACCGGTCGCCATGCGCACGACCAAGGGCACGGAAAACTGCCCGCCGGACATGTGCCTCAAGGCGGCAGCGGTATTCATCAGCGGGTCCAGGGCGAGCAGGCTGAAGTTCACGGTCATGATTTCCACAATCGGCCGCATGCCGCCCAAGGCCGCGCCGATACCGGCCCCCACAAAACCCAATTCGGACAGCGGCGCGTCGCGAATGCGCTCAGGGCCGAACGCTTCGAGCAAACCCAGCGAGACGGCATAGCTGCCACCGTAGCGGCCGACGTCTTCGCCCATCAGAAATACCCGCGGGTCCCGCTGCAGCGCTTCACGCATAGCCTCGCGCAATGCTTCGCGATAGGTCATTCGGATGCTCATGACGTCGCCCCCGGTGTGTACACATCACGGGACAGATCCTCTAGCGGTTCCAGAGTGCCGCTCTCGGCAAAGGCAACGGCGGCCTCCACTTCAGCGTCCACCTGAGCCAGGATCGCCAGAAATCCAGGTTCGTCCAAAAGGCCTTCTGCCTTGAGTTGGGCGCTGTATGTATGAATCGGTCCACGGCGCTTCCATTGCTCTACCTCTTCCTTGTCCCGGTAAAGCTGTGGATCGAACATCGAGTGAGCACGGAACCGATAAGTACGAAACTCCAGGAAAAAAGGCCCATGCCCGGCGCGGATGTGTTCAACCGCCTGACACGTTGCTTCATACACGGCCACCACGTCCATGCCATCCACAGACCGGTTGTCGACGTTGTACGCCGAGGCCTTCGCACACAGGTCGGTTTGCGATTGTGAACGCTCCAGGGCAGTCCCCATCGCATAGAGATTGTTTTCGCAGCAAAACAGCATCGGCAGTTGCCACAATGCCGCCAGGTTGATGGACTCATGAAAGGCCCCTTCGGCCATCGCGCCTTCGCCAAAGAAACAGGCAGACAGGCGCGATCCACCTTGCATGCGCTCAGCGAGCGCCAGGCCGACCGCCAGCGGCAAGCCACCTGCCACGATGGCGTTTCCGCCGAAGAATCGTGTATCGGCATCGAACAGGTGCATTGAACCACCACGCCCTCGCGAGCAGCCTTCCTGGCGACCATACATCTCGGCCATGATCGCGTTCATCGCAACCCCCTTGATCAGGGCGTGGCCATGCTCACGATACGTCGCGACCACCGCATCGTTGTCGGCCAGTGCATGCAGAACGCCGACGGCGACCGCCTCCTCGCCGATGTACAGGTGCAGAAAACCACGAATCTTGCCCTCCCCGTACAACTCACCCGCCCGCTCCTCGAGCCGGCGGATGCGTACCATGTCCCGTAACAGGTCGAGAGCGAACTCCGGGGCCAGCCGTGGCAGGTTCATGACGGACGCTCCATGCTGGACGTGTCGCCTTCAGGCAAACCCAGTTCCCGGGCCTTGAGCAGACGCCGCATCAGCTTTCCGCTGCGGGTGTGTGGCAGCACCTCGACAAACTCCAGCTCCTTGGGCGCTACGACCGCTCCCAGGCGCTTGCGTCCATGACCAAGCAACTCGTCGTGCAGGGCCTGGCTGGCAGTGAAACCGGCCTTGAGTGAAACAAAGGCCTTCACGGTTTCACCCAGCAGCGGGTCGGGCTTGCCAATCACCGCGGCCTCCGCCACGGCCGGATGTTCCATGAGGGCGCTTTCGACTTCGAACGGACCGATCAGGTGCCCGGCCGACTTGATGACATCGTCGCTGCGGCCAATAAACCAGTAGTAACCATCGGCATCGCGACGCACCAGGTCGCCGCTCAGATACCACTCTGCGACAAAGCAGCGACGATAGCGCTCCTCCTGCCCCAGGTAGGTTCGGAACATCGCAGGCCATGGCTGCTTCAAGGCAAGATCACCGACCTCGTTGTCCCCCAGAAACACCAATTGCCCTTCGTCGCCCCGTGCCACGATGGCTGCTTCTACGCCCGGCAGCGGCTTGCCCATGGAGCCTGGCTTGATGGGCATGGCGACCGTGTTGGCGATCATGATGCCGCCGGTTTCGGTCTGCCACCAATTGTCGTGGATCGGCAGCCCAAGCACCTCTTGGCCCCACCAGACGGCCTCGGGATTGAGCGGTTCGCCGACACTGGCAATGAACCGCAGGCTCGCAAAGCGATGGCTGCGCGCCAGCGCTGCACCGGCTTTCATCAACAGGCGAATAGCCGTAGGGGCTGTATACCAGACCGTTACCTGTTGTTTCTCAAGTATCCGGTACCAACGCTCGGCATCGAACTCACCGCCCTCCACCACACTGGTAACGCCAAGCAACAACGGTGCAAAAATCCCATAGGACGTCCCGGTCACCCAGCCCGGATCGGCCGTGCACCAATAGACATCGTCGGGGTGCAGGTCCAAGGCATATTTTCCGGTGACGCGGTGGGTCAGCACCGCACCATGAACATGCAACACGCCTTTCGGGGTGCCCGTCGTACCGCTGGTGAAGTGTAAGAGTGCGGGGCTTTCGCTTGTTGTCGATGCGATGGTGAACGCCTCTTCTGCCTGTGCCAGCAGTTGATGCACATTCAGCGTCCCTTCCAAAGGCGCTATTTCCCCACCCCTTTCGTCATACAGCAGAACATGCTTGAGTGCCGGCAAGCGCTCGCGAATAGCCGCAACTTTGCGGCGGTAAAGGCTTTCGCTGGTCAGCAACACACTGGCTTCGCCAAGACGCAGGCGGGTTTCTATGGGTTCCGGGCCGAATGCGCAAAATAATGGCGACACCACGCAACCCAGTTTCAGGCCGCCGAGCACACCGAGATAGAGCTCCAGCCCCCGGTCACAGAGCACAAAGAATCGCTCGCCGGGCAATACACCCAGCGTTTTCAAAACGTTGGCAAAACGGTTGGTCTGGATGCTCAGTTGGGCGTAGCTGATGTCGCGACCGCTGCCATTGCGATCAAGAATGCGCAATGCCGTATGCAGTCGATTCTTGCCCTGCGCGTGCCGATCCACGGCTTCAAAGGCGAGGTTCAAACCGCCTCCCGGCAAACCAGCCAAAGCGCTGGCTTCGCTCTGCCATGAAAAGGCCTCTCGCGCTTGCACGCTATCGATCCAATTCGGCGTCAACGGCAAGTTCGCCAGGGTTTTCTCAATGAGCGGCGGATGCATGATTGCCCCCTTCAGTCGCGTACTGTTCAACCGAGTCAGCCACCCTGGCGGGTGCCCACTCATCGCCATCACTCAGGAAACGCCGGCTGGGCGGGTGATTCCTTTTCGGGAATGTCGGTGATGGTCGCCTCGGTCAACAGCAGGATGCTGGCGACTGAAACGGCATTTTCGAGGGCGATGCGCACCACTTTGGTCGGGTCGATAATGCCGGCTTCGTACATGTCCACGTAGCGATTGGCGGACGCGTCGAAACCAACGTTGCCGGGTTCGGCCAGCATGCGCGCGACCACGACGCCAGCATCCACGGCCGAGTTCTCGGCAATGAGCCGGGCCGGCGTTTCCAGTGCCCGACGCAGAATCTGCAGGCCGGTCCTGGCATCTCCCTCATACCGCGCTTCCTCGGCGGCGATGATCGGCACGGCCTTGAGCAGCGCCAGGCCTCCTCCCGGAACAATGCCTTCCGAGATCGCTGCCCGTGTCGCGCTGATGGCATCATCGAGTGCATCTTTGCGGGCTTTCATTTCCGCTTCCGAAGGCGCACCGACACGAATCACCGCGACACCGCCGGACAACCTCGCCAAGCGTTCCTGGAGTTTTTCACGGTCGTAATCGCTGGTGGTGCTGTCGATTTGCGCACGGATCTGCTGCAGGCGCGTTGCGATGGCCTCGGGGCTGCCTGCACCGCCAATCAACGCGGTACCGTCCTTTTGCACCACGACTCGATGCGCTCGCCCCAATTGGCTCAATTCCATCTGTTCAAGGGTGATGCCCAGGTCATTGGACGCCACAGTTGCCCCGGTGAGAATGGCGATGTCCTGAAGCATTTCCTTGCGCCGATCACCAAAGCCCGGTGCTTTGATCGCTACGGCCCGCAGGACGCCGCGTATCTGGTTGACGACCATTGTCGTCAACGCTTCACCTTCGATGTCGTCGGCGATCAGCACCAGCGGCTGTCCGCTTTTGGCAATGAGTTCAAGCAACGGCAGCAAGTCTTTGAGGGCACCGATCTTGTGGTCACAGAGCAGCAGGTAGGCATCGTCGAGTTCGACCAGCATCTTCTCAGCGTCCGTGACGAAATAGGGCGAGACATAACCCCGGTCAAAACGCATCCCTTCCATGACCTCGACCACGGTTTCGGTGGTCTTGGACTCCTCGACGCTGACGACGCCTTCAACGCCGACCTTTTCCAGCGCGTCTGCCACCAGTTGACCGATCACGACATCGTTATGCGCCGACAGCGTGGCGACCTGAGCTTTTTCCCTGGGCGTGCTGACCGGGCGCGACTGGGCTGCCAGTGATGCCACGACCAGCGACAGCCCCAGATCCAGGCCGCGCTTGAGGTCGATCGCACTGGCACCGGCAACGACGTTGCGTATGCCATCGGCCAGGATGGCATGGGCCAGTACCGTTGAGGTACTGGTGCCGTCCCCGACCGCTTCGCCTGTGCGTTCCGCCGCTTGTCGCAGCATTTGGGCACCGAGGTTTTCCTCGGGATCGAGCAGGTCGATGCGCTTGGCGATGGTCACGCCGTCATTGCACACCGTCGGATTGCCCCATTTATTCTGGATCAGCACCGATTTCGATTTCGGCCCCAGCGTCACGCGTACGGCGTCCGCCAACTGTGTGGCGCCACTCAGGATTTTCTCGCGAGCAGTCGCGCGAAACACGATTTTGCTGTGGGCCATCAGGGTGCACTCCTGCCAGTTCGCTAACAAATGCCTTCCTGCAGCTTGTAGGAAATGCCCCCTGAGACCTTGACTTTTATCAACAATGTCAGCCCATCGCCGCGCCCTTTTCGGCAGCTCCGCAGGTCAGTCTCCGCACGGTTAGACCGACTGTCAGCACTCGCCCCCGAGTTGATAAAAATCAAGCCGGGCGACCAGAAATCGAGTCCCAATGGATGGGCGAAATCCACAACGGTTGGATTTTTTCGATCTCACAGGCGAGGAAAAAAACCATGGACAAGTATCAACAGAGCCAGAAAAACCAACTGTTCAAGACGGATACCCACGACCCTTATCGTTCGCAGCGCTTTGAAGGTTCCGCCATCTGCCCGCAGTGCGACTCGGTTTACCATGCCGGCAACTGGACCTGGAAAAGCCCTGAAAACACGGTGATCCACGACGCGCAAACAGTGACGTGCCCGGCATGCCGACGCATCGATGACAACATGCCTGCGGGTACGCTGACGCTATCGGGCAGCTTCTTGCTCAACCATCGCAATGAAATCATCAACCTGATTGAAAACACCGAGAAAAAGGAAAAGGCCGATCATGCCCTGGAGCGCATCATCAAAATTACCGACTCAGGGGATGACTTGATCGTCACCACCACCGGCATCCATCTTGCCAGTCGCCTGGGCCATGCACTGGAAGCCGCCTACAATGGCGACTCTGACTACCAGTACGGCGATGATGAGTATGTTTTGACCGTCAGTTGGAAGCGTGACGAATAGCACCAGGCATGGTTGTCGCTGACCCTGCCTGGATCAGCCCTGGCGCTGCGGTTTGCTTGAAACCGGGCGCCCTGGGCAATCAAGCCAAATGGCAATCGCCATTCACCTGCTAGTTCCTGATCAAGTCCGGTTCCAACTGCCGCGCCTCTTCGACGGCTTTGGGCGATTGGGCGCCCGCTGGCAGTTTGATTGCCAGGACGCTGCAACCGGCGCCTTCGAGAATCCCTTCAGCGGTCAAGCCGATATCGGACGCCAGCAGATGGTGATTGGCCGCGCCAATGACCAACAGGTCGTAGGCACTGCGCTGCAGGTAAAAACGAATGGCATTGGCCGGAGCACCGGGGATGAAGTGCCGATGTTCACTGGAGATACCATGCTGACTGGCCAAGGCATCGAACGCCTGCTTGCGGGCATCGAACAAGGCCAGGTCGCCGTGACTGCTGGTACCGCTGTCGTAAACACTGATCAGATGCAACGCAGCACCACAGGCGTTCGCCAGGTGCCGCGCAGCCTCAATGATCGAGTGATTGCCGTTGTCCTCAGCCTTTGACTGAAACGCCATGTCGACCGCGACCAGAAACTTGCCGCAGGTCTGGATCGGACCCGGCCGGACGAAAAGCACGGAGACCGGACTGGCACTCAATAACTCCCAATCCAGCGCTGACAATCCGGGCCGCGCCTGCATGTCCTTGATGATCAAGTCCGCTTCGACGCGTTGCGCGTAGGCAGCGCACTCCACCGCGCTGGAACAGATCACGTCCGGGTGGACCTCCACGCCCTTGGCCTGCAGGCGAATGCTTTCGCTCTTGAGCCATTGGTGACGCTGCGCCATCACCCGTTCACGTGCCATGTCAGGGCTTTCTGCGCCCGTCTGGCTGGCGAGCTCAGCCCCGTGAGGATCGATGAACGCCGTGAGGTGCAAGGGCACACCCAGGGTCAATGCCAGATGACCGGCATATTCCAGGCCGGCGCTGTGGACCGCCTGGGGATAGGCGAGAAAAAGCAAACGCATTGGAAGGAACATTTCACACCTCAGCATCGGATGAAACTGTCGGCATCCCTGCGTAAATGCAACGTGCGCCACGCTCAACCGCACGCAGCAACTCTTTGGCGCGAGAACAGGGGCGGCCTGGGCGCTACCCGGAACAATTCGACAACTTGACTCACAGTGTGAGGCGCGTGGCCAATTCGGCATTGGGCACCCACAGGGTATTGATGCAGACCGTCTCGTCCGCTTCCGTCACCGGTTCAAGGGACACCGGATCAAACCAGTGCCTGTTGACCATGGCCAGGCGAACAATACCGTTCTTGTCGAGAAGCGCCTGAGCCAGGCATTGGCACAAGGACCGAGGCAGCGCGCTTTCGAGGGGGGCCATGTCGGATCCTTCAAGCTCAATCTCCAAACGCGCAGTGCATGTCCCCACCAAGTCCTGCACCGTATAGGAGGCATAGCGAAACGCCGTGAGATATCCCACCGTCAGCGTCAGCAAAATTGACATCAGGATGGTGGCCTCGCGTTTCCAGGACCTTGTGCCTGGCCAGCGCAGCAGCCTGAGCACGGTACCCCGGCCCCAGTGCCCGACCGCGTGAACCCCGCTGATGAGTTTGTCGTAAGCCATGACCGGATCTCGCGCCCATGTTTATCAAAAGCATGGCGCTGATCGCCGTAGGGCGTTTGATCTGGATCAACCTGCGTGCAGCGGGGCATCGTTGGATGACGTCCGGTGCCATTTGGCAACGATCCGGTTTGTGGGGGGACCGCCAGGTTGAACGGCTGGCGCCGACAAGAATCCACTGGACCTGAGTCTTCAAGGTTTTGCGGACAAATGAATTTTTAAGGCAATAAAAAACCCCGCAGACGTTAATCTACGGGGCTTTTAATAGTGGAGGCCGAGGTCGGAATCGAACCGGCGTAGGCGGATTTGCAATCCGCTGCATAACCATTTTGCTACTCGGCCTCAAAACATCTGCTGTCAGTAGCACAACAACAAATGCGTACAAACCTGGGTGAGATACCACACATTGATTAGTGCCTATCTCATTGAAAACATTGAACTTTTTCAGCGGTCAGTGCTTTCGATGGCGTGAATTATGTACTCATTTCTTGAGGCTGGCAACCCCTTGATTTCAAAAAAAATTCCGGGGACTGGTTTCATTACTCCAACGAGGTGCGATCCCCTTCCACTGCGGCGCAATCACCCCCATGGCCCCATACAAGGCTGGAAAATGACAGCCTATGACTCGATTAGCGGGTTTCGATCACTCGAGCAGATCATGGCGTCAGCCGGTAAGTGGACTGCACCAGACCCGAGGGAAAACAGCGGCTGGACACCAGCTTCAAATCTACATCTTGCTCAAGGCCACCGAACAATGGCCTTCCCGACCCGATCAGCACCGGCACGGTGGTGATTACCATATCAGCGACTAACCCATCGCGAAGGAATGATTGCACCAACTGCCCGCCATCGACATAGACCCGGTGCATGCCCTGTCTCTCCAGCTCTGCCATTACCTCCCTCGGAGCGAGGTCGGAAAATCGCAGTTTGCCCTCGAGCGCCTCGGGCACCGGCGAATTGGCCAGTTGTTCGGACAGCACCACCACGGGCAGGTCGTAGAACCAGCTATCGAAGGTCCGCACCTTCTCATAGCTGCCCCGCCCCATCACGATCACATCCTTGTCGGCGATGAAGGCTGAGTAGCCATGATCCTCGGTCTGATCATCGCGTTGCAAAAGCCAGTCAATGTCGCCATCGGGGCGGGCGATGAAACCGTCCAGACTGGTGGCGATGAAAACATGTGCGGTGGTCATCTTCAGGGGCCTTTTTTGAGGGACAGGGGTAAAGCTCGATCGGGTTGTTGGGGGATGCACGCCGGACATCTGTAGCCGCCCGACCTCGAAACATCAACGGATCAGCGAACTCGCCAGCAACGCCTCCAACCCCATCGGTTTGGCGAAATAATAACCCTGGGCCTGCCCTGCGCCCATTTCACGCAGCAAGTCCAGTGTCGCCTCGTCTTCGACACCTTCGGCCACCACACTCAGGTCCAGCGATTCGGCCATCCGCACAATCGCCCGGACGATCGCGCGACTGCGGGCACTGGTGGTCAGTTCAAGGATGAACGACTTGTCGATCTTCAAGCCGCTGAAACGGTATTGATGCACATAGCTCAGGGATGAGAACCCGGCACCGAAGTCATCGAGCACCACCGACATGCCGTTGTCGGCCAATTGCTGCATGGTCAGTCGGGCGATCGCCGGCTCCGCGACCAGCGCACCTTCGGTCAACTCCAGGCAGATCCGCGACGGCGAGACCTGATACCGCGCCAGCAACGCAAGTACATCATTGGCGAAGTCAGGCCGCGTCATGCTGTAGCTGGAGCAATTGACGTGCACTGGCGGCCAATTGGCGTGCCTTGGCTGTGCGAGGATCACTGCAACGCTGGTGAGCATGTAAAGATCCAGCCGCCCGATCAGTCGCAAGCCCTCGAAATCCGGCAAAAACTCGCCCGGCGCGATCACCCGGCCGCCGGGCTGATGCCAACGCACCAGCGCTTCAAGGGCCAACAGTTCGCCGCTTTCGACGCTGACAATCGGCTGGAAATACGGCAGCAGTTCGTCGGTACGCTTGAGCGCGTTGCGCAAGGCCCCTTCTCGCTCAACCTGGTCCGAGACTTCACGGCGCACTTCCTGGTTGAACACCGCGTAGCTGTCACGCCCGGCACTCTTGACCCGGTACATTGCCGCGTCGGCATCGCGCAGCAAGTCGGCTGGCTCGTGATGGAACTGGCTGTCGGCACTGACAATGCCGATGCTGCAGGACGAAAAAACTTCATGGCCATTGATGAAAAACGGCAGGTCGAACGCCACCAGGATCCGTTCGGCGATGTCGATCAACACATCCAGCGGTGCCTCGGGCGCCAGTACCGAAAACTCATCGCCGCCCAGGCGAGCCAGCATGTCGGTGTCGCGCAGGCAACCGCGCAAACGGTGGGCGGCCTGCCTCAACAGCAGGTCGCCAAAATGGTGACCGAGGCTGTCGTTGACCAGTTTGAAACGGTCGAGGTCGATGAACATCACCGCCAGGTGCCCGCCTTCGCTGCCGAACCGCGTCCACGCCAGATTGAGACGCTGTTGAAGGTAGGTGCGATTGGGTAGCCCGGTCAGGGCATCGTGGGAGTTTTCGTGTTGCAACTTGGCATTGGCGTGATCGAGTTCGCGGGTGCGGCTCTGCACCCGGGCTTCCAGCTTGAGGTTGGCGGCATGGATCGCTTCGGCCGCCGTGCGTCGCGACAGTGCAGTGTCAATGTGGCGCGACACAAAGGTCAGCAGTTCCTGGTCACGCAGGGTGTAACGCACCTGGGAGGTATAGCTTTGCACCGCAAGCACGCCACGCACGACGTCGCCATCGAACAAGGGAATGCCCAGCCACGAGTAGGATCGGACAGACTCCTGGGCAATTTCAATTTCGCCGACTGCGGACAAGCGTTCAGCCTCGCCGACGTCAATCAGGCAAGGTCGACGCTGGCGAATGACGTACTCGGTCAAGCCGCGACGACCACGCCGCGCCGGCGGGCAGGTCGTCTGCCGCTCATCGACATAATAGGGAAAGGTCACTTCACTGGTCGCGTCGTCGAACAGCGCGATGTAGAAGTTCTGCGCGAACAGCAGATCACCGACGATGCCATGCAAGGATTGAAACAACTCAGCCATGTCGCCCGGTTGGCTGGACAATTCTGCAATCTGGAACAACGCGCTCTGCAGATGCTCGGCTCGCTCCCGGTCGGCCACTTCCTGCCTCAGTGCGTCGTTGACTGCCGACAGCTCGAGGGTGCGACGTATCACCGTCTCTTCAAGGTCCTCGCGGTGCAGAATCCGGTCCAGGGCCATGGCGACGTGGCGCGCCACCACAAGGAACAGCGCGCGGTCTTCAGCGCTGTAGATACGAGAAACGTCGTAGACCTGCATCGCGAGCATGCCAAACACGTCATCCGATGCGTTTTTCAACGGGGCGCCCATCCAGAACTCGGGACGGTCACCCACGCAATAGAATCGGCCTTCGGCCTCAGCCGCGAGGATGCCGGCGGCATCGATCAGCAATGGCTGCTCGGAGGTCAATACCTGGCCGGTCAACGACAGGCGCGCGCGGTCCAGGTATTCGTAGTTTTCGGCCTCCAGGGCATCGACGTCGATGATGTCGACGTAATACGGGTAGTCAATCTTGCCCGTGCGCGGGTCGTACAACGCGAGATAAAAGTTCTCGGCATCGATCAGGCTGGCCAGCAGCCGGTGTACCCCTACGAGAAATACTGAGCGATCGCGGGTCGAACTGGCCAGGTAGGTAATTTCATACAGCACGCGCTGGGTAATTTGCGCACGGGCCAGGGTATTGGTCTGCAGCTCAATGCCCAGGCGCAGGGCAAACTCGGCGAGCGCCGGTTGCGCAGGATCATCGACTGGCGCCAACAA
The DNA here is from genome assembly GCF_054061835.1 of Pseudomonas sp. TE12234. Lineage (NCBI taxonomy): Bacteria > Pseudomonadati > Pseudomonadota > Gammaproteobacteria > Pseudomonadales > Pseudomonadaceae > Pseudomonas > Pseudomonas sp. TE12234. The sequence continues at coordinate 61,310 of NZ_JBSSEP010000011.1, forward strand.
CCAACCCAGTACACCTTCCCCTCTGCCGGTCGGCCAGCGTTGCAAGCGCCGGTTCGAGCAAAAGGCTTCAAACGCTTCGTTTGCGACGCTGGATGGCCACTGCATCCCTGGGTCGCCCTGCCCGACCAAATGCATTTGCTCACCGGCGCGGTAAACCGCCCACCCGGTGGTGTGGGCCCAGTGACGCGCTGAGTCCAGCAGTTGTTCGATCGTGTCTTCGTTGCCAGCGTATGTCATCCCGACCGTATCCGAGTTCCCTTCCAGTTGAGATGCGGCCACGTCGCAGCCTTTCGATTGTCTCGGGAGGTCTGTCAAAGGACGAAAACCCATCAACGCTCCCTGAGCCAAAAACTGGCGATACCCACCGACCGTTTACTGGCAATGCCAGTGAGCCTTCCGTTTAAAGCCTGCTGAGGTTTTTTTCAATAGATTTATTCGCTTTGTGCCAACGATGGCGCGCAATTCCTTGATAGGAGGAAGCTCCCTCGGCCTCATGCCTCACATTCGGCCTCAGGAGACTTCCTCAATCACCTCATGTCCAAACCTGCGCGCCCCCCAGAAACTGGATCCTCTACTTGGCACTGGCTTTTTTACGATAGGCCATCGAGTCATCGATACGCTTGAGAATGTAATCTCCCGCGGCCACCGGCGGATACAGACTCTGGGCCGGGTCAATACCCAGATCGCAGGGATCGACAACCGCGCTATAGGTCGGGTCGTAGAAGGTCGCGATGGAGTAGCGTTCATGACCTGAAGTGTTGATCACCCGGTGCAGGGTTGAACGAAAACGATCATTGGACCAATGCGCCAGCAGATCCCCGACATTCACGACCAGGCTACCCGGGATCGGCGTGGCTTCGATCCAGCGATTGGAGCCCAGTTCGCGGACCTGCAAACCACCGCTGTTATCTTGATAGAGCAACGTGATGCAGCCGTAATCGGTGTGCGGGGCCACACCGAACTGGTCGGCCTCAGCCTTGGGCGGCTGCGGAGGGTAATAGACCATCTGCGTACGCTGCAGCGGTTTTGTGTATTTATCCGTGAAAAAACCCTCTTCGATTCCCAACCCGACCGCCACGGCGCGTAACAGATCAGCGCCGGCCTTACCGATTTCCTCATAGTATTCAGCCAATGCCTCACGCAGCTGTGGCATGAATGCGGGCCACTGGTTCGGCCCACGCAAGGCCTCGCCTGCAAGAACGCAAGGATCATCTTCCGCCAGCTCAAGACCCATACTGAAGAACTCTTTGTGGTCCGGCTTGGTCGCTTCATACATGGTCGCCCCACCCAGTGCATGCCAGCCTCGATGGCGGTTATTGACTGCCACCTGGCGTTTGACCTCAACCGGAAAGGCAAAAAACTGCTCGGCAGCGGCCATGGCTCTGTCGATCACCGTTTGCGGTACGCCGTGATTGATGATGTAGAAGAAGCCGGTCTCGCTACAGGCTTTTCGGATGGCGTCACCGGCTCGACGAATGCTCGCCTGATCACCTTCGCGGACACCGGACATATCGATCAGGGGCAGATTGGCGCTAGAGGTCATGTTAACTCCTGGGTGCATCGTGCATACCGTGGTGGGAGAACAGGGTGCGTCAGCGAACGACGAACCGGTATATACAGGATAAAGCATTTACTGTGCCGCTTATCCAGGCAGGTGCCGGCGATCCTCGGGCTAAAGCGAAAAGCACTTTCCAATAACAGAAAAAGATTCCAATCGATCTGTTACCCGCCTGTTTCCATTGCCCCATCAGGGCGCGCATAGTTCCCATTTGGTGCAACTTTTGGTTACAGGCCTGCCCGATGAGGCGCCTGTAATTGTCTTTCAGTCTTGGGTTAACTGGGTCTGGAACGCTGACCGGCGAGCGGAATTGTGACGTTGGCCTGCATCTTGCCTTACCTGTATATACAGGAGCATATAGCTACACTGTTTCCCACCACCCTGACCTCAGGACACTCTCAATGTACGCATCGCTGCAGCTCAAACCCGGTCAACTCACCCTCGATCAATTGCGCGCCATTTACCAGCTGCAAAGTCCTTTCGAACTGGACCCGGCCGCACGCGACGTTGTCGAAGCCAGTACCCGTACAGTAGACGAGATCATCGAAAACCAGCGCACGGTCTACGGCATCAACACCGGTTTCGGCCTGCTGGCACGGACCTCGATCCCCACCGATTCGTTGGCCAAACTGCAACGCAACCTCCTGCTGTCGCACTGCACGGGCACCGGCCCTCTATTGGATGACGCCAGTGTCGGCTTGATCATGGCGCTCAAGATTGGCTCCCTTGCCCGTGGCTTTTCCGGGATTCGCTGGGAAGTCATTCAGGCCCTGAGCAAGCTCTATGCCGCCAGGGTTTATCCGTGCATACCGTCACAAGGCTCGGTCGGCGCTTCCGGCGATCTGGCACCACTGGCGCATATGTCCGCCGTGTTGATCGGCGTCGGCCGGGTGCGCCATGAAGGCCGTGAAATGGATGCCGTCGAAGGCCTGGCGATTGCCGGCCTCGAACCCATGGTGCTGGGCCCGAAGGAAGGCCTGGCGCTGATCAATGGCACCCAGGTTTCGACGGCGTTGGCCCTGCGCGGTCTGTTCGCCTGCGAAAAGCTGTTCAGCGCAGCGGTGGTCGCCGGCAGCCTGAGCGTGGAAGCCCTGAAGGGCTCAGACGTGCCTTTTGATCCACGCATCCAGGCGGTTCGTGGACAACCGGGGCAAATCGACGTGGCAATGTTCTACCGTGATCTGCTGGCCACGAGCGAGATCCGTGAATCCCATCGCGACTGCGACCGGGTGCAGGACCCTTACTCGCTGCGTTGCCAGCCTCAGGTCATGGGCGCGTGCCTGGACCACATGCGCTTCGCCGCCGGGGTCTTTCTGCGTGAAGCCAACGCCGTTTCGGACAACCCGCTGGTGTTCTGTGCCGACGGCGACGTGCTCTCCGGCGGCAACTTCCACGCCGAACCGGTGGCCATGGCCGCCGATGTACTGGCCTTGGCCATCTCCGAGATCGGCGCGCTATCCGAGCGGCGAATCGCACAACTGGTTGATCCGGCACTGTCGGGCCTGCCGGCCTTTCTGGTGCGCGAAGGTGGCCTGAACTCCGGCTTCATGATCGCCCAGGTTACCGCTGCCGCCCTCGCTTCGGAGAACAAGACCCTGGCGCATCCAGCGTCAGTCGATAGCCTGCCAACCTCAGCCAACCAGGAAGATCATGTCTCGATGGCGACCTTTGCGGCACGTCGATTGCTGGACATGGCCGGCAACAGCAGTGCGGTGGTCGCGATCGAACTGCTGGGCGCAGCTCAGGGCGTGGATTTGCATGCGCCATTGCAGACTTCGGAAAAACTCAGAGAGGTGCTGACGATGATTCGCCGTGAAGTGGCTCACTACGATGAAGATCGCTATTTCGCCCCGGATATCGCCACGGCACGAGCCTGGGTCGAGAACGCGGCGTTCACTCGCTGGTTGCCCGCAGAACGCCTGTATGCCTGATTCGTACAACTGAGCTGAACCCGTTCGCCGCCTTGTTGCGGCGAACGCCGACTCTTACGTAGCCGATGGGATATGCCATGCGCCGCTATTATTCAGGCCCGGACTATCGTCGAGCCCAAAGCATTGCCGAGCTGGCAGTGATGGCCCGCCGACGCTTGCCGCATTTCGCGTGGGAATACCTGGAGGGTGGTGCCGAAGAAGAATTGACCTTGCGCCGCAACCGTCAAGGCTTCGCGGACATTGCCCTGCTGCCGCAGACCCTGGTGCCCTGCTCGGTAACGCACCCCCAGCGCTTGCTGCTTGGTCGAGAGCTGCCGTTGCCCATGGCGATTGGTCCCACCGGCTACAACGCCATGCTTTATCGCGATGCCGATATTCACCTGGCCCGCGCTGCAACGGAGCGCGGCCTGCCCTTTACCCTGAGTACCGTTTCCACCAGCTCTCTGGAGCAAGTGGTCGCGGCGGTGCCGGAGGTTAATCTCTGGTTCCAGCTCTATTGCCTGCGTGACCCAAAGGTCCAGGAAGACCTGCTCCTGCGCGCGGCCGCCGTGGGCTGCAAGACCTTGTTGCTGACCAGCGACGCGGTACTGCTGGGCAACCGGGAGTGGGACAAACGAAACTTCATCCGCCCCCGGCAACTGAGCCTGCGCAACAAGCTCGACGTGTTGAATCATCCACGGTGGATGGCCCAGACGCTTTGGCCACATGGCCTGCCAAATCTGGGCAACATCGAACGCTATCTGCCATCCGGGAAACGCACTATCGAAGGTGCTGCCCATTTCATCGGCTCGCAAATGGACACCGGTCTCGATTGGGATGCCCTCGCCCGCTTGCGCGACCGCTGGCCACAACGGTTGTTGCTCAAAGGGGTGCTGCACCCGATGGATGCCGAGAAAGCCATCGCACTGGGTCTTGATGGCGTGGTGGTCAGCAACCACGGCGGCCGGCAACTCGATGGAGTCCCTGCAAGCATCGACTGCCTGCCAGCGATTGCCGCCGTCGCCAAAGGCAAGCTCACGCTATTGCTCGACAGTGGCATCCGCCGTGGCACTGACATTCTCAAAGCCTGCGCACTGGGTGCTGACGCGGTTTTGCTCGGGCGCGCTACCTTGTATGGAGTGGCAGTCGGCGGGCAGGCAGGTGCCGGACATGCGCTCGACCTGCTTGCACAAGAATTGCGCCTGGCCCTGTCACTGCTCGGAACACCCGACCTGAACCAGCTCCACCGTCGCCAGTTGTCCGCGACGCCCTCCACCTCCTTCACCGTGAGTTGAACCGATGAACGATTTGCAACAGACCCTCGAACAATTGCGCCTGGCGCTGGGTGATGCCGCAGTGGTGACCGGTGCCGATATCAGTCAACGGCACTACAGCGACTGGACCGGCCACGCGCCGGCCTGTCCTGCCGCGCTGTTGCTGCCGCGCACCACGGAGCAGGTCGCAAGCGCCTTGCGCATCTGCAATGACGCAGCGCAATCGGTGGTGCCCCAAGGCGGCATGACCGGGTTGGCTGGTGGCGCAGTGCCTCGCGAGACAGACATCGCCCTGTCCCTTGAGCGCCTGCGCGGCATCGAAGAAATCGACCCGGCGGCAGCAACCATCAGCGTCTGGGCCGGCACTACGCTGGAGGAGATTCAGCAAGCGGTTCTCGAGGCCGGCTTTGTGTTTCCCCTCGATCTCGGCGCGCGTGGTTCATGCCAGATCGGCGGCAACATCGCCACCAATGCTGGCGGCAATGCCGTCATCCGCTACGGCATGACCCGAGATCTGGTACTCGGCCTGGAGGTGGTCCTGGCCGATGGCCGGGTGCTCAACCTGCTCAACAAAATGATCAAGAACAACTGCGGTTATGACCTGAAACAGTGCTTCATCGGCAGTGAAGGCACCCTTGGGGTGATCACCCGCGCGGTATTGAAACTGGCCCCGACACCCGGCGAAACCACCACCCTGCTCTGCGCCCTGCCCGACTACCCCAGCGCGGTCAGCCTGCTGCGCCGGGTGCAACGCAGCGTCGGTACGCCGCAAGCGTATGAATTGATGTGGCAAGACTTCTTCCGCCTGGGGGTTTCCTGGCTGGAAAACCCGACCGCACCGATGTCGCTGGATCATCCGCTGTATGTATTGCTCGAGTCGGCCGGCCCCCGGAACCTGCTTGAAGAAACACTGGAGCAGGCCTTCGCCGCCGGTGAAGTGGTTGACGCGGTACTGGCCAGCTCCCAGACCCAGGCTCGGGCACTCTGGAAAATCCGTGAAGCAACCGGCGAGTTTCCCCTGCGCATGACCCCATTGAACTTCGACGTCAGCCTGCCGATCGGCCTGATCGGCGACTTCGCCGAACGCTGTCGCCAGCGCCTGGGGCAACGTTGGCCGGGTAACCACAGCGTGTATTTCGGTCACATCGGTGACAGCAACCTGCACCTGACTGTCGACTGCGCCTCCTTGCCCCAGCCAGCCCCCATTCTGGAGGTCGAAGAGCTGGTTTACAGCGCGGTCGGCGAACTGGGCGGCTCGGTCTCGGCCGAACACGGTATCGGCCTGCTCAAGCGCGAGTTTCTCCACCACTCAGTCAGCCCCGAGGCTCGCCAGGCGATGCAGCAACTCAAGGATTGCTTCGACCCCAAGGGCATCCTCAATCCGGGAAAAATCCTCGGTTGAGTGACGATTCAAGCTGTATATACCGCTGTGGCACGTTAACTGCTTTAGCAGCATTGATTTACCTGCAACACATAACCAGAACCAACACACACACCATAAGCCTCACTGCACCTGATGAAGGAGTTACACCATGCAACTCGATTCTCTGTTCAGTAAAAAATTCAACAGCCTGTGTATCGCTTTGGCCCTGACTGGCGCCTGCATGGCGGCCCAGGCCGATCAACTCGCCGACGTGAAAAAATCCGGTGAGCTGGTGGTGGGCACCGAACTGCAATTTGCGCCTTTCGACTTCACCGAGAACGGTAAACAGAAAGGCCTGAACTCCGAGCTGTTCGAACAGTTGGGCAAAGAATTGGGGGTCAAGGTCAGGTTCATGGACCTGCCATGGCCGAGTGTGTTGCCAGGGCTGGAAGCCAAGAAATTCGACATCGTCGCCGGGCCTATCATCGTGACCAAGGCACGCAAGGAGCGTTACCACTTTGTCATGCCGATCGCCGAGGCAACCGTAGCGTTGCTGGTCAGCGCCAAGGACAGTCCCGTCAGCAAGCCTGAAGACATCGCCGGCAAAGTCGTAGGCGCCGGCAAAGGTTCGGCGCAACTCGAAGAACTGAAAACCTTCGCTGCCACCCTGCCGAAAAAAGTCGATGTGCGTGAATACATCGACAACAACCAGGCCTACGCAGAACTGGGGACCAAGCGCATCGTCGCCGTCGCCAACTCACTGCCGAACATCTCCTACGTCGCCGCCCAACACCCGGACAAGTACAAAGTGGTGATGCCTCCCTTTGGCAAGAAATCCTACTTCGCCTACCTGGGACGCAAGGATGACGACGCCAACAGCCTGATAGCCGCTCTCGACGCCGCCATGCTGAAAATGCACGAAGACGGTCGTCTTGCCGCCCTGCAGAAGAAATGGCTGGGTACCGAGATGGACGTGCCAAAAGCCGACTTCGAGCCCACCTGGTAAACAAGGATTGCAGGGTTCATGAACGGATCGCCGGCTCAGCCGAGCCGGCGATTTATCCACTGGAGGCACGACGATGTTCGATTGGCCTTTACTGCTGCAAAACCTGCCCCTTCTACTGGACAGCCTGCTGGTGACCCTCGAGATTTCCGTCGCGGCACTGGCCATCGGCTTTGTCATCGGCGTTATTGTGGGCAGCCTGCGTCTTTCCCCCCTGCCGCTGCTCAGACGATTGGGGGGAGCTTATATATTCGTGTTCCGTGGCATACCGCTGCTGGTGCAACTGCTGTTCATCTATTACTTCCTGCCGCGTATCGGCCTGCCCAACGTTTCGCCCATGGTGGCGGCGGTGATCGGGCTGTCCCTGGCGGCCGGTGCCTATATCGCTGAAATCATGCGCGGTGGCTTTCTCGCCATCCCCGGCGGTCAGTTGGAAGCGGCCGGTCTGTTGGGTCTGAGTTCAGGGCAAATGCTGGTGCGCATTCGCGTCCCTCAAGCCGTGCGCCTGACACTGCCGGCACTGGTCAATGAAATGATCCTGCTGATCAAGGCTTCGTCGCTGGTGTCGGTGGTCGGTCTGGCCGACCTGACCCGCACAGCGCAGAACATTGCGGCCAGCGACTACATGTTCGTTCAGGACTACCTGATGCTGGCCGGCTTCTATTGCCTGATCAACATCCCGCTGGCGTTCTTCGGCGGCCTGCTGGAACGCCATCTGAAGGAGCGCACGGCATGATCTTCGACCCCACGATCATCACCCATCACCTCGCCGACATCGGCCAGGGCTTCATGGTTACGCTCGGCACCTGGTCCGCCGGTGTCGCACTGGGTCTATTGCTGGGCTTGTTGATTGCCGTCGCGCAACTGTTCGGCAACAGCCTGGTGCGCGCGCCGTTGCGAGTGTTCATCGAGATGATTCGAAGTACGCCGTTTCTGGTCCAGTTGTTCCTGGTGTACTACGGCGGCCCGTCTTTCGGTTTGAGCCTGGACCCCATTCCGGCCGGCATCCTCGGTTTGGGCATTTATGGCAGTGTTTATTTCGCGGAAATTTTCCGTACCGGTTTTGAATCCGTCGCCCGCGGGCAACTGGAAGCCGCCGACTGCCTGGGCATCACCCGCCTGCAATGCATCACGCGCATCCAGATCCCACAAATGCTGGTGATCATCCTGCCCGCGCTGGTCAATCTGATCACCATCCTGTGCAAGGAAACCGCCGTGCTGTCGATCATCACCATCCCCGAACTGACGATGGTCCTCACCGGCATTGGCTCGGAAACCTTCGCCTTTGTCGAAACCCTGCTGGTGCTGTGCATCGGCTACCTGCTCTTGGTGGAAGCCTGCTCGCGGCTGGGCATGCTGCTGGAAGTACGCGTAGGGCGATTCATGCAGAAGCAGCCGCAATGAGCCACCTCCATTCGACACCGACTGCTGCACCACACTCATCCGTATTGAACGAATCAGGTGAAGCGATGAAGACTTCAAAAACACTCTCCGACAACAGCGCGCCGATGCTGAAACTGCACAATGTCGGCAAGAGCTTCGGCAACCTGCGCGTGCTCAAGGGTATCGACTTGCAGGTCCGGCATTCTGAAGTGGTGTGCCTGATCGGCCCTTCCGGCTCGGGCAAAAGCACCCTGCTGCGCAGCATGGCGTTTCTTGAGGAGTACGACGAGGGCGAAATCTATATCGAAGGCCAGTTGCTTGGCTGGGTGCCGGACAACGGCAGAGGCCGCAAGCGCGCGGCGCAGTCGCAGATCAATCAGGTGCGGCGCAATGTTGGCATGGTCTTTCAGCAATTCAACCTGTGGCCGCACATGACCGCCCTTGGCAATGTCAGTGAAGCCTTGCTGCGTGTGCGAAAGCTGTCCGCCGATGAGGCTCGCCAACGCGCCATGGCGATGCTGGATAAAGTCGGTCTGGCCCATAAAACCTCGGCCTATCCGGCGCAGTTGTCCGGTGGTCAGCAACAGCGCGTGGCGATTGCCAGGGCATTGGCCATGGAGCCGCACATCATGCTGTTCGATGAACCCACCTCTGCCCTCGACCCGGAACTGGTCGGTGAAGTACTGCAGGTCATGAAAACCCTCGCCAAAGAAGGCATGACCATGGTGGTGGTCACCCATGAGATGGGTTTCGCCGCTCAGGTCGCCGACTCGGTGGTGTTCCTCGATCAAGGCCAAGTGGTCGCTCAGGGCACCCCTCACGAAATCTTTCACAACGCCGAACAGCCACGTCTGCAGCAATTCTTGCAGAACTACCTGGACCGCAACGCCTTCTGGCAGGACACCAAAGAGGTTACCCCGGTATGAATTCCAACGACCTGAATCTGCTGGCCCGCGCCGAAGTACGTGACCTGGCCAGCTACAACGCCGGCCTGGGCTCGGACGCAGTGCGCAAGCGCTTTGGCCTGACCCGCATCGCCAAACTGGGCAGCAATGAAAACCCGATGGGGCCGGCTCGCGCCGTCACCCCCGCGATGACCCGGGCCTGCAGTGAGATCGCGCTGTATCCCGATGCCGGTTGCCAGGCATTACGCGCCGCACTCTCGAAAAAACTCGACGTACCAGAAGATCAATTGGTCTTCGGCAATGGTTCGGAAGATTTACTGAGCGTCATCAGTCGCGTGTTCCTGGACCATGACGATGAAGTCGTCACCGTGGTGCCGTCCTTTGGACTGCATTTCATCTACCCAATGGCTGCCGGTGCCCGGGTAGTGGGCGTGCCGATGACCGATGAAGGCACGTTCGATGTGGCGGGCATGGTCGCCGCGCTCACGCCCCGCACGCGTTTGTTGATGTTTTCCTGTCCGTCCAATCCGGTGGGTTGCACCCTGAGCGCCGACGAGTTGCAGCAGTTGCTCGGCGCATTGCCCGCACAGTGTTTGCTGGTATTCGATGAGGCCTATTACGAATACGCCCGATGGGAGACCGACTATCCGGATTGCCTGGGCTTGATTCAGGCCAGTGGCAAACCCTTCATACTGCTGCGGACCTTCTCCAAGGCATACTCCCTGGCGGGCTTGCGAGTTGGTTACGGAATCGTCAGCGATCCACTACTGGCCGATTTGATCAACCGCGTGCGCACGCCCTTTAACGTTAACCGCGTGGCCCAAGCCGCGGCGGTTGCTGCGCTGGCCGACGATGAATATCTGCAAGCCTGTCTTTCCCATGTCGCCAGCGAACGCCGGAGGGTGGCCGTCGCGCTGCAAGAGCAAGGCATCGTGACGGCACCCTCCATGGCAAACTTTCTGTACTTCCGCACGCCTTATCCTGCCGAAGACATCAATCAGGCACTGCTACGCGAAGGCGTCATCATCAAGCCATGGCGCGAAGCCGGCTATTCTCAGCACTTGCGGGTATCCATCGGAAGCTGTGAGGATAACGACCTTTTTCTCCAGGCACTGGCAAAAGTACTTGCCGCACAAGCATTACGGACCGACTAATGATTAAAAATGCACCGCAAGCGCTCTATCAGCGCGCGAAGGATTTTGTGCAAGGCCAGCTTCGCGCGGGCGTTTGGAAACCCGGCGACCTGATCCCTTCAGAGAACCGCTTGGTGCAAGAACTGGGCATGTCGCGCATGACCGTCAACCGGGCATTGCGCGAACTGACCGAAGAAGGGCACCTGGTGCGGATTTCAGGCGTAGGCACCTTCGTCGCCGAAAGCAAACCGCAATCGAATCTGCTGCGCATCACCAACATCGCTGACGAAATCCTCGCTCGAGGTCACAGCTACACCTGCCGCGTCCTGCACCTGGGACGCGAGGCGGCTTCCATGCCGGTGGCCGCCGCCCTGGCACTGCCCACCGGCTCTTCGGTTTTTCATCTGGTCTGTGTGCATTGCGAAGAAGGCGTGCCGGTGCAGCTCGAAGATCGTTACGTCAATCCCGAGCTGGTGCCGGATTTTTTGCAGCAAGACTTTGGTGAGCACCTGCAACCCGCCAGATACCTTCTGCAAATCATCAGGCCCGATGAAATGGAGCATATCGTCGAAGCCAGCCACCCCAGCAGCGACGAAAGCAAACACATGCAAATCGATGCCAATGAACCCTGCCTGGTCCTCATGCGCCGGACCTGGAGTCAGGGCAAAATTGTCACCTACGTGCGCCTGATCCATCCCTCCTCACGTTATCGCCTGGGAAGTCGCCTGCCGGTGAATGGCGCACACAGAGACAGTTAAGGCCTGTGTATTGAACCCTGTGTGTCACTCTTCTACTTGAGCCCCTGATCGGGTCAACAGCTGCTCATTGATTGCCATCTGATCCCGCCCACGCGCTACCAGCCATCGATGGAAATCGCGGCAGTGTGCCTTGTCGAAAACATCCTTGGCCCCGACCAAAAAATAGGATGAAGGCAATTGCAGCGCCTGGGCGAATGGCATTACCAAACGCCCATCCGTTAACGCATCGGTGATCATTGAACATTGCGCCAACACTACGCCCTGTCCCGATATCGCAGCCTGAACAGCCATTGATGACAACGAATAGACACGATAGCCATCGCGTATTTGTGAACTGTCGACTGCTTGGGCGCTGAACCAATCACGCCACGAGGGCGGAGAGGCGAACTTCGGCAACCAGTCAATCGACAACAGTGGATAGGCCAGCAAGTCGGCCGGAGTCCTTAGCGGTGCATCGGCTCGCAACATAGTTGGACTACAGACTGGAACGACGCAATCGCGGAACAGTTCAATAGCGTGCTCGGTAGACTCATAGTCCCCGTAAGTGACCCGAAAATCGATTTCGTAGCCATCGGGCGCGGGTTCCGCATGACTGCCGTCGAGGAAGAGATTGAGTTCGGGGTGATCGCTCTGCCAAGTGTAAATAAGCGGCGCCAACCAATCTGACAATAAGGAGGGCAATGCACTGATGCGTAAGTTGCTGGCGCTCTTCGACCTCTCGACGTCTACCTGGGCAATGCGCAGTATTTCAAACGCTGCCACACAGCTGTCGTGATATCGCTGGCCCGCCGCCGTCAAGCGAATGCGCTTGCCTACTTTGAAGGTCAAGCTCAAACCCAGACTGTCTTCCAACAAGCGCATTTGCTGACTGACGGCACCGGCAGAGATGCCGAGGCGCCTTGCAGCTTCGACAATTCCACCATAGCGGCCTACGGCCTCGAAAACCTGTAAAGCACGCAGGGAAGGCAAGCTGTTCATAAGCGTCTCTAGTAACGAACTCGCCGATTAATACTTTAGCTCAGCTACACGAAGCAACAGTTTTTAACATCTTTTCGAATATTCAGACTCTCGTATTCTGGTCCTGTCACTGCCGGCTCCGAAGGCACTGAACAACACAGTCAGGCAACGGCCATAACGTTGCTCAAACAACATACAGCGCAAAACCCTATGACAGACAAAGGAAAATAAAAATGAAAAAATTTGTCCTTGCGGCTTTATTCGCATTCGCTTCCGCTTCCACCGGCGTCCAGGCCAAAGACCTCAGTGTCATTCGATTCGGTGTAGACCCGACATTTGCACCCTTCGAATCAAAAGCACCAGATGGGCAATTGGTCGGTTTCGATATTGATCTCGGTAACGCTATTTGCGCTCAACTCAAAGCTAAGTGTGTCTGGGTTGAAATCGCTTTCGACAGCATCATCCCGGCACTCAAGGCGAAAAAGTTTGACGGCATCCTTTCGGCGATGACCGTTAACGAAAAGCGCAAAGAAAATGTCGCGTTCTCTGACAAGCTTTACAACTCACCCAATCGTCTCATCGCCAAGTCCGACAGCGGTCTGATTCCCACCGTAGAGTCGCTCAAGGGCAAGCGAATCGGCGTGGCCCAAGGCAGCACCCAGGAAGCCTACGTTAGAGCCGCCTGGGCGCCGCACGGTGTCACCATGGTCTCTTACACGAACCAGGATCTACTGTACCCAGACCTTGTCAGCGGTCGTATCGATGCCACCTTGACTGATGCGGTAGTTGCGGATATCGGCTTTTTGCAAACACCCAGAAACACCGGTTTTGCCTTTGCGGGCGATACCGTTCAAGACGAAAAGCTACTAGGAAGTGGAATCGCGATAGGCCTGCGCAAGGAAGACCAGGACCTGATTAACGCGATCAATGGCGCGCTGGCGGAAATGCACAAAAACGGCACCTACGACGCGATTCAGAAGAAGTACTTCACCTTCGATATTTATGAATGAAGCATGAGCAAAGGTCGTTAACCATCGCTCGCCTGCAAAAGGCCAACAACAAAATAATAGGGAGAGAGCCCATGTTTTTACGAAACGCATGGTATGTAGCTGCCAGTGAAGCTGAGTTAGGCGAAGAGTTGTATCCCGTCACCCTTCTTAATGAACCCGTGGTGCTTTACCGCAAGAGTGACGGCACACCGGTAGCCCTCGAAGATGCCTGTCCACACCGCAAGCTCCCGTTGTCGATGGGCCGTCGCAAGGGGGATGACATCGAGTGTGGCTATCATGGACTGACCTTCGACTGCTCTGGCAGCTGTGTGCATGCTCCTGGTAGCCGACGCATCCCACAAGGAGCCAAGGTTCGCAGTTATCCTCTGGCAGTACGCTACGGTTTGATCTGGATCTGGATGGGTGATCTCGAACTGGCAGACGAAACGAAAATTTGCCATGTGCCGGAATGGGGGGACCCGGCATGGGGACTCAATCGTGGCGATAGCATGGTCATTCCTTGCAACTACCTGTACATGACCGACAACCTGCTCGATCCGGCTCATGTAGCGTGGGTGCATCAATCCTCTTTTGGTAACTCTGCCTGTGCAGAAGAACCGCTGCAAACGACAGTAACCGATGCCGGCGTGATAGTTTCTCGCTGGATGCGCGATGTCGAAGTGGCACCTTTTTATGCCAAGTTCGTCAAGTTCAAAGGCAATTGCGATCGCAAGCAGCACTATGAGGTGCACTACCCTGCACAGGCCATTATCAAGGCCTTGTTCACCCCGGCAGGGACAGGTTCCGACGAAGGTGCACTGCACGAACATGTGTTCCTCATGAATTCCTACAACTTCATGACACCCATCGACGAATCGAACACGCGTTACTACTGGTTCCAGGTGCGTAATTTCGATACCGAAAACGAAGATGTTTCCCGCCAGTTTGACGAAGACGTGCGCCACGCCTTCGCCGAAGATCGAGTAGTTCTCAGTGCCGTACACAAGGGCATGGCCAATAAACGCAGTCCCAACATCGATCTTGCCTCCGATTCAGGGCCGCTACGTTTTCGTCGAAACCTGAGTAAGTTAATTGCTCAGGAACAGCATGGCAGCTTGATTCCGCTGACCGAACAACACACCGCGGAACAAAAGACGGAGGCATGAGATGGGCACTCAACTACAACCTCAGACTTCCTCTTTGGGCTTTAAGTCCTTCCGGGTGATTGAGAAGACACAAGAAAGCGCCGTCATCACCTCCTTCATCCTGACTGCGGTCGATGGCGTTTCCAACCCTGGCTTTCGCCCGGGGCAGTACCTCATCGTTCGCCTCATGCTGGACGGCGGTGTCAAGGTGCTGCGCAACTACAGTCTCTCCGGGGACGCTAACGACAGGTCGCGCATACGCATTTCGGTCAAGCGCGAACCTGCACCTTTCGACCGACCCGAACTGCCGCCAGGCCAAGGCTCCAATCACCTGCACGACCATGTGCAGGTCGGCGATTTACTCGAGATCGCTGGCCCCACGGGTACCTTCGTGCTGGACGAAGAGAGTTCGAGGCCCGTGGTGCTGTTCAGTGGTGGCGTGGGACTCACGCCGATGCTGAGCATGCTTCATCAACTAAGTAATCGTTCGTCGCGGCCGGTGTATTTCATTCATGCCTGTGAAAATGGTGCAGTGCATGCTTTTCGTGACGAGGTGTTGTCACTGGCCAGCCGTCGCCCAGGGATCAGCGTGCACTTCTGCTACCGTAACCCTGATGCCGACGACCAGGCCAATGATGTCTTTCACAGCCAGGGCCTGGTCAACCGGGATACCTTGCAACAGCTGCTTCCGCTGGATGACTACGACATCTACCTCTGTGGCCCCAGGCTCTTTATGCAGGCGAACTGGCGCCTGCTACGCAGCCTTGGGATCGCCAGCGAGCGCATCCATTATGAATTCTTCGGCCCTGCGACCATCCTCGAAGAAGACGACGTCATACCAGTGACGTCATCAATACCCGCGGTAACCGAGCCCAAGACGCCGACCGGGACAACTGAAGGTGCACCGATCGTAGAGTTTCTTCCGACGGGCACCCGTGTGGTCTGGAATCAGAACTGCCAATCACTTCTCGAACTTGCTGAAGAGGCCGGTCTGACGCCGCCATTCAACTGCCGGGCCGGTCTGTGCAATACCTGTCAGGTCACCCTCCGTGAAGGTTCCGTCGAGTATTTCGAAACGCCGCTGGACACTCCTGAAGACGGCAATATTTTGCTTTGTTGCACACGGCCGACCACTGCAGTAACGGTGGATTTTCGGCGGTGATATGCCCTATTACGATCACCACCGCTCAAGGTCGAGGCCGGTGGGGTCGTGGAGGCGGATATCAATCCAGCGAAGCTCGAGACCGCCAAACAATTGGGTGCTACCGACTTCGTCAATTCAAAGGAAAGGTTGCGGTGAGTTACCGTCATCTGAGGGTCTTCTCCTCGCCTGCAGCCTGCAGCCTCGTCTCGATCAAATGAGGAGAGATGTAAGGATCCGGCAATGCTTTATCTATCTGGACGCTGCTAAGCGCAAACCCGGATTTCAACGTACTGATTGATGTACTTGAAATGCATGGCTGGCCGAAACCGATAGAATTCGCCGGACGAAAAAAAAGAGGCCTAAGCCTCTTTCTTTTTTAGCCTTGCAGTCTTCAATGAAGCGCTGCCAGACAATGTTTGGAGCGGGAAACGAGACTCGAACTCGCGACCCCGACCTTGGCAAGGTCGTGCTCTACCAACTGAGCTATTCCCGCGTCTTGGTGTGGCGCATTCTATAGAATCTGGAAGCCCCGTCAACCCCTTGATTCAAAAAAGTTTTATTTCCTTTCAACGTCCGTCTTCAGATGTGGCCACGCCGCCCGTAAGTATTGGACCATGGACCACAAAGTCAGGCCTGCAGACACCATCAGCAAGGCATACCCCATCAGGACCCAGAAGCTGAAATCCGATGGATTGGCCAGCAGGATAACCAGCGCCAGCATTTGCGCGGCGGTCTTCCACTTGCCCAGGTTCGACACCGCGACGTGAGCACGGGCACCGAGTTCCGCCATCCACTCTCGCAAGGCAGAGACGACGATTTCGCGACCGATGATGACGGCAGCCGGCAGCGTCAGCCAGAGGTTGCCGTGTTCCTGCACCAGCAGCACCAATGCAACGGCAACCATCAACTTGTCGGCTACGGGATCGAGAAAAGCCCCGAACGGCGTGCTTTGCTCCAGACGGCGGGCCAGGTACCCGTCCAGCCAGTCCGTGGCAGCGGCAAATGCGAAGACAGAGGCTGATGCCACGTAGCTCCATTGGTAAGGCAGGTAGAACAGTAAAATGAAGATCGGGATGAGCAGGACGCGTAGAACGGTAATCAGATTAGGGATATTCATCGGCACAACTGGCTACGAGGTGAGGTGGCATTCTACTCGCTGTGCAGATTTGCATAAATCAACTCTGCGAGCTTTTTACTGATCCCGGGTGCTTTGGCGATCTCGTCGATGCTGGCACGAGACAGCTCCTGCAATCCACCAAAATGTTTCAACAAATCGCGGCGACGTGTCGGTCCAACGCCGGCAACGCCCTCCAGTGTAGACGTACGCCGGGTTTTGCCACGGCGGGCGCGGTGCCCGGTGATAGCAAAACGGTGAGCTTCGTCGCGAATCTGCTGGATCAAATGAAGCGCGGGGGAATCACCGCGCAACGTGAACTCGTGAGCGGCATCATTGAGGTACAGGGTTTCGAAACCGGCCTTGCGCGTCGCCCCCTTGGCCACGCCAAGCAGGATCAGATCCGGCACCGCCAACTCATTGAGCACGTCGCGCGCCATGGACAACTGCCCCTTGCCGCCATCCACCAGCAGAATGTCCGGCAGCTTGCCCTCCCCGTCTTTCAGCTTGCTGAAGCGCCGAGTCAGCGCCTGGTGCATCGCCGCGTAGTCATCGCCCGCGGTAACGCCTTCGATGTTGTAGCGGCGGTAGTCGGACTTGATCGGACCCTCAGGGCCGAACACCACGCAGGAGGCGACGGTCGCCTCGCCGCTGGAGTGACTGATGTCGTAGCACTCAAGGCGCTGAGGCGGTTCGTCCAGTTTCAGCACCTGCGCCAGGGCTTCAAAGCGCTCGGCAACGTGCTGGCGGTTGGCCAGGCGCGCGCCCAGTGCCTGTTCGGCATTGGTCACTGCCAATTGCTGCCAGCGCGCTCGTGTGCCACGCACCCGGTGACTGATGGTCAGTTCGCGACCGCGCAGCTCAACGATGGCCGCAATAAGTGTCGGGAAGTCTTCGTGAACCACGTTGACGATCAGCTCGCTCGGCAAGTCGCGTTCCGGGCTGCTGATGAAATACTGGCCGAGAAACGCCGCCATGACTTCGGAAACGTCCTCTTCAATACCGACCTGCGGAAAGAAGTTCTTGCTTCCCAGCACTCGCCCACCGCGCACGCTGATCAAATGAACGCAGGCACCGCCGGGATTGACGAACGCCGCGATCACATCGACATCGCCCGTCCCGCCTTCCATGCTTTGCTGATCCTGTACCCGACGCAGCAATGCGATCTGGTCACGCAATTCTGCGGCGCGTTCGAACTCGAGATTGATCGCCGCCTCTTCCATTGCAGCGGACAACTCGTCACTCAGTGCATTGCTGCGGCCTTCCAGGAACATCACCGAGTGTCGCACGTCTTCGGCATACACCTCCGGCTCCACCAGGCCGACACAAGGCGCCTTGCAGCGTTTGATCTGGTATTGCAGGCAAGGCCGCGTACGATTCTTGTAGTAACTGTCTTCACACTGCCGGACGAAAAAGGCCTTCTGCAACAGGCTCAGGCTTTCGCGAATGGCGCCGGCACTGGGGTAAGGACCAAAATATTTGCCCTTGGCCTTTTTCGCGCCGCGATGGATGCTCAAGCGCGGGAACTGGCCGTCGGAAAGGAAAACGTAAGGATAGGATTTGTCGTCACGCAGCAGGATGTTGTACGGCGGACGCCATTCCTTGATCAACGTCTGCTCAAGCAACAGGGCTTCGGTTTCGTTGGCCGTGATGGTCGTTTCGACTTGGGCGATTCGCGCCACCAACGCAGCGGTCTTGGGTGCCAGACCGGTTTTACGGAAGTAACTGGACAGGCGATTCTTGAGGTTCTTGGCCTTGCCGACATAGAGCAGGCGGGCATCGCTGTCGAACATGCGATACACACCGGGACGCCCACTGACGGTCGACAGAAAGGCGCCGGGATCAAAATTATCAGTCATTTCAGAGGCTGGCATCGACCATGCCGTGACGAACCGCCAACAGCGTCAACTCGACGTCACTGCTGATCGAAAGCTTTTCGAATATGCGGTAACGGTACGTATTCACGGTCTTCGGCGACAGGCACAGCTTGTCGGAGATGATCTGGACTTTCTGGCAACCGACAATCATCAACGCGATCTGGATTTCACGCTCCGACAAGGCATCGAAGGGCGAGTCGTTGGTCGGTTGAAAGGATTTGATCGCCAACTGCTGGGCGATCTGCGGACTGATATAGCGCTGCCCGGCGAACACCAGGCGGATGGCCTGGACCATTTCCGGCAACCCGGCGCCCTTGGTCAGGTACCCGGCGGCTCCGGCCTGCAACAGCCGTGTAGGGAACGGATCTTCCTCGCACACGGTCACGGCTACGACCTTGATGTCCGGATGACTGCGCAACAATTTGCGAGTGGCTTCGAGACCGCCAATACCGGGCATTTTGACATCCATCAATACCACATCAGGCTTCAGCTCACGCGCCTTGAGCAGGGATTCCTCCCCCGACTCGGCCTGGCCGACTACTTGCAGGCCATCGATGTCAGCCAGCATTCGTGTAATGCCTGTACGAACGAGATCATGGTCATCGACTACTAGAACCCTAATCAAGCAGACACCTCGCGATATGGTCTTATTGGGTTGCCGACACCTTAGCAAAAAGCAACTGGCAGACCTAGCGCCAAGCGCTATATAAAAAGTTTCAATTCATCTTGAAAGGCCTGTGGCATGCGTGTTTCAGCGATGCGATGCATCGACATCGCGCTGCATCCTCAGGAAACATCCGTCCGTGCCCACCACGTGTAGGCCCTTTCTTTCATACAAAGTTCGCGCCGGATTATTTTCAAAGACCGTCAAGCGCAATGCCGGGCGTCGTTCCTGGCGAGCCATGGCAAATACCTGATCGATCACCCAGGAACCAGCGCCCTGCCCCCGGTGCGTTTCGACAATGTGCAGTTCGCGGATGTACAGGGCCCTGGCATCCCGACTCAGGCTGACAAAACCCACTCGACTGTCGTCATGCATGATGATCCGGGTTTCACGCCCCGCCCAGGCGACATCGAACGCCTCGTCCTGCCATAAAAGGTCATACCGGATGTAATAGCGCAGCATATTGCTGCGGGTCAGGTCGCGGGCGAAATCGAGATCACCCGCATTCGCCGCGCACCATTCGAAGCCCATCAAGCCTCCATGACCGACACGACTTGTCCGCTCCAGCCGTCAACATCGCGACGAGCAATGACTATCAAGTCGCCCGTACCCGGCGCCGCAGCAACCAACGAACCGTTCGCCGACCAGATTGCGCTGCGCCCTGCGGATTCCCAACCTCCCGTGGCACCCCCATGGTTAGCCATCAGCACGACCATCGAATGGGTTTGCGCATAGCCTTTCAACAACCCCGTATCCGGGCCATAGCCCTTCTCCGTGATCAGCACCCCGGCAGCGTAAACATCGGCACCCTGCTCTGCCGCCGCAGCGGCATGGGAAGCATGGGTGAAGTCTGCACACACCGCCAGGGCGATGGTATCGGCACCGACAAGCAGCGTCTCGCCGCCATATCCAGGTGCAAATGCGACTTCTTCTCCCAGGTGCAAATGCTGCTTGCTATAAACCCCCAGTGAACCGTCGGCGCCCATCACAAGCGCTCCGATCAATACCGGAGCAGTGTCCGACAGACGAATCGGCATCCCGACCACCGTCGTCACCCCGACTTCCTGCGCAAAATCACGCAGTGGTTGCAACGCGGCAGCGTCCGGCGCGAGCGCCAACTCAGCCGCGACCCCGCGCTCGTAACCGGTCAACGACAACTCCGGAAACACCAGCAATTGCACGCCTTGCTCGGCAGCCACCTTTATGAAGCGTTGATGCCGGGCGATGTTGCCCGCAAGGTCGCCGGCAATGGAAGACGATTGCGCGGCGGCGATGATCAGAGGCGGCATGTTCCATCCTTATGACGTGATGTTTTCGAGAGCGCAGAGTGTGTCACAACCTCCAGCGCGCTCAAGTGATAGAAAATGCCCTGAATCATCGATAGCAATTTCTGATTGAATCCTAGTGCCTGGCTCTAGTAAGCTCGGGCAATCCATCGGAGACACACCATGATCAACGCCCTCTCACCGCTTAGTACCGTCAGCGCCCTGCGCTCGGTTGCGGCTGCCCGGGTGAACGACATGTGTGCTCCGGTAAGCTTTTATTTTGGGTATTGGTTTAGCCACTGGCGCGCCTGATACCCACACGGCGCCCACTTTAAACGGGTCGCCACCAGAGAATTCTCAACCCCCGGTCGGCCTCCCGACCGGGGGTTTTGTTTTTCTGGCCCGGAACAAACAGCCCCAAACACTTTTAGCGACACCCGACAACTTGAGGATCAACGCAATGAACTACGCCACTTATTACCGTTACGACAGCTTTACCGCCTGGCGATTTACCACCCTCCGCTCGGGACAGCCTGCCGCCTCCGATCGGTCACCCACAGGTGGCAAGCACACACACGTAGCCAATCCGGCCAACTGTCGAACACCCCAGTAGGGCCGAGTGCGCGGGAACAACCCGCCATCCGCCCAGGAAGCCTGAACATGAATTCGTCCGTCTCTGCTCTGCCACTGTCTACCCTGAGTCCTGCCAATGAAGCGCTGACCCTGCGTCTGCCAAGCTCGTTGCAACTCAAACAGCAATTGCCCCTCACCAGCGCCCTGACCCAGCAAGTCGCAGCCCACCGCCAGGCGGTTCGGGCGATCCTCGACGGTGAAGACTCCCGTCTGCTGGTCATCGTCGGCCCCTGCTCGATCCATGATCCTGAGTCTGCGCTCGAATACGCCGGCAAACTGGCTCGACTCGCCGCCGACGTCAGCGACGAGATGCTCCTGGTGATGCGTGCCTACGTCGAAAAACCCCGGACCACCATCGGCTGGAAAGGCCTGGCCTATGATCCGCACCTGGACGGCAGCGACGACATGGCCGGCGGCCTGACCCTGTCTCGTCAACTGATGCGCGAAATGCTCCTCATGGGTTTGCCGGTTGCCACCGAGTTGCTGCAGCCCATGGCTGCCGGTTACTTCGACGACCTGCTGAGCTGGGTGGCCATTGGCGCCCGCACCACGGAATCGCAGATCCATCGCGAAATGGCCAGCGGCCTGGGCATGCCGGTCGGTTTCAAGAACGGCACCGACGGCGGAGTCGGGGTCGCCAGCGACGCCATGCGCTCGGCAGCGCATCCGCATCGTCATTTCGGCGTCGATAGCCAGGGACATCCGGCGATCATCCAGACCCCGGGCAATGCGGACACTCACTTGGTATTGCGCGGCGGTCATGGCGGGCCGAACTACGACCGGGCCAGCGTCGCCAGGGTGCACGGTGATTTGACCCGGCTGAAGATCCCGGCACGGATCATGGTCGACTGCAGCCATGCCAACAGCGCAAAAGATCCGCTGCGCCAACCGGCAGTGTTCAACGATGTACTTGAACAACGCCTGCAAGGTGATCGTTCGCTGATCGGCATGATGATCGAAAGTCATTTGTTCGAAGGCTGCCAGCCACTGAGCCCGTCGCTGAAATACGGCGTTTCGGTCACCGACGGTTGCCTGGGCTGGAACGGAACAGAGGAGTTACTGCGTCAGGCAGCAGGACGCCTGCGCGTGAAGCGCGGCATTCAAGCACTGGCATGAATCTCGCCCGCCGACCAGTTTTCATTCGGGAACTGGTCGGCGGTGGCGATTCGCTGCATCCACCGATATCGCGACCTCCCTCGACGGCACGGAAAAACGACTGGCGACAGGTAGGTCATTTATTCAAACGCACTCGGCGCGGGTTGAATGGATGGCCGGACATTCCGATCCAGACCTCATCCACATCCGAACTCTCATACTGCTTCTATTCCGTTTTCATCAGGTTAGCGCGGCTTTTTCATACATCGCCGAGGCGTTGGAGTGCTTTAGAGTGAGGCACCAATCACCTCCCTGAAAGGCTGAAATAAGGTATGAACATGCAACGGAATGCAGACACTCAATATCCTATCCTGCTGGTCCACGGGCTCTTCGGCTTCGAGCGAATCGGCACCTTCGAGCTCTTTCATGACATCAAGCAAGCGCTGCGCAACGCTGGCGCGAGGGTGTTCGTGCCGCACCTGTCGGCAACCCACAGCAACGAAACGCGGGGCGAGCAGTTGCTGTCGCAGATCGAACGGGTTCTGGAAGGGACTGGCGCGAATAAAGTCAACCTGATCGGTCACAGTCAGGGCGCACTCGCCGCGCGCTACGCGGGAGCGGTTGCACCATACGCCGTGGCTTCGGTGACATCGGTCAGTGGCCCCAACCACGGCTCGGAACTGGCCGACTACCTGCGCAAGGCATTAACGCCCGGACGTCTGCCGGAACAGGTGGCGGAGACGATCGTGAACCTGTTCGCAGACTTTCTCTCGTTAATCAGCGGCAATCGTCAGCTGCCGCAAAATGCCATTGCCGCTCTGAACGCCCTGACCACCGAAGGCGTGGGCGCCTTTAATGAAAAGTACCCCCAGGGGCTGCCGAGAACCTGGGGCGGCAAGGGGCGCGAACTGGTCAACGGCGTACGCTACTACTCCTGGAGCGGCATCCTTCAGGGAAACATCCTGGACGAGGGAGCCCATGCACTTGATCCACTGCACGGTTTCTTGCGGGCCTTCTCTCAATATTTCACCACCGAAGCGGCGCAGAACGATGGCATGGTCGGCCGCTACAGCTCCCATCTGGGCACTGTCATCCGCTCCGACCATGCGCTGGACCATCTGGGCACGCTCCGCCAGCCCGCTGTTCAGATCGGCAAGAAAGTCGACCCCGTCGACCTCTATGTACAACACGCCGAACGTCTTAAAAAAGCCGGTCTCTGACCATCACACCGCCGTCCAGGCGACTCGAAGGGAACTTTGAGGAGAAATAGCCTACCGAATCCGGTAGGCTCAACACTTTACCGAATATTGAAAGGAGCATTTTCCCATGGCTAAAGCCACTGCCCGTCATATCCTTGTTGCCAGCGAAGCCAAGTGCAACGAACTCAAGGCCCAAATCGAAGCTGGCGCAGACTTCGCCGAAGTTGCCAAAGCCAACTCCACCTGCCCTTCCAGCCGCCAGGGCGGTGACCTGGGTTCCTTCGGTCCAGGCCAGATGGTCAAGGAATTCGACACCGTGGTGTTCAGCGCACCGATCAACGTGGTGCAAGGTCCGGTCAAGACCCAGTTCGGCTACCACTTGCTGGAAGTGACCAGCCGTCAGGACTGATCGACACCCGAGCTCTGCGCGCAACGGCCCGCCTTTTGGTGGGCCGTTGCGTTTGCGACACGTAACAGGCTGGCGAGGGACGCGCCTCTAGCGTACAAATTGTCGTTAACGACCACCCGGCTCTAAGGCTGACAATGCGACTGGCTTTCCCGACTTTAATATTCACTGCCGTGGCCTTGCTGTTGGGCGCCGCAGGCGTGAATGCCGCACCGCAACATGCGTTGACCGTCTATGGCGAACCGGCCAAATACCCTGCCGGCTTCAGCCATTTTGCCTACACAAACCCCCAAGCCCCCAAGGGTGGCACCATGCGTCGTTCGGCGATCGAAATCGGGCAATTCGATCATGTATTGCCGTACATCGACAAAGGCATAGGCGTCTCACAGATTGACGGCCTGATCTATTCGCCTCTGGCCCAGCGTTCGCTGGATGAACCCTACACCGTATACGGCCTGGTGGCGCAACAGATGGAGCGCTCCGATGACGGTTTGTCCCTGCGCTTCTATCTGAACCCCAAGGCGTGCTTCGCCGATGGCAAGCCGATCACTGCCGAAGACGTGCGCTACACCTTCGATCTGCTGATGACCCAGGGCAGCCTGCGCTATCGCACCCAATTCGCAGACGTCAAGGGCGTTGAGGTCGAGGGGCCCTTGACCATTCGCTTCAACTTCAAAAACAACGAAAACCGCACGCTGCCGCTGGACATCGCGACCTTGCCGGTGTTTCCCGAGCATTGGTGGAAGACCCGCGACTTCGCCGGTGGCGGCGGTTACGAGGCACCACTGGGCAGCGGACCCTATCGAGTGAGCAAGGTCGACTCCGGCCGCAGTATCACCTTCGAGCGCAACCCCGACTGGTGGGGCAAGGACCTGCCGGTCAGCCGCGGCCTCTACAACTTCGATCATTTCAGCATCGAGTACTTCGGCGATACCGATGTCGCGCGCCAGGTGCTGCGCGGTGGTGCCTATGATTACAACCGCGAGTTTTCCGCCACCGGTTACTCCATCGGTTATGAAAGTCCGGCATTGAGCGACGGTCGCCTGCAAAAAGCACATCTGGCCACCGAAGCGCCGCAACCGAGCCAGGGCTTTGTGTTTAACCTGCAAAAGCCCATGTTCCAGGATCGCCGGGTGCGTCAGGCACTGGCCATGCTCTGGGATTTCGAATGGAGCAACCGGCAGATGATGCGCAACATGTACATCCGCCAGCAGAGTTTCTTTTCCAATACCATCCTCGCCGCCCGGCAACTGCCGGACGCTGGCGAACGGGCGATTCTCGAACCACTGCGCGGACAGATTCCCGACGAAGTGTTCACCACCGTGTTCGAAGCGCCAAAAACCGATGGCAGTGGCGTGATCCGCGACAAGCAGCTGCAGGCCCTGGACCTGCTGGAACAGGCCGGCTGGAAACCGGATGGCGATCAATTGGTCAACGCTGACGGGGAGCCGCTGAGCTTCACCTTCCTGGTCAGCCAGAACGGCATGGACCGATTGCTGCTGCCCTACAAGCGCACCCTGAAACAGATCGGCATCGACATGAACATCCGCCGCATCGACTCCTCGCAGTACGTCAATCGCCTGATGAGCCGCGACTACGACATGATCGTCACGGGTTACCCGGTCACCACCTCTCCGGGAGGCGAACTGCTCAACTATTTCGGCTCGGCGGCGGCCACCGACCCCGGCTCCAACAACTACATGGTCCTGAAGAACCCGGCCGTAGACACCCTGATCAGCGGGCTGATTCGCGCCAACACCCAGGCTGACATGTTGCGCTACGCCCATGCCCTGGACCGGGTGTTGCAGTGGAACTACTACTGGATCCCCAACTACTACCCGCCGGGCACCTCCACCGTGTGGTGGAATCGCTTTGGCATACCCGACGTGCAAGCGAGCAATGACGAAGCCATCGAGAGCTGGTGGGAAGTGAGCACCACGCCACTGACCAACCAGCAGATGACCGCCGAGCGCATCCGCCGTGGCAGACCCGGAGGACCACACTGATGTGGGCTTACATACTGCGGCGCCTGCTGCTGATCATTCCGACGCTGATCATCATCCTCCTGGTCAACTTCGTGATCGTCCAGGCCGCGCCCGGCGGGCCGGTCGAACAGGCCATCGCCCACCTGCAAGGCATCGGCGGGGTCAGTGTCGGCGGTGGCGCCCGCGAAGCCTCCAGCGGCAGCTCGCGGGCCAGCCGCGGCCTCGATCCGCAACTGATCAAGGACATCGAAAAACAATACGGTTTCGACAAGCCGGCCCACGAACGCCTCTGGCTGATGCTCACCAGCTACGCGCGCCTGGACTTCGGCAAGAGCTTCTTCCGTGGCGCCACCGTCACCGACCTGATCCTGGAAAAAATGCCGGTGACCATCTCCCTCGGGCTGTGGGCGACGTTGATCACTTACCTGGTGTCGATCCCGCTGGGCATCCGCAAGGCCGTGCACCACGGTAGCCATTTCGATATCTGGAGCAGCACTGCGATCATCATCGGCTACGCGATGCCGGCGTTCCTGTTCGCGATGTTTCTGATCGTGGTGTTCGCCGGGGGCACGTCGCTGAACTGGTTCCCGGTGCGCGGGCTGGTCTCGGACAATTTCGAGTCGCTGTCGACCCTGGGCAAGGTCGTCGACTACTTCTGGCACCTCGTACTGCCAGTGACGTCACTGGTGATCGGTGGTTTCGCAACCCTGACGATCCTGACCAAAAACTCATTCCTCAACGAAATCACCCGACAGTACGTAGTCACCGCCCGCGCCAAGGGCTTGAGCGAGCGCCGCGTGCTGTACGGCCATGTGTTCCGCAATGCGATGCTGCTGGTGGTATCGGGGATTCCTCAGGCGTTTATCAGCGTGTTTTTTGCCGGTTCGCTGCTGATCGAAGTGATTTTTTCCCTCGACGGCCTGGGCCGCATGAGCTACGAAGCGGCGGTTTCGCGGGACTATCCGGTGGTGTTCGGATCGCTGTTCATCTTCACCTTGTTCGGCCTGCTGATAAAACTGGTGGGTGACCTGTGCTACACCCTGGTCGACCCGCGTATCGACTTCGCCGCGAGGAACGCCTGATGTTCAAGCTCTCGCCGTTGGGCCGTCGTCGCTTCGAACGCTTCAAGAAGAACCGTCGTGGCTGGTGGTCGCTGTGGCTGTTTGTCGGTCTGTTCATGTTGAGCCTGGGTGGCGAACTGATCGCCAACGACAAACCGTTGATCGTCAGTTACCAGGGCTCGTTGTACTTCCCGGCCCTCAAGCGCTACACCGAGCAGGAGTTCGGCGGGCAACTGCCGTTCCAGGCCGACTACCGCAGCGACTACGTGCAGAACCTTATCAAGAAGGACGGAGGCTGGCTGCTGTTCCCGCCCATTCCGTTCAGTGACGACACGCCGAACTATGACCTGAACAAACCGGCTCCGAGCCCGCCCACGAGCGTGAACTGGCTGGGCACTGACGACCAGGCGCGGGACGTATTGGCACGGGTTATTTTCGGCGCGCGGGTGTCGATTCTGTTTGCCTTGATGCTGACATTCGTCAGCGCGCTGATCGGCATCGCTGCCGGCGCCCTGCAAGGCTACTACGGCGGCTGGGTCGACCTCATGGGTCAGCGGCTGCTGGAGGTCTGGTCCGGGTTGCCGGTGCTGTACCTGCTGATCATCCTGTCGGGCTTCGTCGAACCGAATTTCTGGTGGTTGCTGGGGATCATGGCGCTGTTTTCCTGGCTGGCGCTGGTGGACGTGGTGCGTGCCGAATTCCTGCGCGGGCGCAATCTTGAATACGTCAAGGCCGCCCGGGCGCTGGGGCTAAGCGATCGCAAGGTGATCGTGCGGCATATCCTGCCCAACGCCATGAACGCGACGTTGAGTTACCTGCCGTTCATTCTCACCGGCGCCATTTCCACCCTGACGGCACTGGATTTCCTCGGTTTCGGCATGCCCGCGGGCAGCGCCTCCCTCGGCGAACTGATCGGTCAGGGCAAGCAGAACCTGCAAGCGCCATGGCTGGGGCTGACGGCGTTTTTCACCCTGGCGTTGATTCTTTCGTTACTGGTGTTCATTGGCGAAGCGCTGCGCGACGCCTTCGATCCCCGATCCTGATGCGGATATTGATATGACCAACCTGATCGAAATCCGTGACCTCAGCGTGGCCTTCAGCGGCCAGACTGTGGTGCGCAATCTGTGTCTGGACATCCGCCCCGGCGAATGCCTGGCGCTGGTGGGCGAGTCGGGCTCCGGCAAATCGGTGACCGCCCACTCGATCCTGCAATTGCTGCCCGAGGGCGGCACCGAAAGCCGTGGCAGCATCCGCTATCGAGGCCGCGAACTGCTCGGCGCCCCTTCCAGGGTGTTGCGCGAGTTGCGCGGTAACCGCATCGCGATGATTTTCCAGGAGCCGATGACCTCGCTCAATCCGCTGCACAGCATCGAAAAGCAGATCGGCGAAACCCTGCTGGTGCATAAGGGCCTGGCCGGCAAGGCGGCGCAAGCGCGGATTCTGGAGTTGCTGCATCTGGTCGGCATCCAGAAACCCAAGGAGCGGCTCAAGGCTTATCCCCATCAACTGTCCGGCGGACAGCGTCAACGGGTGATGATCGCCATGGCCCTGGCCTGCGAACCGGAATTGCTGATTGCGGACGAACCCACCACGGCCCTGGATGTGACCGTGCAGCGCAAGATCCTGCTGCTGCTCAAATCCCTGCAACAACGCTTGGGCATGTCATTGCTGTTGATCAGTCACGACCTCAACCTGGTACGCAGCATCGCCCAGCGGGTGTGCGTGATGAAGGCCGGGGAAATCGTCGAGCAGGCGCCCTGCGAAACGCTCTTCACCGAACCGCAGCACCCTTACAGTTGCATCCTGCTCAATGCCGAGCCGGAAGGCGAAGCCCTGCCCCGGGACGAGCGCGAAAAGGTCCTGGAGGTGCAGGACCTGCGGGTGCAGTTTGCCGTCAGCGGCGGGTTGTTTCAGCGCAAGACTTACCTCAAGGCCGTGGACGGCATCAGCCTGAATGTCCAGCGCGGCAAAACCCTGGGCATCGTAGGCGAATCCGGTTCCGGCAAATCCACCCTCGGCCAGGCCATCCTGCGCCTGCTCGACTCCGAGGGCAGTATTCACTTCCAGGGTCACGCATTGAATGGCTTGACGCAGAAACAGCTGCGGCCATGGCGCAAGAAAATGCAGGTGGTGTTCCAGGACCCCTTCGGCAGCCTCAGCCCACGGATGTCCGTGGCACAGATCATCAGTGAAGGCCTGGAAGTGCACAGCCAGTTGAGCGCCGACGAATGCGAAGCCGAAGTGATACGGGCACTGCAAGAAGTCGGCCTCGACCCGCAGAGCCGCCATCGCTATCCCCACGAGTTTTCCGGTGGCCAGCGTCAACGCATTGCCATCGCCCGGGCACTGGTGCTGAAACCGGCGTTGATCCTGCTGGACGAACCGACCTCGGCCCTGGACCGCACCGTGCAAAAGCAAGTGGTGGCCCTGCTCCGCCAGCTTCAGGAAAAACATGGCCTGACCTACCTGTTCATCAGCCATGACCTGGCCGTGGTCCGCGCCCTGGCGCACGACATGATCGTGGTCAAGGACGGCAAGGTCGTCGAGAGCGGCGCCAGCCACGACGTTTTCGATTCGCCGCAGCACCCGTATACCAAGGAGCTGTTGGCGGCGGCGCATACGGGGCAGGCATGATCCGGCGCATGTCGATAGACCGGGTCGCCGCCATCGCGGGCAAGTCCGCTCCCACAGATTTTGTGTTGCGCCCGAATTCAGCGGTAGCCTCATACCCTGTGGGAGCGGGCTTGCCCGCGATAGGGCCGGCACTGACAACACACCATCAGGATCTGCACCCATGAACACCACCGAAAGCCTCAAGGACTACCAGCGTGTACGGCTGCTGGCGATCCGCTCATTGTTCGAGATCATCGAGCAGTCGAGCGAGGGCACGGTGATTGTCGACCGCGACGCCAATATCGTGTGGATGAACGAGCGCTACGCCAAGCGTTTCGGCCTGCAATCGGCGCACAATGCGATCGGCAAGGCCTGCGAAAGCGTGATCCCCGGCAGCCTGTTACGCGAAGTGGTGCGCACCGGACGCCCGATTTTGCTCGACATGCAGGACACCCCCAAAGAACCGTTGGTGGTCATGCGTCTGCCGATTCAAGACGATTCCGGCGAGGTGATCGGCGCCATCGGCTTTGCCCTGTTCGACGAACTGCGCAGCCTGTCGCCGATGCTCAAGCGCTACATGAGCATGCAGGAAGAACTGGCATCGACGCGCTCACTGTTGCGAGCGCGGCAGACCAAATACAACTTCGCCCATTTCATCGGCACCAGCGCCGCCAGCCTGGAAGTCAAACGCCGCGCCCGCCGCAGCGCCAGTACCGATTCGCCGGTGTTGCTGCTCGGTGAAACCGGCACCGGTAAGGAACTGCTGGCGCAGGCAATCCACAATGCTTCGCCGCGCGCGCACAAGGCGTTTGTCAGCATCAACAGCGCAGCGATCCCCGAATCGCTGCTGGAAGCCGAATTCTTCGGCACCGCGCCCGGCGCCTTTACCGGCGCCGACCGCAAGGCCCGTGCCGGCAAATTGCAGATCGCCCAGGGCGGGACGCTGTTTCTCGACGAGATCGGTGACATGCCCCTGCCGCTGCAAAGCAAACTGCTGCGGGTGTTGCAGGAAAAGGAATTCGAACCGGTAGGTTCCAACGACGTGATCCAGAGCGATGTTCGGGTGATTGCCGCGACTTCAACCGATCTGGAAGCCGCCATCAAACGCGGCGAATTTCGCGCCGACTTGTATTACCGCCTCAACGTCCTGCCCATCCAGGTTCCGCCGCTGCGCGACCGACTCGACGACCTGCCCGCCCTCAGCGAAGCGATCCTTGAGGAGCTGCGCAGCCAGCACGAACTCAACGGCGAGGCCTTGGGACTGCTGGGGCAGCATGCCTGGCCAGGGAATATCCGCGAACTGCGCAACGTGCTGGAACGGGCCGCGTTGCTCAGTGACGACCTGCGGCTCACGGTGGCGGATATCCGCGCGGCAATCGGGACGTTTACACCCGTGCAGCGCATGGCGTTGGCACCAGTCGAACCGGTGGAGCATGAGACCTTCAACGCTGCCCGGGCACGCTTTGATCGGCAATTGATTGAGACCACCCTGGCGCAATGCGGGGGCAAGGTGATTGAAGCGGCGGCGCGGCTGGGGCTAGGGCGATCTACGCTGTACAAGAAGATGCTGGCGTTGGGGATTGCGGAGTCTCAATAAAGAGACTCGAATCTCCGTTGTTAGACAGACCATCGCGAGCAAGCTCGCTCCCACAGGTTTATTGGATCGAAAGCAAGAATGCGATCAACTGTGGGAGCGAGCCTGCTCGCGATGAGGTCGGCCCAGTAAACAAAAATCTCAAAACAGAGACATCCGCCCGAACCCAGCCCAAAGAAAACCCTAATATCTCCATATATTTCAGACACTTAAGCATCTGGCACACAATTCGCTATAGCGCTCTCCTACAAAAGATCCACCCTACAAAAATAACAACCCAGGAGACACACCATGAGTGTGATCATTGCCTTGGCAGCCCTCGCGCTGTTGATGCTGGCTGCTTACCGTGGCTACAGCGTTATCCTTTTTGCCCCGATCGCCGCCCTCGGCGCCGTTCTGCTCACCGACCCCTCTGCTGTCGCGCCCGCGTTCACCGGCGTGTTCATGGAGAAAATGGTCGGTTTCATCAAACTGTATTTCCCGGTGTTCCTGCTCGGTGCCGTGTTCGGCAAGCTGATCGAGTTGTCGGGTTTCTCGCGCTCGATCGTCGCCGCGGCCATTCGCTTGCTGGGCACTCGCCAGGCGATGCTGGTGATCGTGCTGGTTTGCGCCCTGCTCACTTACGGCGGCGTGTCCCTGTTTGTCGTGGTGTTCGCGGTCTACCCCTTTGCCGCTGAAATGTTCCGCCAGAGCAACATCCCCAAGCGCCTGATTCCGGCGACGATTGCCCTCGGCGCGTTCTCCTTCACCATGGACGCCCTGCCCGGCACCCCGCAGATCCAGAACATCATTCCCAGCACCTTCTTCAACACCACGGCCTGGGCCGCGCCCTGGTTGGGCTTGATCGGCACGATCTTCGTGTTCTGCGCCGGCATGCTGTTTCTGCAGCGCCAGCGCAACAAGGCCCAGCGCGCTGGTGAAGGCTATGGCACCGAACTGCGCAACGAGCCGGAAACCGCCGCCGACATAAAGCTGCCCAACCCATGGATCGCCCTCTCGCCGCTGCTGGCCGTAGGCATCATGAACCTGCTGTTCACCCAGTGGATTCCCCAGTGGTACGGCAAGACCCACAGCCTCGCGCTGCCGGGCATGGCGGCGCCTGTGACCACCGACATTGCCAAACTGACGGCGATCTGGGCGGTGCAGGCGGCGCTGCTGGTGGGCATCGTCATGGTGCTGGCGTTCGGCTTCCAGGCGATCCGCAGCAAACTCGCCGAAGGCAGTAAAAGCGCGGTCAGCGGTGCGTTGCTGGCGGCGATGAACACCGCGTCGGAATACGGCTTCGGTGCGGTCATTGCTTCGCTGCCGGGTTTTCTGGTCCTGGCCGACTGGCTCAAGAGCATTCCCAACCCGCTGGTCAACGAAGCGATCACCGTGACCCTGCTGGCCGGCATCACCGGTTCGGCCTCGGGCGGCATGAGCATTGCGTTGGCGGCCATGTCCGAACAATTCATCGCCGCCGCCCACGCCGCCAACATTCCGCTGGAAGTGCTGCACCGCGTGGCCGCAATGGCCAGTGGCGGCATGGACACCCTGCCGCACAACGGTGCGGTGATCACCCTGCTGGCGGTCACCGGCCTGACCCACCGCGAAGCTTACAAAGATATTTTCTGTATTACGCTGATCAAGACCCTGGCGGTTTTCGTGGTGATCGGCACTTTCTACGCCACTGGCATTGTGTGAGGTATTCATGACGACTCTTTCGGGCAAGACCGCGCTGGTTACCGGTTCCACCAGCGGCATTGGCCTGGGCATCGCCCTCAGCCTGGCCAAGGCCGGCGCCAACCTGATCCTCAACGGCTTTGGCGACGCCTCCCAGGTGATAGCCGAAGTGGCGCAGTACGGCGGCAAGGTCGGCCATCACCCGGCCGATGTCAGCGACCCGGCACAGATCGCCGAGATGATTGCCTATGCCGAACGGGAATTCGGTGGCATCGACATTCTGGTCAACAACGCCGGCATCCAGTATGTGGCGCCGGTGGAAGAGTTCCCCGTGGAGCGCTGGGATTCGATCATCGCGATCAACCTGTCGTCGGTGTTCCACAGCACTCGCCTGAGCCTGCCGGGCATGCGCGCCAAGGGCTGGGGCCGGGTGATCAACATTGCTTCGGTGCATGGCCTGGTCGGCTCGGTGGGCAAAGCGGCTTATGTCGCGGCCAAGCACGGGGTCATCGGCTTGACCAAGGTGGTCGCCCTGGAAACCGCCACCAGCAACGTCACCTGCAATGCCATTTGTCCTGGCTGGGTGCTGACACCGCTGGTGCAGAAGCAGATCGATGACCGCGCCGCCACCGGGATTGATCCGCAACAGGCACAGCATGATCTTCTGGCCGAAAAGCAGCCATCGCTGGAATTCGTGACGCCGCCGCAACTGGGGGAACTGGTGCTGTTCCTGTGCAGCGAAGCGGGCAGTCAGGTGCGCGGTGCGGCATGGAACATAGACGGTGGCTGGTTGGCGCAGTAAGGCACCGCTGCCCGTTGTGGCGAGGGAGGTCGCTCCCTCGTTACAAATGCCCGTTTGAATTCATGAATAAGAAGAGGCAAACCATGTCCGACATCCTCTGGCAACCGAGTGCCAAACGCATCGGCAAGACCCGCATCGAGGCGTTTCGGCGCTTCATCAATCAGCGGCACCACCTGCACATCGATGACTACCCTGCCCTGCACCAATGGTCCATCGATCAACGCGCGGACTTCTGGCAGGCCATCGTCGACTTCTTCGATATCCGCTTCCATCAGCAACCCGACGCGGTGCTGGTTGAAGGCTCGAAAATGCCCGACGCCCAGTGGTTCCCCGGCGCCACCCTGAACTTCGCTGAACACCTGCTGCGCCGTCGCGACGATGCCGTGGCCGTCGTGGCCGTGGCAGAAAATGGTCAGCGCGAACACTTGACCTGGGGTGAGCTGGCCGAGCATGTCGCCGGCTTTCAAAACGGTCTGATCGCCGCCGGTGTCGGCCTCGGCGACCGGGTGGCCGCGTGCATGCCCAACACCTGGCAAACATTGGTGGCGATGCTCGCCACCACCAGCCTCGGGGCGATCTGGTCCTGCTCTTCGCCGGACTTCGGCACCCAGGGCGTAATCGACCGTTTCGGCCAGATCGAGCCGAAAGTGCTGGTCACCTGTGCCGGCTATCGCTACGCCGGCACGGAGATCGACCAGACCGTCAAGGTCAACGAAATCCTCGAACGCCTGCCATCGCTGCAGCAGTTGATCGTAGTGCCCTACGCCCGGCCGCAGGCTCGCATCGAAGACTTCCGCACAGCCGCCAATGTGACGCTGTGGGACGATTTCTACGACCCCGGCGGCGAGCCGGATTTCGTCGCCGTGCCCTTCGCCCATCCGCTGTACATCCTCTATTCCAGCGGCACTACCGGCGTGCCCAAATGCATCATCCACATCACTGGTGGCGTGCTGCTGCAACACGTGAAAGAGCACGGTTTGCACAGCGATCTCGGCCCCGGCGAACGCTTGTTTTACTACACCACTTGCGGCTGGATGATGTGGAACTGGCTGGTCTCGGCCCTGGCAGTCGGCAGTGCCGTGGTGCTGTACGACGGCTCACCGTTTCATCCCGATCCCGAACGCTTGATCGACCTGATCGATGACGAGCGCATCAGTGTTTTCGGCACCAGCCCCAAGTACCTCGCCACGCTGGAAGCCAACGGCGTCAAACCCCGGCAAAGCCATGACTTGAGCAGCCTGAAAACCCTGCTTTGCACGGGTTCCGCGCTATCACCGCAGAGTTACGACTACGTCTACCGCGATTTCAAGGCTGACGTGTGCCTGGCGTCGATGTCGGGCGGCACCGATATCGTCTCCTGCTTTGTCAACGGCAACCCGTTGCAACCGGTGCGGCGCGGCGAGATGCAGGGCAAGAGCCTGGGCATGGCGGTTGAAGTGTGGAACGACGAAGGCCGACCGGTCGTTGGTGAAAAAGGCGAGTTGGTGTGCGTCCGACACTTCCCGGCGATGCCCATCGGCTTGTGGAACGACCCCGACGGCGAAAAGCTGCGGGCGTCGTATTTCAGCCAGTTCCCCGGCGTCTGGGCGCAAGGCGACTACGCCGAACAACTGCCCCACGGCGCGATGTTGATCCACGGCCGCTCCGACGCCGTGCTCAACCCCGGCGGCGTGCGTATCGGCACGGCGGAAATTTACCGCCAGGTGGAAAAAATCCCGCAAGTACTCGACAGCGTGGCCATCGGGCAGCAGTGGCAGGATGACGTGCGAGTGGTGCTGTTCGTGCGGCTGCGTGAAGGCGTCGAACTGAATGAAGCGCTTGAGCAACAGATTCGCCAGACCATCCGCGCCAATACCACGCCACGCCATGTACCGGCGAAGATTGTCGCGGTCACGGATATTCCGCGGACCATCAGCGGCAAAATCGTCGAATTGGCGGTGCGCAATGTGGTGCATGGGCAAAAGGTGAAGAACACCGATGCACTGGCCAATCCCGAGGCTTTGGAGCAATTCCGCGACCGTCCGGAACTGCGGGATTAAAGTGCTCCAATAAGGCCTGCTCGCGAGGGCGGCGTGTCAATCAATGTCAAAGTTGAATGTGCCGCCCTCATCGCGGGCAAGCCCGCTCCCACAGGAATTGCTTGTCAGATGCAAAATGCGCATACAACCACTATCCCTGTAGGAGCGAGCCTGATCGCGATGGTTGTGAACGATAACGCAGGGAGCCTGATGCCCCGCGGCGGTCTCCAGTTCATCGCGAGCAGGCTCGCACCACAGGGAATGGCGGTGCATGCAGATACAGCGCCCGCCACAAAACCTGTGGGAGTGTGGCTTGCCCGCGATAGCGTCGGTTCAGTCGACGTAGACGCCAGCTCCCCCCAGCCATATTGGGCAGGCTCACCTCAACCTGCGCTTGCGCTTGAAGTTGCATGCGGAGGGATCGACAGGTCTGGATGCACCAACGGGTGAGTGGGGACTGATGGACTAACGCACATTCGCCGGGCGATGAAGGTATTCGATCGGGTCTTCGATGGTGACGATATGCCCATGATCGTGGCGATTGCGGTAGTCAATCAGTGCCGCCAGCGAGGTAGACTTGCCGGAGTCGGTGGCACCGACGAACAGCATCAAGCCCTGCTTGAGCATCACGGTTTCGAGTAGCACTGGTGGCAATTTGAGATCTTCGAAGCGTGGAATGTCGAGTTTGACATTACGCACCACCATCGACACATCGTTACGCTGTTTGAAGATATTGAGCCGAAAGCGTCCGATGTCCGGCAGGGAAATTGCCAGGTTCATCTCCAGTTCCCGTTCGAACTCAAGTCGCTGTTCGGCGTCCATAATGGACGCGGCGATGGCCGCGAGCTCTCCGGGCCTGCACGGCTGATCCGCCAGCGAGGTGAGAACACCGTCGAACCGCGCACAGGGTGGTGCGCCCGTGGACAAGTAAAGGTCGGCGCCATTGCGGCTGGCCAGTTGTCTTAATAACGCGTCGATTTCCATGGCAAAAAACACCTACGAAGCATTCAATGAATAAAAATGACCCGAACCTCTGAAGTGCCGGGTCATCCAGCGTCTACCGCTCAGCCAGCTTAGTAGACGCCGTCACACCGACTTGAAGCAGGACACCTTGATGAACGCCTCACCGACCGGCAGCGATGCCCAGGCCCTGATTGCCAGACTGGACTGGGAAAGCAGCCCACTGGGCGCGGCCAGTACCTGGCCACAGAGCCTGAAAACCGCCGTGGACATCGTGATTCATTCACCGATGCCGATGCTGTTGCTCTGGGGGCCGCAGTTGACGCAAATCTACAACGACGGTTTCGCCCTGCTCGCTGGCAACAAGCATCCGTACGCTTTCGGACAGCCAACACACGATATCTGGCCAGAGTTAAAGGATTTTACCGACCCGATTTACCGAGCCGTCCTACAAGGACAGGTGCGGACCTACAGCGAACAACGCTTCACCCTGCAGCGCGATGGCAAGGATTCCGACTTCTGGCTCGACCTGACCTACAGCCCCATTCGCGACGAAAGCGCCGAGGTGGCCGGGATTCTGGTCACGGCCATCGAAACCAACGAGCGTCGACGCATCGCGCTTGAACTGGAACAGCGATCGGCTGCCAGCCTCAAGGCCCAGCAAGAAACCGAGGAACGCCTGCAACTGGCCCTCGCCGCCACCGACGCGGTCGGCACCTGGGACTGGGACATCAGCGAGGATCGCTTCCTTGCGGATGCCCATTTCGCCCAATTGCACGGCATCGACCCGGCCATGGCCAGCCAGTTGCCGATCACCGAGTATCTGCACGGCGTGCACCCGGAAGACCGCGCCCTGATCGCCCGCAGCATCAAACATTGCATCGCCCATGGCACCGAATACGCCGAGGAATACCGCCTGCTGCAACCCGATGGCGAATTGCGTTGGGTATTTGCTCGAGGTCGTTGCTACAAGGACCACCATGGCCGGCCGATCCGCTTCCTGGGCGCCGCCCTGGACCTCACCGAACGCAAAAACACCGAGCAGGCCCTGCGCCAGAGCCAGACCGAGCTGCAACTGATCATCAACGCCATGCCGATCCTGATCAGCTACGTCGACCGCGAGGAACGCTTTCGCCTGAACAATGCCGCTTATCTGGACTGGTACGGTCTGACGCCTCAGGAACTCTATGGCCGCACCATTCGCGAGGTGCTGGGCGACGAGGCCTACGCCCTGCGCGCCGAGCACATCGCCGAGGCCCTGTCCGGCAGGTCCTGCTGTTTCAGCATCAACACGCCGCACCGTGATGGCAGCATCCGTCATGCACTGATGAACTATTTGCCGCGCCACGGTGCGGACGGCGCGGTAAACGGTTTTTACATCTTCGTGATCGACGAAACCGAGCGTAAACAGACTGAAGAAGCCCTGCGCAACCTCAATGAAACCCTCGAAGAGCGGGTCAGCGCCCGCACCCGGCAACTGGCCGAAGCCAATGAAAAACTGCTCAAAGAGATGTTCGAACGCGAGCGCGCCGAAGAAGCCCTGCGCCATGCCCAGAAGATGGAAGCGGTCGGCCAGCTCACCGGTGGCATCGCCCATGACTTCAACAACATGCTCACGGGGATCATCGGCAGCCTGGATCTGATGCAACGCTACATCGCCGACGGCCGTGCCGCCGAGATCGCCCGTTTCACCGAGGCCGCGGTGTCCTCGGCCAACCGCGCCGCCGCGCTGACCCATCGTCTGCTGGCGTTCTCCAGGCGTCAGTCGCTGGACCGCAAACCGCTGAACCCCAACGACCTGATTCACTCCCTGGAAGACCTGTTCAGTCGCACCAAGGGTGACCATATCGCGCTCAAACTGCGCCTGGCCAAAGACGCCTGGATGGTCAGCACTGACGTCAGCCAACTGGAAAACGCCCTGCTGAACCTGGTGATCAACGCCCGGGACGCCATGCCCGATGGCGGCGAGTTGTGCATTGAAACCGCGAACGTCCACCTCGACGGCAGCGACATCACCACCCTGGAACCGGTCAAGGCCGGGGATTACCTGATGATCGCCGTCAGCGACAACGGCACGGGCATGACCCCGAAGGTGCTGGCCAAGGCGTTCGATCCGTTTTTCACCACCAAACCCATCGGCCAGGGCACCGGGCTGGGCCTGTCGATGATTTATGGTTTCGCCCAGCAGTCCGGCGGCCATGTGACCCTGTTCAGCATGCCCGACCAGGGCACCAGCGTGCGTTTGTACTTGCCGCGTCTGCACGGCATGGAACCGCAGGACGTGTTATCGCCGGTCATCAGCGAGGCGCCCTCGGCGATTGCCGGTGAAACCGTGGTCCTGGTGGAGGACGACCCGGCCGTGCGCATGCTGGTGTTCGACCTGCTCAAGGAGCTGGGCTATCACGCCTATGAAGCCGAAGACGCGAAGAGCGCCCTGCCCTTGCTCGAGTCCGAACTGCGGGTCGATTTGCTGGTGACCGATGTCGGGTTGCCCGGCATGAATGGCCGGCAACTGGCGGAAATTGCCCGTCAGCACCGACCTGAACTCAAAGTGCTGTTCATGACCGGTTACGCGGAAAAAGCCGCCGAGCGTCAGGGTTTTCTCGAAGAAGGCATGGACATGGTGGCCAAACCGTTTTCGATTGATCTATTGGCCAACAAGATTCGCACGATGATCGGCCAACCGCAGTGAGTTAGGGCATAATCGCGCGCCCCGCTTCACCACCCACGCCACCACCGTTGCAAGGTACCCGCCCCATGAAAGCTCAAGCCCGCCATATTCTGGTGAAAACCTCGGAAGAAGCCGAGCAGCTCAAACAACGCATCGCCAAGGGCGAAGCCTTCGA
This sequence comes from Pseudomonas sp. TE12234, assembly GCF_054061835.1. NCBI lineage: Bacteria > Pseudomonadati > Pseudomonadota > Gammaproteobacteria > Pseudomonadales > Pseudomonadaceae > Pseudomonas > Pseudomonas sp. TE12234. The sequence goes on from NZ_JBSSEP010000011.1 coordinate 100,626, forward strand.
TGTGCTGGCCAAGAAGTACTCCACCTGCCCGTCCGGCAAGCGCGGCGGAGACCTGGGCGAAGTGCGGCCGGGGCAGATGGTTGGAGCCATCGATGCGGTGATTTTCAAGAAGCCGCTGCGGGTGGTGCATGGACCGATCAAGAGCAAGTTCGGTTATCACCTGGTGCAGGTGTTTTACCGGGATTAAAGCCGCCTGTTGCGAGGGAGCTTGTCGGAGCGCCTTCGTCCCGCTGGACTGCGAAGGGGCCCCAAAACCTGCAACCTTGAAATGCCTGAAAAATCGAGTTCAAAGGATTTGCGACTGCTGCGCAGCCGAGCGGGAGTAAACTCCCTCGCCACAGGGCATGCATTTCAAGGTCTGGGAATAAGCGCCCCCGGCACCTGGATCACCCGACTCGCCAACCGGTGCCCCGCCTCGGCCGCTTCGACCGGGCTAGCGCCCTTGAGCCGCGCAGCCAGGTACGCCGCACTGAACGAATCCCCCGCCGCCGTGGTGTCCACTACTCGCTCGACTTTCTGCGCCGGCACTTCGAACGCCTCCCCCTCACACCGAATCAGGCACGCCTCGGCGCCACGCTTGAGCACCACTTCGGGCGTGCCGATCTGCTCATAGGCGTCAAACACCGCCGCGCAATCGGAGAAGTGGAACAGCGCCTGTTCGTCATCGACGGTCAACAACGCCAGGTCGACATAAGGCAGCACGCTGCGATAGGCCGCCCGCGCGTCCTCGACCGAGCCCCACAGCCGTGGCCGGTAGTTGTTGTCGAAGACGATTCGGGCATCGCGCTGCCGGGCCTGGATCAGGGTTTCCAGCAATTTTTCCCGGCCCTTCACGCCCAGTACCGCCAGGGTAATGCCGCTGAAATACAGCACGTCATAGTCTGGAAGCGCCGCCAGGATCGGCGCGGCGGCCGGCGTAGTGAAGCAATCACGCACCGCCGCTTCATTGCGCCAGTAGAGGAAACGACGCTCGCCAGCGGCGTCGGTCTGGATGCAATACAGCCCTGGTAAACGTCCGGGCAGGCGCTGGACCATGCCCAGGCCGATGTTTTCCTCGGCCCAGCTCCGGCACATGGCATCGCTGAAACTGTCATCGCCCAAAGCCGTGACGTAGTCCACCGTGCCAGCGCCGGCCAGTTCTCGGGACAGGTACACCGCCGTGTTCAAGGTATCGCCACCGAAGCTCTGTTGCAGGCTGCCATCGGCACGGTGTTGCATCTCGATCATGCATTCGCCGATCAGGGCGATGCGCGGGGCGTGGGGGCCCAGGGTGTTGAGGGTGTTCATGGTTGTGGGGGTCTCTGGTGTTCTTTGTTGTCTGGTCGGGCCACTTCGCTGGCAGGCCAGCGAAAGGCTCTGCGCAGTCTCAAACCTTAGAAACAGGTTTCCATGGTTTCGATGACGTTCAATTGCTCATCCACCAGACACCCCGTGCGCCACTTGTCGAACGTCAGGCACGGGTGCGAAGTGCCGAACGAAATGATGTCGCCTACCCGCAACTCGACGCCCGGCGCCACGGTCATGAACGCATGCTGGTCCATCACCGCCGTCACCTTGCAGGCACTCACGTCGTCGCCTTTGGCGGGCAGCACGCCGGCCTTGTAACGCAGCAACGGCACCGGCAAACCGGCGTCGTAGGCCACGTCACGCTTGCCCAGGGCAATCACCGCGAAGCCCGGCTCCGGCAGCGACTGCACGTGCGCCCAGACTTCCAGCGCCGGGCGCAACCCTTCGTGCAGGTCGCTGCGGCGGTCGAGCACGCAGCATTGCGCCTCCTTGTAGATGCCATGGTCGTGGGCGACATAACTGCCAGGACGCAGCACGCTGAGGAAGCGCCCTGCAGCGTTCTGCGCTTCGAATTCCTCGGCGATCAGGTCATACCAGGCCGAGCCCGAAGCGGTGATGATCGGCTTGGCGATCGCGAATGCGCCGCTGTCCTGCAACTGCACCGCCAGGCGCACCAGGGAACCGGCGAACGCGCGGATGCCGCTGATGGCGTGATCACCATGAATCACCCCTTCATAGCCTTCGATCCCGGTCAGGGCCAGTGCCGGTTGCGCGGCGATGGCTTTCGCCAGGTCGATCACTTCCTGTTCGCTGCGGCAGCCGCAACGCCCGCCAACCACGCCGTACTCGATCATCACGTTCAGGCGCACACCGCGCGAGGCGAAATAGGCACCGAGGTCGGCAACGTTGTCCGGGTGATCGACCATGCAGTAGAAGTCGAACGTCGGATCGGCCAGCAGATCGGCGATCAGCGCCATGTTCGGTGTGCCGACCAGTTGGTTGGCCATCAGCACCCGACGCACACCATGGGCATAGGCGGCGCGGGTTTGCGTGGCGCTGGCCAGGGTAATGCCCCAGGCACCGGCGTCCAGCTGCCGGCGAAACAGCGCCGGGGTCATGCTGGTCTTGCCGTGGGGCGCGAGCTCGGCGCCGCTGTTGCTGACGAAATCCTGCATCCAGCGAATGTTGTGCTCCAGCGCTTCACGATGCAGCACCAGCGCGGGCAGGCTGACGTCACGGACAAGACTGGCGCCCGTGCGGGCAAAACCCTTTTCCACGGCGGCGGTATTTTCGGCAGTAATCATGGTCGAACTCCTCACATTCGCGGTCGCAAGCAGCCGCTGTTATTCGTTGATGCGACGGGCCAGGCTGTTGGCGCTTTCGATCAGCACCCGGCGGTAGTCGTCGTAATTTTTCTTGGCATCGGCCCGGGGGGCGACGATGCACAGGGTCGCGATGGCCACGCCGCCGGGGTCTTTGACCGGCGCGGCGAAGCAATGGGTAAAGGTGTCGGCGACGCTATCGAAGGAGAAAAAACCATCGATGCCGGCCTGACGGATCTCCTTGAGAAACTGCTCCAGCGGCAGGCGTTCACCATCGGGCAGGATGAAGTCGTCATGGTCGATCAGATCGATGATTTCCTGGTCGCTCAGGTGCGCCAGCAACAGGCGCCCGGACGCAGTCCAGGGGATCGGTGCGTTTTCGCCGATGTCCGAGGAGATACGGAAATGCCGCTCCCCCTCTTTCATCAACGCCACGGTGTATTTGCGCCCGTTGAGCAGGCACATCTGCGCGGTTTCATGGGTTTGGCTGACGATTTCCTGCAAGGCGTGATCGGCCTCGCGGGTCAGGTCGAAATGGCGCAGATGCGCCTGTCCGAGAAAGTACAGCTGGCGCCCCAGGTAAACGTGACCGTCCTTGCCCACCGGCTCCAGTATCCGTCGCTCCAGCAACGAGGCCACCAGTTCGTAGACCGTGGATTTGGGGCTGCCGATGCCACTGGCGATTTCATTCGGGCGCAGGGGCTGGCCGATCTCCTTGAGGAAATCGAGGATGTCGAACGCCCGGTCCAGACCGCGCGCCCGGCGTTTGATGGTGTCTTCGGTCATGTCAGTGGTTCCCATTCAAAGTGCCGGGAGTTTACCGAGAGTGCGGTAACGACTGTTAGGCCGTCTTCGCTGGCAAGCCAGCGCCCACAGGTATTGATGGCCTGTCTGCAATCTGTGCCAGCCTGCAGAGCCTGTGGGAGCGTGGCTTGCCCGCGATGGGCGCGACTCGATTCAAGCCTTTTTCTTGTACGCGATGCAGTCGATCTCGACCTTGCAGTTGACCATCATGTTCGCCTGCACGCAGGCCCGGGCCGGGGCGTGTTCGGGTTTGAAGTACTCGGAGAAGACCTTGTTGAAACTGGTGAAATCCCGCGGGTCCTCCAGCCACACGCCTGCACGCACCACATCTTCCAGGCCATAACCGGCCTCTTGCAGAATCGCGATCAGGTTCTTCATGGTCTGGTGGGTCTGCTCGACGATGCCGCCGGTAATGATCTCGCCATCCACCGCCGGCACCTGCCCGGAAACGTGCAGCCAGCCATCGGCTTCAACGGCTCGGGCGAACGGGCGAGGCTGACCGCCAGCGGCGGTGCTGCCGGTGCCGTAACGAGTAATGCTCATGAGTGTTTCTCCTGATTGAAAATCGAATGTTTAAAAGCGCGTGTTCTTGAGGAATTCCGCCAGGCGTGGCGATTTCGGACGCTCGAACAGTTCCTTGGGCGGCCCCTGCTCTTCGATGCGCCCCTGATTCATGAACACGATCTTGTCCGAGACTTCGAAAGCGAAGCGCATTTCGTGGGTCACCAGCAGCATGGTCATGCCGTCTTCGGCCAGTCCCTTGATGACGTTGAGCACTTCGCCGACCAGCTCAGGGTCCAGCGCCGAAGTCACTTCGTCGAACAGCATCAGGCTCGGGTTCATCGCAATCGCCCGGGCAATCGCCACGCGCTGCTGCTGCCCGCCGGACAACTGGCCAGGATAGTGATCGCGACGTTCCAGCAAACCGACGCGTTCCAGCCATTTTTCCGCCAGCGCCACGGCCTCGTCCTTGTGCAGTTTTTTCACTTTGAGCAAACCCAGGGTGACGTTCTGCAACGCGGTGAGGTGCGGGAACAGGTTGAATTGCTGGAACGCCATGCCGGTCATGGCGCGATGACGGGCGATGACCTTTTCCGGGTGACGGATGCGTTTGCCATTGACCTCGTCATACCCGATGGATTCGCCGTCGAGCATGATCTGCCCGCCCTGGAACTCTTCAAGCATGTTCACGCAGCGCAGCAGCGTGGTCTTGCCCGAGCCGCTGGAGCCGATCAGCGTGACCACGTTGCCACGCTGCATCGTCAGGTCGACGCCCTTGAGCACTTCCAGCGGGCCGTATTGTTTGTGCAGGCCGCGAATGTCCAGCAGAGGCTGTCCGCTCGGGACGTTGGATTGTTGTACTTGAGTCATGGCAGGGCCACCCGCTTTTCAATGTGCCGGCCGAGTAATTCGATGCCGTAGTTGATGACAAAAAACAGAAAACCGGCGAACAGGTAAAACTCCAGGGTCATGAAGGTCCGGGCGATGATCTGCTGGGTGCTGAGCAGCAATTCGGCCACGCCGATCACCGACAGCAGCGTCGAGGCCTTGACGATCTCGGTGGACGAGTTGACCCAGGTCGGCAGGATTTGCCGCAGTGCCTGGGGCAATAGCACGTAACCGAGGGCCTGATAGAACGTCAGGCCGATGGCCTTGCTCGCTTCCATCTGCCCACGGGGCAATGCCTGCAATGCACCGCGCACGATCTCGGCGACGTGGGAACCGCAAAACAGCGTCAGGCCCAGTGCACCTGCCTGAAACGCGCTGATCTGCCAGCCCAGTGCCGGCGCCATATAGAAGCAGGCCAGCACCAGCACAAACACCGGGGTACCGCGAATCACGTCCACGTAGAAACGAAACGGCGCGCGCATCCAGAACCTGCCGTAGGTCAACACCAGACCGGCGAATACGCCGACCACGGTGCCGAGCAAAATCGCCAGGGCCGACACCTGAACACTGGTCAGAAAGCCTTGCCACAGCACTTCCCGGGCGACCCACAACTCATGTAACCAACTGGGGGATTCGTACATGGGGCCTCCTATCGGCGGATCGCCAGGCGCTGCTCGAGGTAACGCAGCATCATGGCAATGAGGTAACAGGCCGCGACATAGAGCGCCGTGGTCACCAGCCAGGTTTCGATCACCCGGTAGCTCTCGACGTTGATCTTGCGCGCGTAATAGGTCAGCTCCGGCACGGCAATCGCGGCGGCCAGCGAAGTGTCCTTGAACAGAGAAATGAAGTTGTTCGACAAGGCCGGCAACACATTGCGCAACATCACCGGCACGGTGACGTAAGCCTTGACCTGCCACTCGCCCAGGCCGATCGCCAGCCCCGCTTCACGCTGCCCCTTGGGAATGCTCAGCAGCCCGCCACGAAACACTTCGGTCAGATACGCCCCGGCGTACAGCGACAGCGTGATGATGAACGAGGGAATTTTGTCCAGCCGAATGCCGAGGCTCGGCAAAGCAAAGTAGATCAACAGAATCAACACCAGAATCGGCGTGTTGCGAATCACCGTCACATACACCGATGCCAGCACCCGCAATGCGCGGTGCTTCGACAGCAAAGCAAACGCCATCATCAGGCCGATCACGCAACCGATGGCGATAGACACCAACGCCAGCTCGAGGCCCAGGCCGAGCCCCGCCAGCAAGGTGTCGAAATCGCGCCACACCGCGGCAAAGTTCAACTGATAGTTCATGGTTGGCAGTACCTTGAGCGGGGCGCATTTCGGCGCCCCACTCTCACGGGATCATTTGAATTCGACAGGGAAGCCAATCGCCGGAGTAGGCAGATCGACACCAAACCACTGCTTGAACGACGCCGCGTAAGCCGGGAACTCAACACCGGTCATGGCTTCATGCAGCGTGGTATTGACGAAGTTCAGCCAATCCTGATCGCCGCGTTTCACGGCACACGCGTAGGTCTGCGGGCTCCAGGCGTAGGCCGGGCTGCGGTAGCGACCGGGGTTTTGCACCATCAGGTATTTCACCGAGGACTGGTCGGTGGCTGCCGCGTCGGCACGTCCCGAGTTCACCGCTTGGTACATCAGGTCCACGCTGTCGTACTGATCGACCTTGGCCTTGGGCAACGCCTGATGCACCAATTCCTCGGCATAGACGTTTTGCAGCACCGCTACGGTGAGGCTGTCACCGGCGGCTTTCATGTCATCGATTTCCTTGTACTTGCTGTTGGCTGGCAACAACAGGCCAACACCTTCGCGGTAGTACGGCAGCGTGAACGCCACTTGCTGGGCACGGCTGGCGGTCACGGTGATGAACTGGCAACTGATGTCGACCTTGTCGGTCAGCAAGTTGGGAATCCGCGCATCGGAAGACTGCACCACGTACTCAACCTTGCTCGGGTCGTTGAACAAGCCCTTGGCAATCATGTGCCCGATATCGATATCGAAACCCTGCAACTTGCCATCCGCCCCCTGAAAGTGCCACGGCGCGTTGGTGCTGCCGGTACCCACGATCAGTTTGCCGCGGGCCAGAACGCTATCGAGCTTGCTGTCGGCCGCCTGGGCCACGCCCACGGCAGCTGCAGAGGCTGCGAACAGAAAAACACACGCTTTGAACAAGGAAGGTCGGCGATGCATGGCAAGCACTCCAAATGATGTTTATTCCGTTACACCGGAACTAGGTATGCAACAACGGAATAGACAGCAGAAAGTGTGCCACAGGTTGCGGGGAGCGTGTTGGGGAGTTTGAAAACTGTGTTGAATCAGAGGGATGCGTAAAAACCGGGAAAGCGTGTTACGAAAGGAACAATTCGCGAACGCTACCGTTGGCTACGAAGGACGGGTATCAGGTTCACATTTGGTGCGCTTTTGCTCCTGAAAGGAAACGCATCGTTGATGCAACGTGTAGCCGACAATGGCCCCTGTACTGACAGAAGCGAAAACCGGCCAGTGCATGAGTGGCTTCACATTACTGGCGAGTGGAACCCGTCGCGAGCCCTCCCGGTGGATAGGCCTCCCCCGCCGGCACACCGCACATCTTTTGTCGTTCAATCGACATAGGTCACGTGTCCCGCCATCAGGTTCGGCCGCTCGAACGTATCGATTTCCTCGACGCGCTGGTGCATGTCATTGACGACCTGCTTGAACGTCGCGTCGTCCATGTCGATCCAGTAACGGGGGTTGCGGCCGGTGAGGCGGTCGTATTCGGCGGTGGTGGGGTCGAGGTGGCGGTATTCCTCATATTGGGGCAAGTCCGGCAGCGGGCGGCTGACGTTCATGTAGTTCTGGATGAAATCCCACAGGGCGCAAGGCGGTTGGACGTCGGGTCCGGGGCACAGCAGCGCGCCGAAGTTGATCATGATGTTGCGGTAGCGATGGGCAAGGTAAAGCACGTTCAACGGCATGCCCTGACTGTCCGGGGACGTGGCGATATAGGCATCAAACTCGTAGAACGGCGCGGTGAGTTCACCGATGGTGCCGTTCTTTTTATATTCGCCGTTGTTTTTGTAGTCGAAGACCGTGACCAGGCCGGTGCGGCGGTTGAGTTCCCAGATGGGGCCTCGGGAGGGTTTTATCCAGAGGTTGGGGAAGTGCTTGATGACGAATGAACCGATGGCCCAGGAGAGAAGTGGTAGGCCGAGAACCCAAGAGAAGAACTCGATAAACATAGTCTTGGTTAGCTCCCATATTGGCTTATATCCTGTTGAGATAACTAAAAAATAGGTAGGGATGCTGACAAAAAAGAACAGAAAAAACAAAGCGCGCCCAACACCTGACATATATATCCAGAGGTGGGAGCTTGCGGGAAGAAGTGCATATCTAAAACTTTCGTGATTATCCCTCATATGAAAATCAATATGCTCGAATGGGCTCGGAGTATAAGTGCCTTTGGCTATTTGCTCTTCACGCTCTCTTTTCAGTTGCTCCTGATCTCGAAGGTCTCGTGGTGAGTAATCCTCCACAAAACTGACGGGCGTTACTTCATCGGGGTTACCCCAAGGCAGTCTCACCTTGGCAATACGCATGATCCATGGCCGCTCAGTTGATTGCTCTTGCTGGGGCACCTCGGTCGACCCATAGGCCGTCTTGGCGTAATACGATTCCTGGGTCATTTGTTAGCGTCTCGTGATCTTATTTGTCACTTCATCTGCCCAATAAAGTTCACCCTCACTGCTGAAGTCGGGTTTTATATGGGTGGCATCAAACGGCGTACCGTCCTTCGGGGGTGGTGCAGGAAAGTGCCAGCGTTGATGATGTTGTTCCAGTACGCACTGAGCCCGGACTTGCCACTGATGGGCGATACCGGCTGAGCCTGTTACCGGGTCGAAGGCGTAGCTCGCTGGCGTTTTGAAAAACAGCTCCAGACCCTGCGGCAGCAGCCGTTGGGCATTGGGTGGGACGAGGCGGCTATCGATCAGCTTTGTGAACGGCACGGTTTCACTTTTGAGGCGACCACCTTTGAGTTCAAAGGTATTAAGTCGGCAGTGGGCATTGATGTTGAGCGTACCCAGGTTACCCATTAAGCCCGGCAAGTTACTTTCGATGCGAATGCAGGTGTTGGACGAGATCACTGGAAAAGGTGTCCTGGCGCGAAAGTCATGTTTGAGTCTATGAACAGCACACCGCACATTTTTCGTCGCTCAATCGACATAGGTCACGTATCCCGCCATCAGGTTCGGCCGCTCGAACGTATCGATTTCCTCGACGCGTTGGTGCATTTCATTGACGACTTGCTTGAACGTCGCGTCGTCCATGTCGATCCAGTAACGGGGGTTGCGGCCGGTGAGGCGGTCATATTCGGCGGTGGTGGGGTCAAGGTGGCGGTATTCTTCGTATTGCGGCAGATCCGGCAGCGGGCGGCTGACGTTCATGTAGTTCTGGATAAAATCCCACAGGGCGCAAGGCGGCTGGACGTCGGGTCCGGGGCACAGCAGCGCGCCGAAGTTGATCATGATGTTGCGGTAGCGATGGGCGAGGTACAGCACGTTCAACGGCATGCCCTGACTGTCCGGGGACGTGGCGATATAGGCATCAAACTCGTAGAACGGCGCGGTGAGTTCACCGATGGTGCCGTTCTTTTTATATTCGCCGTTGTTTTTGTAGTCGAAGACCGTGACCAGGCCGGTGCGGCGGTTGAGTTCCCAGATGGGGCCTCGGGAAGGTTTTAGCCAGAGGCTTTTGAATAACTTAATTACCACAGTGCCAGCCAGCCAACACATTAATGGCAACCCAAGCAATACAGCAAGAGTTGCGCTGTAATCAGCGATGATGTTGCTCAAAGTTTTTTTGGTATCTATAAATTCGGCTGTCAATATAAAAAAAGAAAGCGTAAAAAAAATTAAAAATAAAATACGCCCTACTCCCACCATATAAATCCAAAAGTGAGAGCTCACAGGAAGGAGTGCATACCTAAAGCTTTCGTGATTATCCCTCATATGAAAATCAATATGCTCGAATGGGTTCGGAGTATAAGTGCCTTCGGCTATTTGCTCTTCACGCTCTCTCTTCAGTTGCTCTTGATTTCGAAGGTCTCGTGGCGAGTAATCCTCCACAAAACTGACCGGCGTTACTTCATCGGCACTCCCCCAAGGCAGTCTGACCTTGGCAAAACGCATGATCCATGGTCGCTCAGTGGATTGCTCTTGCTGGGGCACTTCGGTCGCCCCATAGGCCGTCTTGGCGTAATACGATTCCTGGGTCATTTGTTAGCGCCTCGTGACTTTATTTGTCACTTCATCTGCCCAATAAAGTTCACCCTCACTGCCGAAGTTGGGTTTTATATGGGTAGCATCAAACGGCGTGCCATCCTTCGGGGGTGGTGCAGGAAAGTGCCAGCGTTGATGGTGTTGTTCCAGTACGCACTGAGCCCGGACTTGCCACTGATGGGCGATACCGGCTGAGCCTGTTACCGGGTCGAAGGCGTAGCTCGCTGGCGTTTTGTAAAACAGCTCCAGACCCTGCGGCAGCAGCCGTTGGGCATTGGGTGGGACGAGGCGGCTATCGATCAGCTTAGTGAACGGTACGGTTTCACTTTTGAGGCGGCCACCTTTGAGTTCGAAGGTATTAAGTCGGCAATGGGCATTGATGTTGAGCGCACCCAGATTACCGATTAAGCCCGGCAAGTTACTTTCGATGCGAATGCAGGTATTGGACGAGATCACTGGAAAAGGTGTCCTGGCGCGAAAGTCATGTTTAGCGTTGGGGATGAATTGAGGGTTGCGGCCTATGCTGACGCGAATGTCGGCAAACAAACTGATCAGGTAATGGAAACCACGCTGTGGATCCAGCAGGTGCGCATTTTCTGAATGAACTTGCGTGCCGAACGGGCCATTGACCAGCCATTCTTCGATGGGCTTGTTGCTCAGCCACCAGGCCAATCCCGCACCGATCACGATCAATATCAGCGCTGCCCAACCACCTGGACCCAGACCGAGAAAGGTGACGCTACTGACGATCAAATTACTGAGAGCGCTGATGGAGCCGCCCGCAGCCATCATCAGATACCCCCAACTGGCATCGTCCCCCCACCGCCGGGCGTACCAGGTGTCGTAAAAACTGATAAAGGCGAAAACAGCCCCGGTGGCTACTTGCGCCATGAGACGAACAGTTAAATTTCTGACTAAGTGTTTTTCGAAACGACGGAAGACTAATTTCGCGGTGTCATCTGAAATAGTGAACATAATTTTGCGACTAGCCGCTAAAACAGACTGGGTACCGGCAAGTTTTACCGTTAACATCTCCAGCGCTAAAGCTAGATCAAGGCTCGCTCCGAACCCAGATAGGATTAGGCGAAATACCCCCTTTTCCCGCGTCACCTGCTCTGCCGCCTCCCACTCCACCCTCACATTCCAAACCTCCAACATCAAAACCCCCGCCGCAAACGGCAACGAGCCCAGCACGCGATGAACCCGGCTGTTAGCCGACTCGACATGCTCATCCACGCCCCGCTGCAACGGACTTTTCACGTACGCATCGCCCGTCGCCCGCGCCTCCACATCGGCTTTGTAAACCGCGTTTATCCGCTGATTCAGCACGCTGAGGTTGTTCGCCGTCGTATGCTTGAGCGGGATCGCCAGCAGTGTGTGATGGGTTTCGCGAAGGGCGTACGGGGTGTCGAGCACGTCGTCGTACACCTTCAGCGGTCGGCCCTGGGCATCCAGATACTCACCCATCACCCGGTGTGGCCGCTGATCGCCGGACGGCACATCGGTCAGGCCAAAGACGTAGTAATGCTGCGGATCGGCGTCACGCCGCGGGATGAAGTGCGCGTCGCCGAAGGTCTTGGGCATCAGGCTGCGCAACAGCCCCACGCCCAGGCCGTGCAGATAGGTGCTGGCGGGCATGGCCTGGGCGGTGTGTGGCCCGGACGGTTTGTTCACCGCGCTGCTGGCGGTTTCCAGGGCGCCCGCGAGGTTTTCGTAGATACCGATCAGGCTACCGGCGGCCGCTTTCGATTGCCCGGTGAGGGTGTTGTTCAGGCTGCCGCTGGCCAACAGGTCCTTGAGCAAGTGGCCGTCGAGGTGGTCGACCTGCGGGTAATAGGGCCCCGGGTGGCTTTCGAATGCGGCGAGGTCATCGGCGCGCAAGTGACCATCGCCCTCGTTGAGGGTTGTCTGGCTGGGCGGCACATAGGGTGCGGCCAGCGCCGCCTCATCAACGGCGGGCCAGAGCATCCGGTGCAGCGGGTGCGCCGGGTCGTGGGCGATGTCGTTGAGCAGGGTCTGGCCGGCGCTGGCCCGTGGACTGTAGAGGCTCACACCGGTCAGCGCGTTGGTGACGTCGCCGTTGCTGGCCAGCGGATCGAGTTGCGCGGGCACCGTGGCCAGGGCCGCGAACGTCTGGCTCACGGCAAACAGCGCGGCGAGGTAATCAAAGCCGTCCTGGCTCAAATGATCGGCCAGGGTTTGCTGCGTGACCGGCTGCTGCAGGCACTCGGCCAGCAGCGCCTGGGCCATGTTCAGTTGTTGCCAGATCAGGGCGCGCTCGGCGCTGGCGGTGAAACGGTTGATATCACGACGCCCGGCCTCCTTCACTTTGTGGAAACAGGCATGCAGCGGGTTCTTCTGGCCACTGATGTTGGCCGGCACGATCAGTTGCTGGATCATCACCGCGCTGGCGTGGTGGGGATAAAGGCTGGCGCGCTCGGCATACAGCGCCAGCAATTGCTGTTGCTGCCGGATCTGCGCAAGCAGGTGCCGCAAGCGGTAACGCGGGTCCTCCAGCAGCACTCCGCACACCCGGCGTCGGCGGGCAGCCTCCAGCACATCGACGACGGCGGGCTGGGGTTGCCACAGGTCCGCTTCATCGTCTGGCGGGGTCTTGCCGTGCAAGCGCTGCAACAGCGTGGCCAGGCAGTCGGCCCAGGCGCTGCTTTCGAAGGTGGCGGGCACATCAGGCATGGCGCCCTGCTCCCACTGAGCCAGGCAGCGCCTGGCTTCGAATTTGCGCTGAGCGGCGAACTGCCCGGACAGATCGCATACGTAACGCCCCGGATGCTCCAGCATGTATTCGAACCCGCTCTGGCGAGCCCGTTGCGGGGCGATCAGGTGGAGCGGAAAGGCACGCCCGGCCAGGTTGCGCCAGGTGACGCTGGCTTTCGTCGCGCTGTCGGACGCCCGGGCATCCCACGCATTGAAACGACCGAAAGCCTCGAGCATCGCCTGGCCATCGGGCTGCTGGTCGAAAAGTCGTTCGAACGTCTGGCTGTCGCACGGCAACGTGGGGCTCTGGCAGCGCCGGGCGCGTAACACCGGGTCCTCCTCCAGGCGCTTGACGCGGACAGCACTGAGCTGGATCTCGCTGAAACACAGCTGCACCGCTTCGGCCGGTTGCCGGTTCCAGGTGGCGGGCAGCCAGATGTCGCTGAGTGCGACGCCCCTGGCCAGTCGGTAGTCGTCGCACAGATCCTGGCCTTCGCGAAACATCGACACGTCAATGTCGTGATAAGTCGTGCGTTCGCCGTCCTGCCGCACTTCCAGTTCACGCCACAGGCGCCCGCGGTAAAACACATAGACAAAGCCGCTGCGGCACAGGACCGGCGTACCGAGGTCGTGGCGGCTGCGCGTACCGGGTAGCGCGACCAACGGCACGACGGGAACGATCTGATTCCACTGCGCTTCCAGTTGACGCGGGGTAATCCGCAGGTCCTCCAGCAACGGCAGGCGAATGGGCGCTCCATGGGTCGTGGCAATCTCCAGCCACAACTGATGCTCGAACCGGGCGTACCAGTTCCACGCAAACACTTCGCTGTGGACACTGAATAAACGCTCCGTTTCGCACTCCATCTCATCGGTCAGGGCCTGCAGCGGTTCAAGGCCCGACCGATCGAAGAGCACCAGTCGCTGGTCCCTGGAATGGCCGGTGCCGATCACCTGGACAATCAGCTTGTCGGGCTCGCAGCAAGGGCCGGCGGACAATCTTCCCAGGCGCTTCATGGCCGGGCCTGCGTGCAGTGGGTGCCCAGGTATTCGCCGATGGCGTTGCTGTCGTCGATGCCTTGAGCCAGCGCTTGCTCCATCAATTGATTGGCATGCACAAATGAATGCTGTGGGTGTTGCTGCCACCACTCATGGAGAAATTGCTCATTACGTAGGCGCGTCAGGGCCTCTTCCTGGGCAGCGCTCAGAGACAGGGACCGGCGCGTGTTTTCAATGGTCCAGTGGGTCGCATGCGGGTTATCCAGCTGCTTCCAGTCGGCCTCACCGGACGCTTTGCTGGCCCATGTCCCGCCAAACCAGCGCAGGCGTCTGATCGGTCCCAGCCACAGGCCGAGGTCTTGCATCGGGCAGGCCGCAAAGAAATAGCTGGCGACGGTTGGGTCGCAGTAGCGCAGGACGCCTTTACGTTGCTGGTGGAAGTTGACGATCAGAATCTGCCGCAGATGCGCGAGTATTGACGGCGTGTCGAAGGTACTTTCGATCAGCAGACCAGGCCATTCAGCCGGGGATTGCTCAATCGCCTGATTGAATGTCGGCTGGTTGTTCAATCTGACGAGCAAGGGGCCTTGCTCGGCGAAACTGTTTAAGGAGGTGCCGGCGTACAGCATATGAGTGTCGGGATGCGTCGCCAGGCTATACAGCATTTTCAGTTGCGCCGCCGGGCGCTCCAGCAAAATCCAGGTATTCATGTCCGGTCTCCATAGCCCAGGGCTTTACGGCATTGGCAATCACTCAGCGGGCAGTCCATGGGCGTCCCCCCCGCAGGCATCTGGCAGAGTTCAATCAGTGCTTCGTCGCCGAGCAGTCGTTTGAGTAATGCCGTTGAAATCGCGTCGGGCAGTGGTGGTTCGCTCGCATCAAGCATCACCGGTGTGGCCGCGATGACCGGCTTCGGCACGCCGCCTACCTCAACGGGCACGCTGCTGAAAATCCCCGCCGCATTGATCGTGATCCACACACCGCCGGCCTGAATCGTGGTGCCGGCGCCGCCATCGATCACGATGTTCTGGTTGGCACTGACATTGACCTGCTGCTGAGCACTCAACCGATGGCTGGCGGCGCGAATGTGGCGGCTGCCCTGCACCGTCAGATGATCGTCCTGCCTGACTTCCGTGCGCCGGTCTCCATGGGTGATGCGCCGCTCTTCGGCGCGCTGTTCATGACGGGCGTTACCCGCAACCACGACGCTGCGCTGGTTGTCGACTTGAACCCGCTCGTCGTTCAGTACGTGTTGCCTGTAGTCGCGCTGGGCCCGGATGGATATTTCCTCCGCGCCCTTGCGATCCTCGATGCGCAATTCGTTGAAACCTCTGCCACCGGGGCTGGTTTGGGTCTTGAAGATGCTGCGGGTTTTCTCGGCCGGGAGGTCGAGCGCAGGGCGATTGGCGCCATTGCTCAAGCAGGCGACGATCAACGGTTTGTCCGGGTCGCCCTGATAGAAACCGACGACCACCTCCATGCCGATGCGGGGGATCAACACGCTGCCATACCGGTCATGAGCCCAGTTGCTGGCGACTCTCACCCAGCAACTGGAATGATCGTTGTGGGCGCCGTCGCGGTCCCAGGGAAACTGGACACGAACACGGCCGTATTTATCGCAATGGATTTCTTCGCCGGGCGGGCCACAGACGACGGCATGCTGATAACCGTTGATCGTGGCTTTGGGGTGGGCAAGCGCAGGCCTGAAAGGCGCGTCCCACGGCGTGGCGAGAAAGGTGTTGCGATAGCCTTGGGACAGTTCGTCGTCCGGGCCACGGGTGATCGACGCTTCGAGCGATTGGGGTTGTTTGCCGGAGTGGATGACTTCGGTCAGTAACCACAGATCATTCCATTGCTGGCGAGGGTGGCCGGTGAGCGTCAGGAAATGACCACTCACCAGCATCGTCTGATCGCTGTGTCCGGTGGCTTGCCGATAATCACTGCGGTGTCGTTCAAGTGCTCGTTGAGCGCGATGGTTGCCGAGCTCGCGGTCGGTGAAATGACCTGGAAAGCCGTAGTCTTCGAGTTGCAGCGGCGAAGCATCCTTCGCACCGCTTTCCAGTCGCAGCAAAGGCTTTTCGAAGTCGTAGTCGCGTCGGGTCACGGCCGTGGGTCGGGTCTCCATGGCAAGGGTGAAGGCCTTGATCACCGGTTCTTTGGCGACCATTGCGCTGTCTTGCAGGTACGCGGTGGAACATTGGAGCCTGGGGAACACTGTCTGGTCATCCCCGAACACCAGCACATGCCCCTGGCGGCTGTGCTCGAAGTGGTAATGCAGGCCTTCTTCTTCGCAGAGGCGCTGCAGGAAATGCAGGCAGCTCTCGCCATATTGGACGCAGTAGTCCCGTGGTGGGTAATCCGTGCCGAGGGCAAAGCGATAGGCATTGCTGAAGATGCCGTGGCTTTCCAGTACCTGGGCGATGATCTGCGGCACGCTCAGTTTCTGGAATATTTTCTGGTCGAAACGGTGGCCCAGATAGGCAAGGCTGGGCATCAGGCAGAGTTGGTACTGGGTCAGGCGTTTGCCTGCGTCGCCCTGGCCGACACTATAAACCTGACCATGAACACCAGCGCCCTGACGGTCAAAACCAAGGAAGGCCATGCGATGCAGAAGGCTTTCCAGATCGAGGTCGGGACGTTCGCTGACCAGTTTCAGATCAAAGCGGAAGGGTTGGCTGATGGCTTCCTTGCCGGTGAACTCAAGGACTTGCAGATCGTGCTTGAGCCCCTCGATATCAAGGATAAAGCAGGCTTGGTCGGCAGGGCTGAACATCCCACATCCCTTGTGCTGATTTGGAAGGGCGGGACTGTGAATGAGTGAATGCGGGATTGATGCCGGGCAACTCTGCTTCTGGCGTAGGAATGGCGTCTTTGTTGCGTGGGATTTTTCGCCTTGAGTATTTCCGAAATACTTGGCCGGCAAGCCAGCGTCTACAGCACCACCGTATCTGTAAAGGCTGGCTCGGCTGTCAAGGGCCCTTGGGCCTCATGCCGATCGGTCAGACGAAAGCTGACATTTGCAGGAGCGAACTTGCGTCGGGCGGTGTTCCGACGATGGACCTGAGAACGCCGCGTTTAATCAGTAAACACGCGTTATCGTTAACGACCATCGCGAGCGGGCTCGCTCCTACAGTGGCCCGTAGGCCCGCCTTAACATTACCCGTCGACACGCGCCAGAAACACCCGCGTCACCCGCCGCTCTTCGACCTTGAGGACGGTCATGCGCCAGCCCTGCCACTCATGGCTGTCACCGATCATCGGCAGGCGATCCAACAAGCTCATCACCAACCCGGCGAGGGTTTGATAGTCGTCCGTCGGTGGCGCGTCAAACCCTGTGCGTTGCCGCACCCGCGCCAGGTTCAAGGCACCACTGACCACAAACCCGCCATTGTCCTCGTGCACATCCGGGCCTTCGATTTCGCTGGCATCGGGTAACTCGCCGGCAATCGACTCCAGAATGTCGGTCATGGTCAGCACGCCAACGAAATCCCCGAATTCATTGACCACAAAGGCGATGTGGGTCGATGCCTTGCGCATCTGCTCCAGGGCATTGAGGATCGAATAACTGTCCAGCAAGTTGATGGTCTGGCGCGCCAGATGCGCAAGATCAGGCTCGTTACCGGCCAGGTATTCCTTCAGCAGTTCCTTCTTGTGCACGAAGCCCAACGGCTCATCCACGGCACCGTCACGAATCAATGGCAGACGCGAGTAGGACGAATGCATCAACCTTGTACGAATGGCCTCAGCGTCATCGGCCAGGTCGATATGATCGACGTCGGCGCGCACGGTCATCAGGGTACGGATCGGCCGTTCAGCCAGTTGCAACACGCCGCTGATCATCACCCGCTCGCGACGGTCGAACAGTTCTTCAGTCGGTGCTTCGCCGTTGTCCAACAGGTCGGCAATGTCTTCACCGACCTCCTCCACGGCCAGTTTGCGACCGCCCAGCAAACGCATTACTGCATGTGCCGTGCGCTCGCGCATCGGTCGCAGACCCTGCATCGAGCGCTTGCGGCGAGCCCGGGCAATCTGGTTGAACACCTCGATCAGGATCGAGAAACCGATGGCCGCGTACAGGTAGCCCTTGGGGATGTGGAAGCCGAGGCCCTCGGCGGTCAGCGCAAAACCGATCATCATCAAGAAGCCCAGACACAGCATGATCACCGACGGGTGCGCGTTGACGAAACGGGTCAGCGGCTTGCTCGCGACGATCATCAGGCCGATGGAAATGATCACCGCGATCATCATCACCGCCAGTTCATCGACCATGCCCACAGCGGTAATCACCGCATCGAGGGAGAACACGGCATCGAGCACCACGATTTGCGCCACGATCGGCCAGAACAAGGCGTAGGCCGTATGGGAGGAGCGCTGGCCGACATGCCCTTCGAGGCGTTCGTGCAGCTCCATGGTGGCCTTGAACAACAGGAACACACCGCCAAACAGCATGATCAGGTCACGGCCGGAGAAGCTCTTGTCGAACACCTCGAACAGCGGTTGGGTCAACGTCACTAGCCACGAGATACTCGCGAGCAAGCCCAGACGCATCAACAACGCCAGGGACAAACCAATGATGCGCGCACGGTCGCGCTGCTCAGGCGGCAATTTGTCCGCGAGGATCGCGATAAACACCAGGTTATCGATGCCCAACACCAGTTCCAGCACAATCAGCGTCAACAAACCCAGCCAAGCGGTGGGGTCAGCTATCCATTCCATGTAAACGTCTCGATCTCGTCAGTGAATTCAGAATGCCGGGCACGGCAAGACGCGGCGCAATGGCCGTGAAACTGCAAAAACAAGGGCGTTTGAATGGTCGAAGACCGGGTGTATGGCGTGCGTCAGGAGCGCGCATTGGCGCGAAGGGAAAGGGTAACCGGGGGGCTCCGTGAAGGTGTTCATGCAAATCCTGAATGGAAAAAGGACTTGGATCGTACAGGTGATCGGGATAATTCCTACAGCCGAAAATCATTACAAAATCTGTAGACGTCAGGAAAGCGGGATGTCCGGGGACCCTCTTCGCGAGCATGGGGCATCCGCTGTCAATCGAGTCTGTGCTTCACCCGGACCATTGTGGGAGCGACCTTGCTCCGGTCGACGTTCCGACGATGACGAGAGCCCGCACACCGCACCTCTCAGCCGGGCAGCAACCCGTCGATATGCCGATACTCAGCCTGAAGCTGCGCCGCCAGGACCCGGCTGCGCCCCAGGCGAATCGGCCCGCGCTCGATGTCGATGACCAGCCCCGGACAATCGAGCGCGGGCAACGTCGGCCAGTCCTTCAAGCGGCCATCGGTCACTATCAGCAACCGTTGCTGCTCCGCAGGGAAGCGCTTGTGCCGCGCTCCCAGCCAGCGCCCCGCTTCACTCAACGCCGCCAGCAACGGCGTGCCACCGCCGGCACCGAGTCCGTCGAGCCACGTGCGCAATCCGCTGGATGCCTTCAACCCTTGCACCTGCCATTTCGGCTGCGTCCCGCTGGCGGTTAGCAGGGCCAGCCGCGCGCGTTGGCGGTAAGCATCGTCGAACAGCTGTGCCAGCAAGCCTTTGGCATCACTCAAGGCCTGATGGCGTTGCGTCGACGCCGACGCATCGACGATCACCAGCCACAGCTCATGGGCGGAACGGGTACGCAGGTGGAACAACAGGTCGTCGCGCTGACGTGGCCGACCGTTCAGCAATGTGCCGGGCCAATTGACCGCCCCGTCGCGCGCGGCCTGACGTTTGCCCTGCTTGCCGTGGTCGAGGCGTCCGGCGCGGGGTCTGGCATTCGCCCCCGCGTCAGAGCGAGGGCGAATGCCTAGGGCTTTTTTGGCCAGCTCGGCACTTCACGGCGAGCCCCGACCGGCAGCGCCTGGGCAGGCATTTCGCCCCACTGTCCCTGGCCTGAGTCCGGGTTTGGCTGTTGACTGGCGTGGGACTGCTGCTGTTGTGGGGCCGGTGGCGTTGGCTCACGACGACGATGGCGCAATGCAAATTCGGCGACCGCATCGATATCTTCGACGGCGATGGCACCCACCCCACGCCAGGCGGCATGGGCCCGCGCCGCCCGCAACCAGACCAGGTCGGCGCGCAAACCGTCGACCCCGGCGGCAAAACAACGCTCGGTAATCTGTGCCAGGGCGTCATCGTCCAGGGCAATGCTGGCCAACGTGCTGCGAGCCTGCTGGCAACGCTCGCGCAACGTCTGCTGGAGGCTCTCCCATTCGGCGCAGAAGCCGTGCGGATCGCTGTCGAAGTCCAGGCGCCGCCGGATGATCTGCCCGCGCTCGGCCGGCGCGGTGTGACCACCGAGGGCGACGTTCAAGCCAAATCGATCGAGCAGTTGCGGGCGCAGCTCACCCTCCTCCGGGTTCATGGTGCCGATCAGTACGAACTTCGCCGAATGCCGGTGGGAAATGCCGTCGCGCTCGACCAGATTGGTGCCACTGGCCGCCACGTCGAGCAGCAGATCGACGAGGTGGTCGGGCAGCAGATTGACCTCATCGACGTAGAGCACGCCGCCGTCGGCCTTGGCCAGCACGCCCGGGGAAAATTGCGCGCGACCTTCGCTCAATGCAGCGTCGAGATCGAGTGTGCCCACCAGGCGTTCTTCGGTGGCGCCCAACGGCAAGGTGACAAACTGACCGCTGGCCAGCAGGTCCGCCAGGCCACGGGCCAGGGTCGACTTGGCCATGCCGCGCGGGCCTTCGATCAACACACCGCCGATCTTCGGGTCGATGGCGGTCAGGCACAGCGCGAGTTTCAAATCGTCGGCGCCGACCACGGCGGAGAGCGGGAAATGCGGGGTATCGGTCATTGTTCAATCTCGGTCATGGTCGGTGATTTCACAAACACCTTGATCCCTGTGGGAATGAGCCTTCTCGCGAAAGCGCTGTGTCAGTGGGTATTGAGGCGACTGACGCTCCATCGCGAGCAAGCTCGCTCCTACAGGGTCGGCGGTGTTTCAACTGTCTTCTTCTATATCCAGCAACAGATTCTCCAGTGCCTCGCGATACGCGCCCGGCTCTTTCCACATCCCCCGCTGTTGCGCTTCGAGCATGCGTTCGGTCATGTCGCGCAAGGCATGGGGATTGTGCTCGCGAACGAAGTCACGGGTATTGGCGTCAAGCAAATAGGCATCCGCCAGCAGCGCGTATTGGTGATCGTCGATCAATTGCGTGGTGGCATCGAAGGCGAACAGGTTGTCGACCGTCGCGGCCATTTCGAACGCGCCTTTGTAGCCGTGACGTTTGACGCCGTCGATCCACTTCGGATTGGCCGCCCGGGAGCGGATGACCCGGTTCAGTTCTTCCTTGAGCGTGCGGATTTTCGGCAGGTCCGGCTGGCTATGGTCGCCGTGATAACTGGCAGCCGTTGCACCACTGAGATTTTCCACGGCGGCCAGCATGCCGCCCTGGAACTGGTAATAGTCATTGGAGTCGAGCAAATCGTGCTCGCGGTTGTCCTGGTTTTGCAGCACCGCTTGCACCTGGCTCAGGCGCTGGGCGAACTGTTCACGGGCGGCGGTGCCTTCGTCGGAACCGCCGTAGGCATAGCCGCCCCAGTTCAGATACACCTCGGCCAGATCCTCGCGGCTCTGCCACAGGCGACCGTCGATGGCGCCCTGCACACCCGCGCCATACGCGCCGGGCTTGGCACCGAAGATGCGCCAACCGGCCTGGCGTTTGGCCGCGTCTTCGTCCAGTCCCGATTGCAACAACGCTTCACGCTCGGCGCGCACCTTGGCCGCCAGGGGGTTGAGGTCGTCCGGCTCGTCCAGTGCGGCAACCGCCTGCACGGCGGCGTCGAACAGGCGGATCAGATTGGCAAAGGCGTCGCGGAAGAAACCCGAGACACGCAACGTCACGTCGACCCGCGGGCGATCGAGCAAACTCAGCGGCAGGATTTCAAAATCGTCGACCCGCTGACTGCCCGTCGCCCACACCGGACGCACGCCCATCAGTGCCATGGCCTGGGCGATGTCGTCGCCGCCGGTGCGCATGGTCGCGGTACCCCATACCGACAGGCCGAGCTGACGCAAGTGATCGCCATGGTCTTGCAGGTGACGCTCAAGGATCAGGTTGGCGGACTGGAAACCGATGCGCCATGCGGTGGTGGTCGGCAGGTTGCGCACGTCCACCGAGTAGAAGTTGCGCCCGGTGGGCAGCACATCCAGGCGCCCGCGACTCGGTGCGCCGCTGGGGCCGGCCGGAACGAAGCGACCGCTAAGGGCATCGAGCAGGCCGCGCATTTCGGCGGGGCCACAGGCGTCCAGTCGTGGTGCGACCACCTCGCGCAGGTTATCGAGGATGGCTTGCACCTCGGTCCAGCCGGCCTCTTGTAGGCGCGAACTTGCTCGCGATGGTGTGTCAGTTGGCATCAATGTGGCTGATAAACCATCGCGAGCAGGCTCGCTCCTACAGGAGGCATTCAGCGTCTGCGAGATCAGTTGTGTGGCGAACAGTTCCAGGCGTTCACGAGTGTCGCCGGCTGTGCGCCAGACTTCGTCGGTGACGGTTTGCAGTTCGATTGGACGCGGCCCGCTCCACGGCTCGGCCAGCACACAATCGAGCGGATCGAAGCCCAGTTCAAAGGCTTTCGCCAACGCCCTTGGCAGGCTTGACTGCGCACCACGCCCATCGCCCCGAGGAATGCGCAGCAGTGCGAGCAAGGTGTCAATGCGCAGGCGCCCGGACGGTGATTCGCCGAACACATGCAGGCCATCGCGGATTTGCGACTCTTTCAAATCACATAGGTAGGTATCCAGACGTGGCAACCAGATCGCCGCGTCGGCATCACTGTCGAGTTGCTCGTCCAGTTGCAGTTCGCGGTCGATGTGCGTGTCGCGCACCAGCTGCAGGATGTCACGCTGCAACTCGCGGGCACGCCGCGGATCGAGCAGTTGCGCTTCGTAGTACTCATCCGCCAACAGCTCGAGATGGCGCAACGGGCCGTAGGTTTCAGCGCGGGTCAGGGGCGGCATCAAGTGGTCGATGATCACCGCCTGGGTGCGCCGCTTGGCCTGGGCGCCCTCGCCCGGATCGTTGACGATGAACGGATAGATATTTGGCAACGGCCCGAGCAACGCGTCCGGCCAGCAGTGTTCGGAGAGCCCGACCCCCTTGCCCGGCAGCCATTCGAGGTTGCCATGTTTGCCGACGTGGATTACGCCGTGGGCGCCGTAGGTGTTGCGCAGCCAGAAGTAAAACGCCAGGTAGCCGTGGGGCGGCACCAGATCCGGGTCGTGATAGACCGCGCTCGGGTCCACCTGATAACCCCGCGCCGGTTGAATGCCGACGAAGGTCAGGCCGAAACGCATCCCGGCAATCATCATCCGTCCGTCGCGGCACATCGGATCGCTCTCGGGCGCGCCCCAACGCCCCAGCACCGCTTGGCGGTTGGCTGCGGGCAGCGCGTTGAACATTTGCAGGTAATCGTCCATGGCCAGGCTCTGCTGGCAAGGACGCTGGTCGAGGGTATCGAGATCGTTGCTGACGCCGCCGAGCAGTTGTTGGATCAGGGCCGTGCCGCTGTCCGGCAACTGCGCCGGCAATGGATAACCTTCGGCATGCAGTGAACGGAGGATATTCAGTGCCGCCGCCGGCGTATCAAGGCCGACGCCGTTACCGATGCGACCATCGCGGGTCGGGTAGTTGGCGAGGATCAGCGCAATGCGTTTTTCGGTATTCGGCAGCCGCGCCAGATCGATCCAGCGCCGCGCCAGTTCCGCGACAAAGTCCATGCGCTCCGGTTGCGCGCGGTAGCAGACTACATCGGACTGACTGCGCTCACTGCGCCAGGCCAGATCCTTGAAGCTGATCGGTCGACTGATGATCCGCCCGTCCAGTTCCGGCAGGGCGATATGCATTGCCAAATCACGCGGGCCGAGCCCTTGTTCACTGGCGCGCCATCCCGGTTCGTTATCCTGGGCGCAAATTGCCTGAATCACCGGGATGTTGCGGCGAAACGGACGCAAATGCGGAGCTTCAGGGCTCGACTGGGCGAAACCGGTGGTGTTGAGAATCACCGAGGCGCCGACCTCGTCCAGCCAGTCCTCGACCACCGACAGGCAGCCGGGCTCCTTCAAACTGGCCAGGGCGATGGGCAACGGGTTCAACCCCGCTGCCTGTAAACGCTGACAGAAAACATCGATGAAAGCGGTGTTCGCCGCCTGCAAGTGCGAGCGGTAGAACAGCACCGCCGCCACGGGTTGGTCGGCCCGCCATTCGGCTTGCCAATCGCTCAGTTGCGCGGGACTTTTGTGCGGGTGATAGATCGCGGTGCGTGGCAGGACTTGCGGCTCGGACCAGGCGTAGTCACGACCCAGCCAGCGATTGGCCAGGCAGCGAAACAGGTCCAGCGCATTGCCCATGCCCCCCTGACGCAGGAAGTGCCAGAGCCGCTCGCGGTCCTGTACGGTCACTGTGCTGAGGTCGCTGAGTTCCGGATCGGGACGGTCATCGCCCGGCACCAGAATCAGCTGCACCCCACGCCGGGAAAGCTCCACCAACCGCTCGACGCCATAACGCCAATAGGCGATGCCGCCGTGCAGCGAAATCAGAATGACCTTGGCGTGGCGCAGCACTTCGTCGACGTACAGATCGACCGAGGCATGGTTCTGCACCTGCATCGGGTTGGCCAGGCGCACGCTCGGGTAATCGTCGGGCAACTGCTGCGCCGCTTCGGCGAGCAGCGCCAGACTGGAGTCACCGCTGCACAGGATCACCAGTTCGGCGGGGGTTTGCCCAAGGTCGGCAATGTTGTCATCCGACACGAAACCGCCGGGCTGGGTCCTGAGCAGGTGCATGGCTTACACGCTGAGCGCGGCGCGCAATTGCGTTTCGAGCAATGCGGCGTCCAGGGCCTGGCCAATCAACACCAGACGCGTGGTGCGCGTTTCTTCAGTGCTCCACTGACGGTCGAAGTGCTTGTCGAAACGAGTGCCCACGCCCTGGATCAGCAGGCGCATCGGTTTGTTCGGGATCGCCGCGAAACCCTTGACCCGCAGGATGCTGTGCTCGACCACCAGTTGCGTCAGTGCGTCCATCAGCAGGCTTTCGTCAGAGGCCGGCAGCTCGATGGAGATAGAATCGAAAGCGTCGTGATCGTGGTCGTCATGATCGTCATCGTCGTGGTGATGATCGTGATGGCTGTGGCGGCTGTCGATGTGTTCTTCGGAGCTGGCGCCCAGGCCGATCAGCACGTCCAGTGGCAGGCGACCGCTGCTGGCTTCGATGACCTTGACCGCTGGCGGCAACTCTTCGGCGACTTCCAGGCGGACACGGGCCAGGTCTTCCGGGCTGATCAGGTCAGCCTTGTTGAGGATCACCAGATCAGCGCTGGACAACTGGTCGGCGAACAGCTCGTGCAGCGGCGATTCGTGATCCAGGTTCGGGTCGAGTTTGCGCTGGGCATCCACCTGATCCGGGAACGCGGCGAAAGTGCCGGCGGCCACGGCCGGGCTGTCGACCACGGTGATCACCGCGTCGACGGTGCAGGCGCTGCGGATTTCCGGCCACTGAAAAGCCTGGACCAGCGGCTTTGGCAGGGCCAGGCCCGAGGTTTCGATGAGGATATGGTCAAGATCGCCGCGACGGGCGACCAGTTCGCGCATCACCGGAAAGAACTCTTCCTGAACGGTGCAGCACAGGCAGCCGTTGGCCAGTTCGTAGACCCGGCCATTGGCTTCTTCTTCGGTGCAACCGATGGAGCACTGTTTGAGGATTTCACCGTCGATGCCCAGTTCGCCGAACTCGTTGACGATCACCGCAATGCGGCGCCCCTGAGCGTTGTCGAGCATGTGCCGCAGCAAGGTGGTTTTGCCCGAGCCGAGGAAGCCGGTAACGATGGTAACGGGGAGTTTGGCCAGTGTTTTCATCGGATGCCCTTTGGCAAGGTGGCGGGCATACGGGACGAGTACCGGCAACGCCTGTGCGCGCCTGAAGCGTTCGCCACCGGATCACCCCGCCCGGTTGTAGTGAGAAACTGTATCGAGGCAGGTCTCCTGGCTGACGGTGTGCCAGTCGCTTGACTGGCGTTGGCTGCGCCTTCCCGCGGGCTCAGGACTTGAGCGTGCAGTGGCGTGGCAGCGAACATCACCGTTCACAGTTGCGGGGGCAGCCGCGGCTTCGACCGCGTTCCCTTCTTAGCTTCGACAAACGCCGAAGAACCTCGAAAGCGCAAGGCTACGCATCGTATTGGGGCGGGTCAATGTTCATGCTGAGTTCTACAGCGCCTCAACGCCGTCATCGCGAGCAACTGCGCCCCGAGTTGAGAACGCTTGCCAATTGACGCCCCACCCTTGCCCATGCTCTCCTACACGCCTTGTTACGGGTGCCCTTCACAGGGTGAAACGGGAAACCGGTGAATCATGTGCTTTACTCTTAAGCCATGTCAGTCCGGTGCTGCCCCCGCAACGGTAAGCGAGCGAAGCGTCAGATCCACTGCGCCCGTGCGGCATGGGAAGGTGATGCTTGCAGGTTCAGGCGATAGCCAGCACCCCTCGTGAGCCCGGAGACCGGCCCGCAACACAAAGTGAACCTTACAATCACTGAATGACAACCCGCGGTGGGCGGGCGCTGTTCGAACCTCTGCGCGCTCGCTCGTGCAGGGATTTGCATGCGCTCTCATTCCCCGCTGACAGAACTGAGGGAAGCGCCATGTCGATCATCAGCACCACCGGCCACAGCACCACCACGAGCAGCACCACAACCCTGACTCAACGCCTGACCGCCGCCGTTTGTGCGTCGATCCTCGGCGCGTGCCTTGTGTATTTCGCCGGTTTCTCGCACATCGAAGCGATTCATAACGCCGCTCACGATACCCGTCACAGCGCCGCCTTCCCGTGCCATTGAGACCTGCCGACATGATCAAGCGTATCGCGCAAACCGCAGGCTTCACGGGGTTGCTGGCCGCCCTGCTGCTGACTCTGCTGCAGAGTTTCTGGGTCGCTCCACTGATTTTGCAGGCCGAAACCTACGAAAAAGCGGAACCTGCGGCGGTCGAAATGCATGAACACGCCGCTGGCGTCGCCGCACACAGCCACGATGCCGAAGCCTGGGAGCCGGAAAACGGCTGGCAGCGCGTGTTATCGACCACCGGCGGCAATCTGGTGGTGGCTGTCGGTTTCGCGCTGATGCTCGCCGGCCTGTACACCTTGCGCGCGCCGACCAAAACCTCACAGGGGCTGCTCTGGGGCCTGGCCGGTTACGCGACCTTCGTGCTCGCGCCGACCCTCGGCCTGCCGCCTGAACTGCCAGGCACCGCCGCTGCCGATCTGGCGCAACGGCAAACCTGGTGGATTGGCACTGCCGCCTCAACCGCGGTCGGGATCGCGTTGATCGTGTTCAGCCGTCACTGGCTGATGAAAGTCCTGGGTGCAGCCATCATTGCCGCCCCCCACGTGATTGGCGCGCCGCAGCCGGAAGTGCACTCGATGCTGGCACCGCAAGCACTGGAAACCCAATTCAAAATTGCTTCGCAGTTGACCAACGTCGCATTCTGGCTGGCCCTGGGCCTGATCAGCGCCTGGCTGTTCCGCCGCAAGCGCGATGACCAATACCACGCATGACCGATACCGGCACAGCGCCGACCCTGGTGGTCGGCCTGGGCTGCCAACGAGGCTGCCCCGTCAGTACTTTGCGGGCGCTGCTTGATCAGGCGTTGCAAGCGCATCAGATCGGACTGCATCAGATCAAGGCCCTGGCGAGTATTGATTTGAAGCGCGACGAACCAGCCCTTGTCGAACTGGCCGAGCAACTCTCACTGCCATTGACGTATTTCAGCAGCGCCCAGTTGGCCGGCTATGAGCCTCAACTCAGTCATCATTCGCAGATCGCCTTCGAGCGTACCGGCTGCTACGGTGTCGCGGAAAGTGCCGCCCTGGCCCTGGCCGAACAGTTGACCCAGACGCCGGCCAAATTGCTGATTACCCGGCAAAAATATGCCCAGGCCACCCTGGCATTGGCCAGCTCGACGTAAAATCCCGATAATCCGCGCGTTCAATCATGAGCAATCTTCATCTGGCGCCCTGCCCAGCCCCCTTTTCCCACAGGAATCGACGATGACCGTCTACTTCATTGGCGCAGGTCCAGGCGACCCCGAGCTGATCACCGTCAAAGGCCAGCGGCTGATTCGTAGCTGCCCGGTGATCATCTACGCCGGTTCGCTGGTGCCCGCCGCCGTGCTGCAAGGCCATTGCGCCGAACAGGTGGTCAACAGCGCCGAACTGCACCTGGAACAGATCATCGACCTGATCAAGGCCGCCGATGCCAAGGGTCAAGACGTGGCACGCGTGCATTCCGGCGACCCGAGCCTCTACGGCGCGATCGGTGAGCAGATTCGCTACCTGCGCGAACTCGGCATTGCCTTTGAAATCATTCCCGGGGTCACCGCTACGGCGGCCTGCGCGGCGCTTTTGGGGGCGGAACTGACCCTGCCCGATGTCTCACAAAGCGTAATCCTGACCCGCTATGCCGACAAAACGGTGATGCCGGCCGGCGAAGAATTGGCCAGCCTGGCGCAACATGGGGCAACCATGGCGATTCATCTGGGGGTCAATCATCTGGAAAAAATCCTGGCCGAATTACTGCCACATTACGGCGCGGACTGTCCGATCGCGGTGATTCATCGGGCAACCTGGCCGGATCAGGACTGGGTGGTGGGAACGCTTGAGGACATTGCCGGGAAGGTTCAGGCCAAGGGGTTTCGGCGCACGGCATTGATTCTGGTGGGACGGGTGCTGGGCAGTGACCATTTCAGCGAGTCGTCGCTGTATCGCGCCGGCCATGCGCATTTGTACCGCCCCTAAAGCACTTGTGGCGAGGGCGCTTGCTCCCGCTGGACCGCGAAGCGGTCCCAACATCAGCCAAGGCATTCATCACGGAAAAATGCATCGGTTGTATTGTGATGGCTACGCCATCAAACGGGAGCAAGCTCCCTCGCCACAGCGCCGTTTTTTTTTCGCAGCGAACGCCTTAGTAGTAGGCGTTTTCTTTCTGCGTATGGTCGGTCACGTCACGAACACCCTTGAGCTCGGGGATACGCTCAAGCAACGTGCGCTCGATGCCTTCCTTCAGGGTGACGTCCGCCTGGCCGCAGCCCTGGCAACCGCCGCCAAACTGGAGAACGGCGATGCCGTCTTCAACCACATCGATCAGGCTGACCTGACCGCCGTGGCTGGCCAGCCCCGGGTTGATCTCGGTTTGCAGGTAATAGTTGATGCGCTCGTTGATCGGGCTGTCGGCATTGACCATCGGGACTTTGGCGTTTGGCGCCTTGATGGTCAGCTGGCCGCCCATGCGGTCGGTGGCGTAGTCGACGACCGCATCATCCAGGAAAGCTTCGCTGAACGAATCGATGTAAGCGGTGAAGCTTTTCAGCCCCAGAGCGGTGTCTTCAGGTTTTTCTTCGCCCGGCTTGCAGTAGGCAATGCAGGTTTCGGCGTACTGGGTGCCAGGCTGGGTGATAAAGATGCGGATGCCGATGCCCGGGGTGTTCTGCTTGGAGAGCAGATCAGCCAGATAATCATGGGCGGCGTCAGTGATGGTTATAGCGGTCATGGAAACTCCTCGCAGGCTTGGGCGCAGTTTACGCCAATCATCGCGCCGGACAAAGTCCTAGTATTTTTGTCGGGAAAGAACCGAAGCTGCCTCGCTCTCCGATTCGCCGTCAATCCATACTTTAAGCCACCGATAGCTGCATTTTTCCACCCATTCGTAGCTTAGCCATGATCCCGGCCCGATGATGGCAGCACTAACCGCGATCATCACATAGGAACAGTCTGTTGCGCTCGGGAAAGGATTTCGACACGGTGCCTAAAGCGTCCGGCATCGGCCCATCGTGTCAAAGGTTGATCAAAGGTTCTCGTAGCGGTTCATGTCCAGCACGCCCTCTTCCACCGGATCGGTTTCGTGGATGTAGCGGCTCAGGTCATGGAAGTACTCCCAGAACTGCGGGTGACTGCGCCTTACCCCCCAGCGCTCGACAATCTTCTCGAAGCTGTCGGCGTCCCTGGCGTTTTCCATGGCGTCGACAAAGGCCGGGACTTGCTCGGCGGGAATGTTGAACATGAAGTTCGGGTAGCTGCTCATGACCCCCGGATAAATGGTCAGCGTGTCAAGCCCCGGCTGATAGCGCAGCGACTCGCCCAGCAGGAACGCCACATTGCTGTGTGCCCGGTTGCGCAGCAGGCTGTAGACCACACGCTGGCCGCTCGCGGCCTCGACGCGCAACATGGTCGCTTCGGGCAATTGGTCGATGACCTTGAGTCCGGCTGCCGGGCGCGACGTCAGGCGACTCAAGGCCTGTTCGGCGCCTTGCAGGTCCGGGTCGATGTTGGGTCGCGAGCAGTAGGCGCCGTCACAGCGATTGATCGGGTCCGGATTGGCGTT
This sequence comes from Pseudomonas sp. TE12234, assembly GCF_054061835.1. Lineage (NCBI taxonomy): Bacteria > Pseudomonadati > Pseudomonadota > Gammaproteobacteria > Pseudomonadales > Pseudomonadaceae > Pseudomonas > Pseudomonas sp. TE12234. The sequence continues at coordinate 130,789 of NZ_JBSSEP010000011.1, forward strand.
GAGCTCGCCATAGCGCGCCAGCAACTGCATGGCGAAATCGCGCTTGGGGTCATCTGGATCCAGTTTCAGCGCCGTCGGCGTGTCGTCGTCGATCGATTCGTAGTCCAGCCACATCTTGAATTTGCCACTGCTCTGGTACCAGTCATCCAGGTAACGGTCGCGGGAATTGGCCGGCATCAGGCGCAGGAAGTTCTGCTCGGCGCCATTGCGAATCAGGTCGAAATACAGGCGCGTCTGGGCTTGATGCGAGACGTTGCCGAACACGTCGAAATTCACCGCCAACTGATAGTACGTGCGCTCCAGCAACGGGAAGTCGAACAGCCAGATGGTTTGCGGCACGTCACCGATCAGGCCCTTGGTCACCGAAGCACTGTCGAAATGGCGAAAGATGCTCAACAAGGCGTTGTCATTACCGGCCCACAGGCTCGACCAACTCGGCGGCGGCAGTTCGGCGTAGCTTTCCCGGCGCAGGGCTTCGTACTCGTTACGCTTGTCGCGGTAGTCGTGCCACAGGCTCAGGACGCTGCCCACGTCGTCGTTCTGCCCCGGCATTGCCAACAAAGGCGTCGCCTGGCCGCGGTAGTTCGGGTCGGTGATGTAGAGGTCGTGTTCCGGGGCCTGGAACAATGCCCAGAAATTATCGCGAATCACATCCGTGGCAATCTGCCCCCGGCAGACCGGACCGCGAATAAAGGTGCGCACGAAATACTCGGCGTTATCGAGCATGAACTGATAACGCGCCTGGGCCGGGATGGCTTCGAACGTGGTAAACGGATTGGCCCGGCGTTCCGGCCCGTAGCCCGGTAGCGCATTGACCTGCCAGTTGCCGTTGTAGAACAGGCTTTTTATGCGCGCCATCTTCGCCGCGCTCAGCGGATAGGTGATGTGGGTCTTGTGCACGATCACGCCCTGCACCGGCCACAGGCGGTAATAGAACTGACTGCCGGGATCGTCATTCGGTCGGCGGGTATTGATCAGGTCGATAGGCTGGCCGCTCGGCGTACGCGAACGCACCCACTGGAAGAAATGCCCGGGTTCGCCGTCCTTGAAATAGAGGTGCGCAAGAAACCAGTGCTCGAACAACCAGCGCCCCACCAGGCTTTGCCGTGCACCCGGCGCATTGAGCAGGTTCTCCCACTGCACCACCTGTATGGCCTCATTCGCGCTGGGCTCCAGGCCTTGCTCATCGATGGGCGCGCCGGAGGCGAGCCAGCGTTGCAACGTCTGATATTGCTGATCGGTCAGGCCGGTAACGGCCAGCGGCATGCCCTGTTTCGGGTGGGAGCCGGCATAGCCATCGAACTCCGCCGGCATGGCACACATGTTTTCCCGGTTCAGGCCAAGGACAATGTCGTCGGGCAACCTGGCATAGGGCTGCATGGGCGCCTGATGGCCCAATTCGAGCATCCGCGCCATCAGCGCGGCCTGACTGCCCTGGGCGTCAAGTACCGAATAGAAGCCCTTTTGCTGCCAGGCACGTTTGCCGAAGGCGTCATAAAACAACCGGGTCGGCGCGGCGGCCTGACTGCGATTACCGTCATAAACCAGGGATTTGTTCGCACCGCGAGCGGCGCCCTCGCCGCTGGCCAGGTTGAGCTGGCAGGGAGAGTCATAGCAGGCGTGGCAGGCCACGCACTTTTCAGTGAAGATCGGTTGAATGTCGCGAGTGTAGGAAATGCCCGTAGAAACAGCGGGACTTTGCGCTACGGCGCCCCAGCTTATAAACAGCAATGCAATGCTGATGACGACGCGATACGACATGTCCCTGGTCCCGATCGTTAAAAAACGCCGCGATTCTACCGGGCCGGCCGCCCCGTCAACATGAGCGATATTCACGTTAAATCCGGATATGCTCCAAAAGCGCACAGGTTTGCTATTATCCCGGGCCTTCGTCATGGCCTTACCGAGTAGTCCAAATGTCCGATCGCAGCGTTCGCCTTCAAGCTCTCAAGCACGCCCTCAAAGAGCGCATTCTGATTCTCGATGGCGGCATGGGCACGATGATCCAGAGCTACAAGCTTGAGGAGCAGGATTACCGCGGCAAACGCTTCGCCGACTGGCCGAGCGACGTCAAAGGCAACAATGACCTCTTGGTCCTGACGCGCCCGGATGTGATTGCCGGTATCGAAAAAGCCTACCTGGATGCCGGCGCCGACATTCTGGAAACCAACACCTTCAACGCCACTCAGATTTCTCTGGCCGATTACGGCATGCAGGGTCTGGCGTACGAGTTAAACGTAGAAGGTGCACGGCTGGCCCGCAAGGTGGCCGACGCCAAGACCCTGGAAACCCCGGACAAACCGCGCTTCGTCGCCGGCGTGCTTGGCCCGACCAGCCGTACCTGCTCGCTGTCGCCGGACGTGAACAACCCTGGCTACCGCAACGTGACCTTCGATGAACTGGTGGAGAACTACACCGAGTCCACCAAAGGCCTGATCGAAGGCGGCGCCGACCTGATCCTGATCGAAACCATATTCGACACCCTCAACGCCAAGGCCGCGATCTTTGCCGTGCAAGGTGTGTTCGAAGAACTGGGCATCGAATTGCCGATCATGATCTCCGGCACCATCACCGACGCCTCCGGCCGAACCCTGTCCGGCCAGACCACCGAAGCGTTCTGGAACTCCGTGGCCCATGCCAAGCCGATCTCTGTCGGCCTGAACTGCGCCTTGGGTGCCAGCGAGCTGCGCCCGTACCTGGAAGAACTGTCGAACAAGGCCAACACCCACGTCTCGGCGCACCCGAACGCCGGCCTGCCCAACGAATTCGGCGAGTACGACGAACTGCCTGCGCAAACGGCCAAGGTCATTGAAGAGTTTGCCCAAAGCGGCTTCCTCAACATCGTGGGCGGCTGCTGCGGCACCACGCCAGGCCACATCGAAGCCATCGCCAAAGCCGTGGCCGGTTATAAGCCGCGCGAGATTCCGGAGATCGCCAAGGCTTGCCGCCTGTCGGGCCTGGAGCCGTTCACCATCGATCGCAACTCGCTTTTCGTGAACGTTGGCGAGCGCACCAACATCACCGGTTCGGCCAAGTTCGCCCGCCTGATCCGTGAAGACAACTACACCGAAGCCCTGGAAGTCGCCCTGCAGCAGGTCGAGGCCGGCGCCCAGGTGATCGACATCAACATGGACGAAGGGATGCTGGATTCGAAGAAGGCCATGGTGACCTTCCTCAATCTGATTGCCGGCGAACCGGACATCTCCCGCGTACCGATCATGATCGACTCCTCCAAGTGGGAAGTGATCGAAGCCGGCCTCAAGTGCATCCAGGGCAAGGGCATCGTCAACTCCATCAGCATGAAGGAAGGTGTCGAGCAATTCATACACCACGCCAAACTGTGCAAGCGCTATGGCGCCGCGGTGGTGGTGATGGCCTTCGACGAAGCCGGCCAGGCCGACACCGAAGCGCGCAAGAAAGAAATCTGCAAACGCTCTTATGACATTCTGGTCAACGAAGTCGGCTTCCCGCCGGAAGACATTATCTTTGACCCGAACATCTTCGCCGTGGCCACCGGTATCGAAGAACACAACAACTACGCTGTGGACTTCATCAACGCCTGTGCCTACATCCGCGACGAGCTGCCGTATGCGCTGACCTCGGGCGGCGTGTCCAACGTGTCGTTCTCGTTCCGTGGCAACAACCCGGTGCGCGAGGCGATTCACTCGGTGTTCCTGCTGTACGCGATCCGCGCCGGCCTGACCATGGGTATCGTCAACGCCGGTCAGCTGGAGATCTACGACCAGATCCCGGTGGAGCTGCGCGATGCCGTGGAAGACGTGATCCTCAACCGTACCCCGGAAGGCACCGACGCCCTCCTCGCCATCGCCGACAAGTACAAGGGCGACGGCAGCGTCAAGGAAGCCGAGACCGAAGAGTGGCGCAACTGGGACGTCAACAAGCGCCTGGAACATGCGCTGGTCAAGGGCATCACCACCCATATCGTTGAAGACACCGAAGAGTCCCGTCAGTCCTTCGCCCGCCCGATCGAAGTGATCGAAGGCCCGCTGATGGCCGGCATGAACATCGTTGGCGACCTGTTCGGCGCCGGCAAGATGTTCCTGCCGCAGGTGGTGAAATCCGCCCGCGTGATGAAACAGGCCGTGGCCCACTTGATCCCGTTCATCGAGCTGGAAAAGGGCGACAAACCGGAAGCCAAGGGCAAGATCCTGATGGCCACGGTGAAAGGCGACGTGCACGACATCGGCAAGAACATCGTGGGCGTGGTGCTGGGGTGCAACGGCTACGATATCGTTGACCTTGGCGTGATGGTGCCGGCGGAAAAAATCCTCCAGGTCGCCAAGGACGAAAAGTGCGACATCATCGGCCTGTCCGGCCTGATCACCCCGTCGCTGGATGAGATGGTTCACGTAGCACGCGAGATGCAGCGCCAGGACTTCCATCTGCCGTTGATGATCGGTGGCGCAACCACCTCCAAAGCGCACACGGCGGTGAAGATCGAGCCCAAGTACAGCAACGACGCGGTGGTGTATGTGACCGACGCCTCCCGTGCCGTCGGCGTGGCCACGCAGTTGCTGTCCAAGGAACTGAAGGCCGGTTTCGTCGAGAAAACCCGCGAGGAATACATCGAGGTCCGCGAGCGCACCGCCAACCGCAGCGCTCGCACCGAACGCCTGAGCTACGCCGCAGCGATTGCGAAAAAACCGCAGTTCGACTGGAGCACCTACGAGCCGGTCAAACCAACGTTCACCGGCACCCGGGTGCTGGATAACATCGACCTGAACGTGCTGGCCGAGTACATCGACTGGACGCCGTTCTTCATTTCCTGGGACCTGGCCGGCAAGTTCCCGCGCATCCTCCAGGACGAAGTGGTCGGTGAAGCCGCCACCGCGCTGTACGCCGACGCCCAGGAAATGCTCGCCAAACTGATCGACGAGAAACTGATCAGCGCCCGTGCGGTGTTCGGTTTCTGGCCGGCCAACCAGGTGCGCGACGATGACATCGAAGTCTACGGCGATGACGGTAAACCCTTGGCCAAGCTGCATCACCTGCGCCAGCAGATCATCAAGACCGACGGCAAGCCGAACTTCTCACTGGCCGACTTCGTCGCGCCCAAAGACAGCGAGATCACTGACTACGTGGGTGGCTTCATCACCACCGCCGGTATCGGTGCCGAAGAAGTGGCCAAGGCGTATCAGGACGCAGGCGACGACTACAACTCGATCATGGTCAAGGCACTGGCCGACCGTTTGGCCGAGGCCTGTGCCGAGTGGCTGCACCAGCAGGTGCGCAAAGAGTACTGGGGTTACGCCAAGGACGAAAACCTCGACAACGAGGCGCTGATCAAGGAGCAGTACACCGGTATCCGCCCCGCCCCGGGTTACCCGGCCTGCCCGGACCATACCGAGAAAGCCACGCTGTTTGCCCTGCTCGACCCCGAAGCCCGCGAAATGCAGGCTGGCCGCAGCGGTGTATTCCTCACCGAGCACTACGCGATGTTCCCGGCGGCGGCGGTCAGCGGCTGGTACTTCGCCCACCCGCAAGCGCAGTATTTTGCCGTGGGCAAGATCGACAAGGACCAGGTGCAGAGCTACACGTCGCGTAAAGGTCAGGAGCTGAGTGTGACTGAACGCTGGCTGGCACCGAACCTCGGCTACGACGACTGAAGCGCCCATGAAAAAAGCCTCGCGGTGCCGGAAGAAACGGCACCGCGAGGCTTTATCGGCACAATCACCTAACTGTTGGAAGGTCCCGGTTTTGGCTCGGCGACCGACGAATGCTCAATCGCTTCGACTTCTTTTCGAGACAGCTCGATCAGCTTGGCATTGCGGGTAGCAGCCAGGTCGAACAGCTGGCTTATCAGCGCCTCATCATCAACCGCCTCACCCTCCTCTGGCGCCGTAGCCGCCTCGTCGATTTTCCTCACCTCCTCAGGGTATGTCTCGCGCAAGTAGCTCAGCCAGTAATCGCGCTGGATAAGGTCTTCGTAGAACGCATCGGATCGCTCGGCATTCATGACCGTAGTGCGAGCATCCGCCAGTTGTTGAGGCGATACGCCTGAGGCGTAGGTCATGTGTCTCGGCTGCCCGGGCAAGTCCAGTCCGTCGCTCCATCCCCGCGTCAATCCGATTCGATAACCCAGGCGCACCTCTGCCTGGTCCTGGCCGGCATGGACAGCGGCCTTGCTCGCCAGGTCATCGACCTTGTCCAGCCGGAACAGTTGCCTTGACAGGTTCAACAGCGCCCGGCCTTTCGCCCCCGCACGCCCGACAGGAATGTCGAGCAAGGCGTTGTGGGTGAACACCGTGCTTTCCAGCGCACTGAAGGTGAGGATTCGACCGTCGACACAGGTGCCATGGGTATTGGAACTGGCGAACAGAACTTCTCTGAGCTCGGCATTACTCGCGGCGGCTTCAAGGACTGTCCACACCCGACGGGTCAAGTCAGCGTTCGCCACCTGGAATTCCCGCGTGTCCTGCAATCTTGAAAGCAAATGAAAGAACGCCGCATTATCCGGCTCGGCCGCGAGCTGATTCCAGATCCGCGTTTTGCCGGCCAGATCCTCGGAGGCGGCGCTGGACAACCAGGGCTTGCTCTGTTCAGCGTCGGGCTGTTCATCCGGCAGTTCCTCATCCGGCTCGACGCTTTCACCCGACTCCTCGCCTGGGTCAGCAGCATCATCGATCATTTCGTCCAGGTCCGAACGGGAAATCCCCAGCACTGTGTCATGGACGCCAGCCTCGCGGTAACTTCTGAGTCGATCGAGACTTTCCGGCAACAGGTTGTAGTTATCGCTCAGATCGGTGCCGGCGATCAGGGTTTCATGGCTGCCATCCAGCGCCTGCTCAGGAATCGACGTGATGTCGTTGCCGCTGAGGTTCAGGATCCCGAGGTGATCGGCGTCCAGCACGCCGTCGGGCCACTCGGTCAAATTGTTGTTGCGCAGGTCAAGGGCCTCAAGTTGCGAAAAATACGAGACATCGAAGGCATCCAGTTCGTTGTAGCTCAGGTCCAGCCAGCGCAAGCGCTCCAGATGGCTCAATGAGGAAAACAGCGACTCGGTGTCACGCAACCGGTTAGCGGATGCCGTCAGGCGTTCGAGCGTGACCATGGACTGGACCGGCTCGGGCACCACGTCCAGGTCATTACCGTTGAGTTCCAGGGTTTCCAGCCGGGTAAAAGCCTTGAGGAAGCCGTTGGAGCCTTGGGCGGAAAGCCTTGTCCCGGTCAGGTTCAAACTGGCCACATGGGGCAAGTCCACCGGTAGCTCAGGGAGATCGCCCAATTGCAGGCCATTGAGACTCAGAACAGAGGTGGCACCGCCGTCACTGGCTATCAGGCCCTCGCCCCAGCATTCGAGAATGCGCAAGGCACCCAACCTGCGGCTGCGAGAGGAAATCACCCAACTCGGGCCACGGGACTCCCGGGTGTACAGCCAATCATTCAACCGACGCGTCAACGCGGCATGTGCCTGCTCCCAATGATCGATGCGCTGTCGAATCTGCAAGTCGCTGGCACCGCTCGCGCGCATCCGCTCGATCACTTGGGTGGCTTCATCCTCCGCGAGGCTCGGTCGCAGCCGTTGCAGAAGCCGGGCATTAGGCACAACGTCTGCCGCCGGGATTTCGGGCAGCGGCAACAGGTCGCCTGCTATCGAGAAGCCGCTCTCGGCGGGCGGGAACGTCGTGGGTATCGCCTCCCGGGCGAACCTTTCCAAAGCACCGGCGGGCAGGCCTTTGGCAATCTCCAGTCGCGTTCGGGCGGCTTTGAGCGCGGCCTTCGCTTGCTGATTCAGCGGTGCGCCATCGAGGTTGATTTTGAGCACGCTATCACCTTGCAGCACCGCTTCCGGCAGCGAGGCGATCTTGCTGTCGCGTAAATCCAGCCATGTCAGGTGCGGCAGATCTTGCGCACCGGTCGGCCACTCCCTTAGATCCGTCGCCCGCAGATTCACCGCCTTGAGCTGACCCATGGCGCTGACATCCAGCGCATGCAGCGGGTTGTCGCTCAAGTCCAGGTATTGAAGCGCGGGCATACCCTCGAATCCCTGTTGCACCGCAGGGGTGACGACGATCCGGTTGCCGGAAAGATCCAGTCGGGTCAACTTCGCCAGATCGCCTGGCGCAACCGGCACGTCGGTCAATCCGCTGCCACGCAGGTCAAGTCTTTGCAGCTCGCTGAACACGCGCACAAAGCCACGCACCTGTTCGGCAGTGGCTTGGGCGCCATTCAGGTACATCGTCTGGACCTGCGGGAATGCCCCCTCCGGCAGTTCGGGAAACCCGCTCAGTTCCAGATTCGACAGATCCAGCACCGAAGCCTCGGCGGCGGCGCCATAGCGATTGAATGCGCCGTTACGCCAGCAGGCTCTGAGCGAAACCGTTGCCATCGTTCGCTCAACCACCTCATGGACGTCCAGGCCCGCCTCCATCGAACGCAGGGTCCAATCGTTGAGTTGTCGGTCAAGCACCTGGTATTGCTCGCTCATGGCCTCGATCGCCTCGAACCTCGCCTGCGCGTGCGGCCATTGAGTGAGAAACTGGCTGAACATATCCTCGGATGACCTGCCGAGACCTTCGCCCAGACGCCTCAATTCAGTCCTGCAATAGCCCCGGACCATCTCGTCCAGATCGATCAGGTGTTGTGGATGGTTCTTGACGTACTCATACGCGGGCTTGAAGTTTTCGCGAGAGAAATTCGACCAGTCCAGGGACAGGCCGGACCACAGCCGTTCATGCCCCTCGAAGAGGCCGTCGGGCAATGTTCTGATGGCGGTGCCTCGAAGATTCAGACGTTCAAGGTGAGGCAGCTCAAGAACACCGGCAGGCCACTGATCCATGTTAGGCGCCAGCACATCGAGCATGCGCAGGCGGCGTAGCGGGCTGACGTCCAAGGCCAACGGAACGCCCCAGGTTGAATACACACTGAGCTCTTCAAGCCTGGTCAAGGCACTCAGCCTTGCCGGCATGTCCGCCGCGTAGGGAGCCGTCGAATACAGGCTCAACCCCGTGAGCTCCTGCAGTGAGCCCAACGATTCGGGTACATTGCTGAAGCTGTTTCCTGTGGCATTGATCCTGAGGTTTTTCAGCCGGGGGAACCGTCCTGACAACCCCTCTACAACAGCATCCGTGACCCACTGCCCACGGATATGCAGATCGGTGACGTGTGAAAAGTCCGCCGACAAGGGCGGAAGCGGATCATCGCAAACCAGTTCGAGAGTGCTGAAACGGGGGTGCTGGGCGGCCAGTGGCGAGTTGCGCCAGCATTGCTTGATGTTGCGTGCCACGGCGGCCTTGCCCCCCAGCATCGAATGCAGGGCGGATTGCTCAGTCCCCCCTGCGACCCACTGATCGAGCGTCGACTGAAGCTGCTCCCACTCACGTGCCCGCGCCTGCAGCAGGCTGTAGATCTGCGCGTCGGATTTCCCCGCCCGTAACTGCTCCAGGATGAACCCGTTGGCTTGTTGATCCGTCAGTGCCGGATAAACATCCTGCACCCGCGTCGTCAGAGAAGGATTGACGCCCTGTCCGCGACCACTGGCGTAATACCCCAACTGGCGTTCATTGATTCGGACCGGCGGTTTGAACGCCCGGTTCCTGCCGCTGCGCTGCTCCAGCAGGCGGGCCAGTTCAACTCGATGCTCCGCGGCGTAGCGGACGATGGTCATGCGCAGATCAGCGCCCTGCCCCACATGCGGCATGCCCAGCGCCTGTCGGGCTTCATCCGGCAACGCATGCAGGATAGAGGCATAAAAATTGTCGCCATCGCGGGGTATTCCGTTGAGTTCTTCGCCTCGTTCGTCAAACGCCTGGTAGGCCGGCCCTTTCTTGACCAGATATTTGCGACTCGCAGCCGTCTGGCTACCAATTCCATCGATGAGCGGCCCGTCAACGTGGCCATCGCGTATTTCCAGGCGCACCTCCTCAGACCAACCCGGCAGCTTTTCCAGCGAGTGCAGCGCCAGCCATTGAGTGTCGGCCGATGCCATGCTCTCCAGGTGCAGACCGGCAAAGGCAGCGCTGACACGCCCCTGTTGTACATACCAACGGGCTTGCTCCAGCATGTTCAAGGGAACACGCCCCGTTGTTTGCCAGCGAGTCAGCTCCTCGGCACTGGCATCCGCCAGCACGCGTTTCGCTGCGGACTCGCCGAGTCCAGGGCAAGCACGCTGCAACTTCGCCACCGGTTCCGCCACCGTGCCGGGCGCTCCCGGATCGGCGACGAACAGTCGAAGCGCCTCCGTCCACTCAGGCGGCGGAGGCAGATGATCCAGGTGCATCTTGCGCAAGGCATTGTCGTCGACACCGCTGGCATCGGCGATCTTGAGCAACTGTTCGTCGGTCAGGTCCTCGGTGGTGTGACCCATGCGCCGCAACAGGGTCAGGCGATCCCAATCGAGGGGGCGCTCCATCGTATGGCGCCAGGCACCGTGCCCGTTATGTTCCAGTATCGGCTGCCAGGCCTGTGCATCGGTTGGATGCTTGATTCGCCATTGTTTCAGCGTCGGCTCAAAGGTTGTCTCGTAGGTTTTACCCGCCTGACGGATGAAGGTCCGGCCGTTCAGCCGATACAGACCAAGGGCGTCCGGGCCGGCGTCATGATCAGGCACCACGTCACATTCGTAGGCACTCAGGTCGGGCTTCCATAAGCGGGTCTTGCCGTCGGGGCGCCGGACTTGTTCAAGATGCTCAATCACAGGCTCCGGTTTAACGGCGCCCAGCCGGGCCACACCTTGGCCCGCGCCCGCCATCACGCCAATCAGCGCCAGGTTTTCCGCTACGTCAATCAAATGCGCCTTGGCCGCAACGCGATCGCCCTCGCTCCACTCGATCACGCCCTCGAACGATTCGTACAGCAGTTGCCCAGCCATCACCGTCAACATGACCTCGCCCAGCACCGGTACGAACATCGACACCATGTTCAGGCCCAGCATGCCGAACTGCAGCAGATGATTGAGTTTTTCCGCCCGCGCCTTCGCATCGACATCCGCCGTGGGGACCGCATGACTGCGCGCATCGGCGATGACTTTGGCGCGGTTTTGTTCGTAGAGATAACTCCACAGGTCGGTGTTAGCGGACCAGATGCCCGCTACCCCTTCCCGGGTAGTGCCAACGGGATCGAGGTAGGGATCCTCGACCGGTTCCCGATCAAACGGTTGCTCGGGAGGCAACTCCTTGATGCCGGCGATGGTGGAAAATGGCGGAACCACTTGCGCGACCTTCACCCAGATGGAGTGCAACGGGTCGGTCGCGGCCCCCGCTGCCTTGCGGGTGAACTGGCTGAAGTAGTAAGGACGGTCAGCGTAGGCCACGAACTGGCTGAAAAAGCGTTGGTAGTCCGTAGGCTCACTCGCCGGCCGCGTCGCATCGCGGGCCGTGAACTGCTGCTTGAATGCCTCACGCAATTGCGCGGTACTGCAACGCCTGAGCGGTTGCACGGGATCGTGGGGGATGTAGACGAAGAACTCGTCGGTATAGCGATACTGTTCGCTGATACTGAACACGACGCACCCGGTCATTCTGCGCTTCATCAACATCAGGTCGCGAAACCACACCTGTTTATCACCCAGACTAGGGTGGACCTCACCGTCGATGACCGAGAGGATCATTGTGTAGTCGTCGGGTTCGATGTCCTTTTTCAACAAGGCTTGTTCAGCGGCAGCCCTCAACGCCGCTTTCTGGCTGGTGATGAAGTTGCGACGCAGGGATTTTTCGGCTTGCGTATCCGTCTGATGGAAAAACGCTTTCACATAGGTTTGATATTGGGCGCCGATATCCAGATCGCGGCATAACGACAGAAACTGGCTGACCGTCAGGCTAAGGGCGGTAGCCTGGAATGTGCCGGGGGTGGCGGTCTCGACAACGAACCCTGACAGCTCATGAAAAGCGCCCGCTTCACACTCGGGTGCCTCGAAGTTGTGCAACGTGGCCTGCAACAACGAAAGCTTCAACACCTCGAAGGTAGAGATTTCGATCTCCAATACGCCGATGTCCAGAGGTCGCCTCAGACACAACAACGTCTTGTGGACGTCGACCTCTACGCCGAAGCGATCCTTGAGCGCCTCGGTCAGTAGGGGTTCGGCAAAGGTGTCGATGTCTTGTAACGTCGACATCGCCTTGTCCAGCACGGTCTGCGCGGCAAAACTTCGTTTATAGCTCTCCGCCAGCGCCCGTTGTTGTTCGAGGGAGGCACCCAGATACCAATTGGGTGGCTGCGTGCCAGTCTCCTTTATTGCGGTCCTTCTTGCCGGCACGGCATCGATCAGCCAGCCGGGCGTCATTTCACTGATTAATTCGCTGTGGATGCTGCTTTTCCCTGGCCGCAGCGATTTCGACAGTGATGAACGAGAGGGTGAGGTGGACATGCTGTCGCTCCTGATAATTGGAGCGTCAGAACATCATTTCGTACAGGCCTGACTGCGGTAGATAAATATGGCGTCAGTGGCAATCAGTAACTGACTGCTTCAATCGCGCAACGACAGGCCACGGCACGAATCAGCGGATTGGCTATGCTTGAAGGATCTACCTTCAGACGGGGGATTTATGGACGATCCAGTCGACAACAAGTCGCCGACCTTCTGGCAAATGCTGCATAGCGTCATGGCAGCGGCGTTCGGGGTGCAAAGCGGGAAGAATCGGGCGCGGGATTTTACCCACGGCAAACCCAGCCATTTCGTGATCCTGGGGGTGCTGTTCACGGCCGTGTTCGCTCTGGCGCTGTTCGGCATCGTGAAACTGGTGCTGCTTATGGCCGGTCTCTGAAGCGAATCAGTGCATCAAGGTCTGCAGGCTGAACGGGTAACGGTATGAGATTGGCCGCCCCCTGGCCGACAGCTTGTGAAAATCCACACCGAAATTCTGAGCGTTGCCCATCGCCAGCAGTCGCCGGGCCTGTGCCCGATCAATTACCTGCAATAACGGAATCTGCCGGTCACGACCGCCATACTGGCTGACATCGACACCCTGGTCGTAGTCATGCAACTGCACCAACGCCCAGCCACCCAAGCTGAAATGCCCGCCCAACAACACGCTCAATCGCTTATCGAGCAACGCACGCAAGGCGGCGGGTGAATTGTTGATGCTGCCGAACAGCGCGTCCTTGCCGGGCTTACCGCCCGCTTCTTCGAAAGCCTGCATCGCGCCAAAACCCATTTCGTCGTTGGCCGTCCACACCAGGGATGTCTGTGGGTAGCGCTTGAATAGCAGCTTGGCCTGCTCATAGGCCCGTTCCCGGGTCCAGCCACCATAAACCAGCTGCCGCAGACGCACTTCAGGGTGTTCGGCCAATGCCCTTCGCATGCCTTTCTCGCGCAACTGCGCCGATGGTGTGATTTTCAATCCCGAGAAGGCCAGCAGGTCAATGGCCTGGCCCGGGGCGGCCGGAGGGTGCAGGCGAATCAGCTCTTTGAGCATCAGGTAGCCGCCCTCCTCATCATTGGGCACCAGGCTGCCCACCCAATCGGGATACTTGTCGGGACGTGCACCGAGCAGACGCATCTGGTCCGGGCTCAGAGCGTTATTGACCATGAACAGCTTCACACCGCTGCCCTTTGCCAGACGCAAGATTTCAGGGGCGACGTTTTCTTCGTTGACGAACACCAGATAGTCGGGGCGACTTGGTCCCAGCAGGGCTTCTCGCGCCTGGCCGATGGTGATTTCGGAGGTACGGTCGGAATAGACGATGCGCAAGTCGATGCGCAGATCATCGGCGGCGGCCTGCATGAACTGCGAATAGCTGGTCCAGAAAACTTCCCTGGGTGTCCCCGGATTCAGGAACAGTACTGATTCCGCTTGGGCAGAAGGTCCCACGACCGTGCCCAGCGCCAGTAATGCACCACACAGAAACTTCAACATTGGTCGTCCGAGCCCCCGGAAATACGCCGCGCATTATAGCCAGCGAACGTCCGTAAAACGGCGTTTATTCCGGTTTTTGTCCGACAATCGTCAGAACAAGGCCCGGACGGGGTCGTTTACTGGTGACTCACCCAATATACCGCTGTGCCGACGACCAGAATGATCAGGAACAGAATCGCCCAGGCGTCGACCGTGCTATCACTTTTTGTCGCTTTGGTAGGGTTGCTCATTGCATCGCCTCTTGTCGGTTTTATCGGTGATTGCATAAAGACTCGATCACAGTAAAGACGACGATTGCCCGCACCACAAACAGGGTCATTGCCACAACGATTCTCATTAGGCGATTTGGTTCTTTACATATACTCAAACATCACTTTTGCGCATAACTGCAAACTGGTATCGTGCCCCGGCTCCGTGGGGAGTGCGCGGCCGTGCGCGCAGAATTGCCGAGGTATTATCGGATTCCAGCAAGCAAAAAAACGCCGCTGTTTCCGACCGGCCCAAGCCTGAGAACAGGACTTATATGTACGTATACGACGAGTACGATCAGCGGATCATCGAGGACCGCGTCAAGCAGTTCCGTGATCAAACCCGACGCTATCTGGCAGGCGAGCTGAGCGAAGAAGAATTCCGCCCCCTGCGCCTGCAAAACGGGCTTTACATCCAGCGCTTCGCGCCAATGCTGCGGGTCGCGGTGCCTTATGGCCAACTGACTTCGCGCCAGACGCGAATGATGGCCAGGATTGCCCGTGACTACGACAAGGGCTATGCCCACATCAGCACCCGGCAGAACGTGCAGTTCAACTGGCCGGCGCTGGAAGACATTCCGGACATCCTGGCTGAATTGGCCACCGTGCAGATGCACGCGATCCAGACCAGCGGCAACTGTCTGCGCAACGTCACCACCGACCAGTTCGCCGGTGTCGCCGCCGACGAGCTGATCGACCCGCGTCCGTGGTGCGAGATCGTCCGTCAGTGGACCACGTTCCACCCGGAATTCGCCTACCTGCCGCGTAAATTCAAGATCGCCATCAATGGTTCGACCTCTGACCGCGCCGCCATCGAAGTCCACGACATCGGCCTGGAGCCGGTGCACAACGCCGCTGGCGAGCTGGGTTTCCGTGTTTTGGTGGGCGGTGGCCTGGGCCGTACGCCAGTGGTGGGCGCGTTCATCAATGAGTTCCTGCCCTGGCAAGACCTGTTGAGCTACCTCGACGCCATCCTGCGGGTTTACAACCGCTACGGTCGTCGCGACAACAAGTACAAGGCGCGGATCAAGATTCTGGTCAAGGCGCTGACGCCAGAAGTCTTCGCCCAGAAAGTCGATGCGGAAATGGAGCACCTTCGCGGTGGCCAGACCACGCTGACCGAAGCCGAAGTTCATCGCGTTGCCAGACACTTCGTCGACCCGGACTACAAGGCGCTGGACAACCAGAACGCCAAGCTGGCCGAACTCGACCAGCAGCACCCGGGCTTCGCCCGCTGGCGCGCGCGCAACACCCAGGCCCACAAGCAGCCGGGTTATGTTGCCGTGACCCTGTCCCTGAAGCCGACCGGCGTTGCGCCGGGCGACATCACCGACAAGCAGCTCGACGCCGTGGCCGATCTGGCCGACCGCTACAGCTTCGGTCAACTGCGCACGTCCCACGAGCAGAACATCATTCTGGCGGATGTCGAGCAGGACAAACTGTTCACCCTGTGGGGCGAATTGCGTGAGCAAGGCTTCGCCACGCCGAACATCGGTTTGCTGACTGACATCATCTGCTGCCCGGGTGGCGACTTCTGCTCCCTGGCCAACGCCAAGTCGATCCCGATCGCCGAATCGATCCAGCGTCGTTTCGATGACCTGGATTACCTGTTCGACATCGGCGAACTGGACCTGAACATTTCCGGTTGCATGAACGCCTGTGGTCACCACCACGTTGGCCACATCGGCATTCTCGGGGTGGACAAGAAAGGTGAAGAGTTCTACCAGGTCTCCCTCGGTGGCAGCGCCAGTCGCGACGCCAGCCTGGGCAAGATCCTCGGCCCGTCCTTCGCCCAGGACGACATGCCGGACGTGATCTCGAAGCTGATCGACGTATACGTGGAACAGCGTACCGAAGACGAGCGCTTCATCGACACCTATCAGCGTATTGGCATCGACCTCTTCAAGGAACGCGTCTATGCAGCGAATCATTAAGAACAACGAAGTCGTCGACGAAACCTGGCACCTGCTGCCCAAGGATTTCAGCATCGACGAGATCACCAACTGCGACGACTACATCGTCCCGTTGGCGCTGTGGCGCGAACACAGTCGCATGCTCAAGGCCCGCGACGGCGGCCTGGGCGTTTGGCTGGATGCCGATGAAGAAGCCGAAGAAATCGGCGAAGACGTGGCAAACTTCAAGGTGATCGCCTTGAATTTCCCGGCCTTCACCGATGGCCGCAACTATTCCAACGCCCGCCTGCTGCGTGACCGTTATGGTTTCAAAGGCGAACTGCGGGCGATTGGCGACGTGCTGCGCGACCAGTTGTTCTATCTGCGTCGCTGCGGTTTCGATGCCTTTGCATTGCGCGCCGACAAAGATCCGTATGAAGCGCTGGAAAGCCTCAAGGACTTCTCGGTGACCTACCAGGCCGCCACCGACGAACCGCTGCCGCTGTTCCGTCGCCGTTGATCGTGATGCCTTGAACCCTTTGCGGGGTTCAAGGCGTTTCACCTTTCGATCAAGGATTCGGAAGATTGGCCATCGGAATTGGCCGCCCCAAGGCGACCCAGTCCACGTAAAGCCGCACGCGGTCCTCCAGAACAGTGAACAGCCTGAACGGATTTTCCGCATCGGGCGTCCTCGCTTCCATGCACTGGCGTAGCCAGCCCCACAGCTCCTCTGAAGCCTCTGCTGCATTCAGCAATCGCCATACCCGGGCTTGCAGGATCAGGTAACCCACCTGGAAATCAGCCGTCAGGCTCAATCCATCGATGACACGCAGAAACGCGCCGCCCAATGGCCTGGCCGCCAGCCGTTGCCAGACCTGCTGCCGCGCCGCCCGCAACATTTCATCACCCTCTTGCAGCCACGGCATGGCACTGCCATACCCCGCACCCGGCTGGCTTAGCCACAGATTGATGCCCGTGCGTTCACGGTGGTCGACCAGACGCGACAGTGTCTCCTCGTCCGTCAGCGGATTGTCCCAGAGCCAGACCCGGTCCCGGGACACCGCCTGGTTCAGTATCGCCTGGGGAACCCGGCTGATCCGGTTGTGACGCAAGTCCAGCGAGGTCATAAACGGCTCATCGACGATACCGATCGGGCAGTGACTGATCCCGGTATTGCTCAGCTTCAGCACCCGTAGTGCCTTCATCCCCAATACGACAGGCGCAACGTCCAAAGGGTTGTCGCTCAGGTCCAGGTTCTGCAAACCGACCAAGTCGCTCAATTGCGCAGCCGTATTCTCCTTGAACGTCAGAAACGTCGACCTGAGGTTGAGCGAAGTGAGCCGCTTCATTTGCCGGATTGCTGGCGGCAGGCGACCTTCCAGCACGCCATCCGGGTTGGGCAGACGCAGGTCGATACGCTCCAGATTCAACGTGCGCAGGTTAGGGAAACTTTCCAGAAACCCATTCAGAGATTCGCGTTCGACCAGGTGCAGCGCCTGCATCGACAGCTCGATGACTTCATCGAATCGAACGTTCATCACCGGCAAGCGGTGGTAGTCCTCAAACCCCAGATCGAGCCGGTAGCCGGCGAATACCCCCTCGGACATGACTTTATTGCCTTCGGGCGGGCACTTCTGCCAGAGGAGCATCAATTCGTCGGCCAGCTCTCTCCTGGTTTCGCGCTCGTACTCGATCACGTGCTCCAGCATTTCAGCATTGTGCGCCGCCACCTGCTGAGGGGTCATGCCCGCGGCGCCTTCATCGCCAACGGCAAGAAAATCCAGATCCATGTCATCGAGATCCGACACGGTCTGGTCGATCCAATGCACCAGATCGGTATGAAGTTGTCGCAATTGCAGGGTAAGGCGCTCCAGCAGCGCCTGCGCCCCGGCACCGGCGCCCGCCAACAACTCGTCGACCTGTGCATCGGTGAAGTCCGGGTAAAGCTCCCTGACCTGCAATCGCACGACTTCACGGCTCAGGGACGCCCCCTGAAGCGTATTTGGAAATCCGCCGCCGCGAAGTGCAGGGGTTTCGAAAGGCAATTTCGAATCCATTCTGCTGAGGCCAAGCATCAATTCGGTACGGGACAACGTTCGCTCGCCAAGGCGCAGGCGCAACTCGCCTGCCGGAGCGGGTGCGGGCAATGACAATGCGGTGCGCTCTTCGACGGACAACAGGTCAACCAGCGCAGTGAACAGGTCCGAGCCTTCACGGCCAGGTTTCAACGCCGCAGACGGCCAATAGCGATCCGCGATCTTGATCAACCGTCGGCAATCGAGCGCATCAAGTGGGCCGCAGCGATCCAGCAGCCGGCCACCCTCCGCCCCTTCCAGCACCTCAATGCGCAAGGATGTCGGCCACCCAGGTAACCGTACCAGTGAATGCAAGGCCAGGACGTCAGACTCAGGGTGGACAATCGAGCGCAAGTACAGGCCTTCATAGGCTCGATTGAGCCTGACATGCTGCTGATATTCTCGCGCCTTGCCATCCAGTCGCCTGAGCACTTTCAGGGCCTCGGCCACATCAACCGGACGTTCGATCTCCACGCCCGAACGGTCGAGGATTTGCTCCACCACTGTTTTTGGCAAACCGGGGTACTCGCGCTGGAACAAGCGGACCCACTCATGATCCGAGTGCTGGAGCGCCCGATAGCGGGAGTTGAACAAGCCGGTGCGTGTCGCCGGATCGGCGATCGCTTCAAGCTCCCGGTCAAGCTTGAAGCGGGTGATGGTATCGGCCAGCAGCGGCGTCGGCGGGCGTCCGGCCACCATCAGACGCAACATGTCGTCGTCGACCGTGCTGACTCGGGCGATCTGGCTCAGGACCTCGTCGCTGAAGGAAGCGAAGGGTGTGCAGACTCCGCGCATGAGTTCCAGGCGTGTCGTGGGCGACGACAAAGCCGGCGCGGACGCGGGCTGAAGCGTTGTGTCGGTAACTGGCTGGATGCTCGACTCGCTGCTTGGCTCCGGTGACTCGTGCAGCGTTTCGGCCACATGGCCTTCGACCTTGAGTTCGGCAATCGATCTGGCCAGCGGCAGCGCATTGAGCAAGCCGAAGATCGTGCGCGTCACACCTTCCGAGCGCTTCTCGGGAGTGTCACCGTTGACGGCCTGGTTGATGCCATAACCGGCGTCGATGATCCCGGCCAGCACCAGCACGCCCTCGCCTCCGGGAATGAACAACGCCAAAGGGCCCAAGCGGTTGATCCACTGCACGAGCGGTTCCACCACCGCGCTCAAGTCGTCTCGGTTGACCTGGGCATCATCACGGATGCTGTTGACGCTGGCCATGGCGGCCTGCTTCATGGTCAGCACCAATTCAGCGAACGGGTCAGTGGCCGCGGGTGAGCGCTCGATGCCCACATAATCCTGCGGGTCCCAGAACCCGTCATTGTTGAAAAAACCGGCGTTCTTTTTCAACCAGTGCTCTTTGGGGAAGACCACCATGCCCTCCAGCGCAGTCAACACGCCCGCATGGAAGGTGCCGTCCTGGCGATCCTCTTCGGCAAAGTGCGCAGCCAACGCCTGACTTGTCTCGGCCACCTTGCCTTGGGCCACGACCCATTGGCGCAGGTGCTGGATATCGACGAACTCATGCATCGGTGAGGAGTTGCCCGGGATGTACAGCAAGACCCTGGAGCCGGTGTGCTGGCGAAAACACCAGAGATCGGTCGAGGTGTAACGGTAGATCGTCAGGCGACCGGCGACGATGGGCGAATGGACGCGGGTTGCGGCGCTCAATTGAGCGATGGTCAATGCCTCCCAGGTCTGCCGGGCCGGCAAACTGCACGCCAGCAGCGCCAGAGCCAGCCCTTCGCCGGTCAGGCTGCCTTCCTGATGTTGCAGGAACGCACTCATGACGAAGGCGGCCTTGGCTGAGGTCCTCAGGTCGCAAGGTGCGGCACCTGCGATTTGCTCATCCGAGGGCCAGGCACTTTCGAGATAGGCCTGATAGCGGGTTTTCAGATTCAGCTGCCACACCCACTGCTTGAAGTCTGCTGGCCTGAGGGCGATTTGCGTGGCTGGCCCATAGACCTGTGGCACGGTTTGCCGATAAATGCCTTCGTAGGTGTGGTGGTTGCCATTGCCGTGGTCAGCGAATTCATCGACGTTCTGGACAATGCGAATGGACGGGCCGACGTCGGGCGGCGTGTAAAGACCGAAAACGGTTTCCGCGAAACGCCCGTCACCGACGGTTTGATAATTGGACAGCAAGGCCTGCACCAGCGTCCGTGAGCTCGCCACCTGTCCTTGCTCGATCCCGTCCTGTGGCGGGTGCCCCCGGTAGTGGTAATCCAGTGTTGTCAGGTGGGCGGTCTGCGGGTCGATGTCCTCGCCCCATTTTTTCCGGATCAATTGTGTGCCGAATTGCTCGGGAGATTGTGGCAAAGCACTGCTGACCAGCGAATTCAATGCTTCGTGCATGGGCCGATCAGTTGTGGTGAGCGCAATGTGAGGGTCACGCGGTTGGTCATTCATGTGCATTCCATGGCAAATAAAAGGAGCACCAACATAACCAGCCGCCACGCCCTCGAAAGCAGGACGGATCGCCGCCTGCCCTCGGAGAATTCGCCGCGTCCTGGAGGACAACCATGGAGATTGCCAGGCGAAAAAAAACCGGGGCAAATGCCCCGGCCTGATTTCTCTCGATTCCGCCTGAGTTACCAGAAGCGTTGCTGGGTCAATCGGTTCCACCAGCTCAGCAGGACGCGGTCGACCGAGCTGCTGGCCGCCATGCCGATGCGCTCCTGCAGGCTTTTACGCTCGGCGTAGTGCAGGTGATAAAGCTCGGACTGCTTGGCGCGTTCGGCCAGATACTCGTCACTGGTCTTCAGTTCGTCCACCAGTTGCTTGTCCAATGCCGCGACACCGAGCCAGATTTCACCGGTAGCCACCTCGTCGATCGCCAGTTGCGGGCGATAGCGCGAGACAAAGTTCTTGAACAGTTGATGGGTGATGTCCAGGTCTTCCTGGAATTTCTCCCGCCCCTTCTCGGTGTTTTCGCCAAACACGGTCAGGGTGCGTTTGTATTCACCGGCGGTGAGCACTTCGAAGTCGATGTCATGCTTTTTCAGCAGGCGATTGACGTTGGGCAACTGCGCCACCACGCCGATAGAGCCAAGGATCGCGAAAGGTGCGCTGATGATCTTCTGGCCGATGCACGCCATCATGTAGCCACCGCTGGCCGCGACCTTGTCGATGCAGACAGTCAACGGCACGCCCGCTTCACGGATACGCGCCAGTTGCGAGGAAGCCAGGCCATAGCTATGGACCATGCCGCCGCCGCTTTCCAGGCGCAACACGACTTCATCCTTGGGCGTGGCGAGGGTCAGCAGTGCGGTAATTTCATGGCGCAGGCTTTCGGTCGCCGATGCCTTGATGTCGCCATCGAAATCCAGCACGAACACCCGGGACCTGGCCTCGGTTTTTTTCTTCTGCTTTTTCTCGGTCTTAGCCTGGGACTTGCGCAAGGCCTTGAGCTGGTCCTTGTCGAGCAGGGTTTGCTCCAGGCGCTCACGCAGGCCCTTGTAGAAATCATTGAGCTTGCTGACCTGCAACTGCCCGGCAGCCTTGCGTCGACCTTTGCTGCGCAATGCCGCAAAACTGGCCAGGACCACCAGAATGGCGATCACCAGGGTCACGGTCTTGGCCAGAAAACTGGCGTACTCGGTGAAAAACTCCACAGGGACTCCTCAAACGATGCGCGGCATGAACGCGCGCGGATGACTCCAGCATACCCATGCGCCGGCCTTGCGACCAGCTGTGAAACCTCTGACAACAAGCGTCCAACGAGCATTTCAAACAAGCGTATGTTTTTTCATTGACAGCTCACCGCCATCCTCATAACCTCGCCAAACCTTCAACGTACCGGGACGACGCGGACGTGGGCAGTATCTATTTGATTCGACATGGCCAGGCCTCCTTTGGTGCAGACGACTATGATGTCCTGTCGCCTATCGGTATTCGCCAGGCGGAAATACTTGGCCAACACCTCGCCGAACTCGGTATCCGCTTCGATCGATGCCTGTCCGGCGACTTGCGCCGCCAGCAACACACGGCCAACAGCGCGCTGGAACAGTTTGCTGCCGTAGGCCTGCCGGCTCCGATCCTGGAAACCGATTCCGCGTTCAATGAATTCGACGCCGACGCCGTGATCCGCGCCCTGCTCCCGGCCCTGTTGCAGGATGAGCCGGAAGCATTGGACATCCTGCGCAATGCCGCGCAAAACCGCGCGGAGTTCCAGCGCATATTCGCCCTGATCATCGATCGCTGGCTCGCTGGCACCTACGACACACCAGGTCTGGAAAGCTGGCCAGGCTTTGTCGAACGTGTACAGGCCGGTCTGAACCGGATCCTCGAACAAGCCGGCAATCACCAGAAAATCGCCGTATTCACTTCCGGCGGCACCATCACGGCCCTGCTTCACCTCATTACGCGAATACCTGCCGCACAGGCGTTTGAATTGAACTGGCAAATCGTCAACACCTCGCTCAACCAATTGAAGTTTCGTGGTCGCGAGGTGGCACTGGCTTCCTTCAACAGTCATGCGCACCTGCAACTGCTGAAGGCCCCGGAACTCATCACGTTTCGCTGAGTCCGGACTATTGTGACCCTGGCTGTAATCACCCAGCTCTAATTACCCAAGAAAGGATCGAACCATGACCTCCGTAGCTGATGCCGTACAAGCAATGAAAACCAAGTTCAACCCAGACGCTGCTGCCGGTCTGGACCTGGTTTTCGGTTTCCGCATCGACGACACCAAGAACTTCTCGCTGGTTGTCAAAGACAAAACCTGCGAGCTGAAAGAAGGCGAAAACCCGGACGCCCAGGTCACTCTGGTGATGGACGGCGAAACCCTGCAAGGCATCGTCAGCGGCGAAACCGACGGCATGCAAGCGTTCATGGGCGGCAAACTGCGCGCTGAAGGCGACATGATGCTGGCGATGAAACTGTCCGAACTGTTCCCGGGCTAAGCCTGTCGCTCCCAACCATCGGAGCACGCCCGATTGCCAACGAATCCCGCCCCAGTGGCGGGATTCGTCGTTTCTGGCGCAAGCAATACGGCTAGCTGCGAAATAGCCGACTATATTCTTTCTGGCCGCATGCGTCAGACATCGACCGATTGCCCCTCGATCCTTTTACGCGGAGCACTGCCATGAGCCCACCTGAAGAGCACGACGGCGTCAATCGCCGAAGTGTACTGCAAGGCCTTTCGGCAGGCGCCGCGGGTGCCCGGATCAGCCCGCTGTCAGCAGGGAGTAAAACCATGCCCGATACCCCCGCCGATCTCATTTTGTACAACGGACGCCTGCACACCGTTGATCGCAAGAAACCCCAGGCCAGTGCTGTGGCGATCAAGGACGGGCGCTTCGTGGTGGTCGGCAGCGATGCCCAGGCCATGGCTTTGCAAGGCCCCGCCACACAAGTCGTCGACCTGCATGGCCGTACGGTAATCCCCGGCCTCAACGACTCGCACTTGCACCTGATCCGCGGCGGCCTCAACTACAACCTCGAGCTGCGCTGGGAAGGCGTGCCGTCCCTGGTCGATGCCCTGCGCATGCTCAAGGATCAAGCTGACCGCACGCCAACGCCGCAATGGGTACGGGTGGTGGGCGGCTGGAGCGAATTCCAGTTCGCCGAAAAACGTCTGCCGACCCTCGAAGAATTGAACAAGGCAGCACCCGATACCCCGGTATTTGTCCTGCATTTGTACGACCGCGCCCTGCTCAACCGGGCCGCGCTGAAAGTGGTGGGCTATACCCGCGATACACCGAACCCTCCGGGCGGCGAAATCCAGCGGGACGCCAACGGCGACCCCACCGGCATGCTGATCGCCCGACCCAACGCGATGATTCTGTACTCAACCCTGGCCAAGGGACCGAAGCTGCCGCTGGAATATCAAGTCAACTCGACACGTCAATTCATGCGCGAACTCAATCGCCTGGGAGTCACCAGCGTGATCGATGCCGGCGGCGGTTATCAGAATTACCCGGACGACTATCAAGTCATCCAGCAACTGGCCAAAGCGCAACAACTGACCGTGCGCATCGCCTACAACCTGTTCACTCAAAAGCCCAAGGAAGAACTGACCGACTTCAAGCACTGGACCAGTACCTCGCAGTACGGTCAGGGCGACGACTTCCTGCGGCACAACGGTGCCGGGGAGATGCTGGTGTTCTCCGCCGCCGATTTCGAAGACTTCCTCGAACCTCGCCCTGACCTGCCGTCCAGCATGGAACAGGATCTGGAGCCGGTGGTTCGACACCTGGTTGAACAACGCTGGCCTTTCCGCCTGCACGCCACGTACAACGAATCCATCAGCCGCATGCTCGACGTGTTCGAGAAGGTCAATCGCGATATTCCCTTCGCCGGTTTGCCGTGGTTTTTCGATCACGCCGAAACCATTACCCCGCGGAACATCGAGCGGGTCAAAGCCCTGGGTGGCGGTATCGCGATTCAGGATCGCATGGCGTTCCAGGGCGAATACTTCGTCGACCGCTACGGTGCCAAAGCCGCCGAGCACACACCGCCGATTGCCCGCATGCTGGCCGAGGGCTTGCCAGTGGGTGCTGGCACCGATGCCACGCGGGTGTCCAGCTACAACCCGTGGACCTCACTGTATTGGCTGGTCAGCGGCCGGACTGTCGGGGGGCTGGCGCTTCAACCCCAAGGCCTGAGCCGCGACACCGCGCTGGAGCTGTTCACCCATGGCAGCGCCTGGTTCTCGTCTGAACAGGGCAAGAAAGGCCAGATCAAGGTCGGGCAATTGGCGGACCTGATTGCGCTCTCGGCGGACTATTTCCACATCGAAGACGACGGCATCAAAGGCATCGAAGCGGTGCTGACCATCGTCGACGGCAAGATCGTGTACGGCAGCGTCGAGTTCGAGAAGCTCGGTCCGCCACCGATCCCCGTGGTGCCGGAATGGTCACCGGTGGCCAAAGTGCCGGGGCACTGGAAGCCGCTGGCGGCGCAAGTTCATCAATGCGTCGGCGCCTGTGCGGTACATGCACACAGTCACGAGCGTGCGCGGTTGTCGACTGCGCCGGTGAGCGACTTCCGTGGGTTCTGGGGCGCGTTTGGCTGTTCGTGTTTTGCGTTTTAAACGACGTTCTCACCAGCACCACCAATCAAAATGTGGAGCGCGCCTGCTCGCGAAAGCAATGTGGCATCCAAGATTGACGTCGGCTGACACGACGTCTTCGCGAGCAGGCTCGCTCCCCCAAATTGCGCCTCTTATGGCAGGGATCAGTCCAGGGTATCGGCGGGCCACCGAGACTCTTACAATGCGTGCACCTCTCGAACCGGCCACCCCATGGACATCGATCTCGCCCGCACCTTTCTGGAAATCGTCCGCCATGGCAGCCTTGCCGCAGCGGCCGAGAAGCTCCACGTCACCCAGACCGCGATCACCGCACGGGTACAGAAACTCGAAAGCCAACTGGGCAGCACCCTGTTTGTGCGCAACCGCGCCGGCGCCCGCCTGACGCCCAACGGCGAAGCCTTCGTGGTGTATGCCAATCAACTGGTGGCAACCTGGGAAGCCGCGCGACGGGACCTGCCATTGCCCGAGGGATATCACAATGTGTTGCACATCGGCGGCGAGGTCAGTCTGTGCAACCCGTTGATGCTCAGTTGGGCCGGCGAGCTGCGCAAGAAAATCCCGAGCCACGCCCTACGCATGGAAATCCGCGACGGCGAAAACCTGCTGCGCCAGCTGGAACTGGGGGTGCTGGACGCGGCGCTGGTCTATCAGCCCGAATACTGGCCACGCCTGCAGGTCGAACAAGTGCTGGAGGAAAAACTGGTCCTCGTGCGCCTGCCCGGACGGGCCGAGCCTTACGTCTACATTGACTGGGGCCAGGACTTCCGGCGTCAGCACGATGCCGCACTGCCGGAAAAAGCCAAAGCCGCCCTGACCTTCAATCTCGGCCCGTTGGGCTTGCAATACATCCTGGAAAACGGCGGCAGCGGCTACTTCCGCACCCGCGTGGTGCAGAGCTACCTGGAGAGCGGCGTGCTGGAACAAGTCCCGAAAGCCCCGGAGTTCAGTTACCCGACCTATCTGGTCTACTCCCGCGACCGCGATTCGGAAACCCTGCAACGGGCCTTCGACCTGCTGCGCGACGTCATCCAGTCCGATGAAGACTGGTCGCAGCGCTGGAACCCGCTGATCTGAGTCCGCCTTGCACCGGATCGTGGCACTTGTGTCATCGAGGTTGGCCAGCCAAAACGCCGGGATCGTCTACGCTGCTGGAGATAACAATAACGACAGGTGATTGCAGTGAGGCAGACCACCGAGGGATTCCGCAGCCGCTACCGCGCCAACATTCACCCGCTCTATAACCCATGGCTGCACGGTGCCTTCGTGCTGCTGTTCGGCTTGCTCGCCATCGCCGTTTTCTGGAGCAACGTGCACCAGGTACAACCGGCTGAATGGCTGGCGGTGCCGCTGACGCTATTGTTCTTCAACTTCGTTGTGTACAGGGTGCATCGGCACCTGGGCCATCAGAAAAAAAGTTACGCGCGACTGTTCTATTCCCGTCACGCTGGCGACCATCACAGTTTTTTCGCGCCGGGCCACATGACCTACGACAGCGCCCGCGACTGGCGGGTGATTCTGTTTCCCGCCTGGTTGATCGTGTTGCACACCCTGCTCATCACCCTGCCCCTCTGGTGGCTGCTCAAGCAACTCGACGTCAACGTCGCCGGGTTGGTCGCAGGTTTCCTGGTCCTTGGCTACCTGGCCTATGAAGTGTTCCATGCCTGCGAACATCTGCCGCCGCACAATCCGCTGGCGCGCCTGCCGTGGATTCGCCAGATGCGCCGCCTGCATGAACTGCATCACCGTCGCGAGCTGATGCATGAGCGCAATTTCAACATCGTTTTTCCATTGATGGATTACCTGTTCGGCACCCTTTACTGGGAACCGGAGCCGGCGATCCCGCAACCGACGAGCACGCCCATGACCCGCATGCAACATCAGATCGAGATCGCCGGAACGCCCTTTGCCGTGCTGGCCTACGCCAGCAACGTGAGCCACTGGCCGCAGTGGCATCCATCGTCCCTCAGGATCAACGGACAAAAGGGCTCGCTGCACGCCGGCGCGCGGTTCGAGGAAGACATCCGCGCCGGTGGACGCGACGGGCATTTGAGTTGGGTGGTTGATGAATACCTGCCGGGGCTGCGCTGGCGTGCACAGGCGCTTGGCGACCATGGGCTGTCGCTGGCACTGACGTACGAATGTGAAGCCCGGGGTGATAGCACGCGGTTTATCCGCACACTGGAGTATCAATTCAGTGGCGTGACGATGCGCCTTGCCAATCGATTGTTGCTCAAGCGCCGGATTGAGCGTGAGTCAGCGGCCTCGATGCTGGCGCTGCGCGAGATGGCGGAAAAACACCTGGCCCTCGCGGAAGTCCGCGCGTGAGTCGCTCGATCCGGTTTCGCCATGGGTTACTGCTGGTGGTCATTGTCGTGGCTGCCTTCTTGCTGCTGATGCCAACCAGGGTCAAACCCGTGGCCTGGATGCCAGCACCCGCGCCCTCCCTCATCAGTGGCACCTACGCTGACAATCAGCGCCTCAAGGGCGTGGAGCCTGTCGGCGCTGCGGACATCGACGGCCCCGAAGCATTGCTGCTGGAAAGCGATACGCTGATCACCGGTTTGCATGACGGCCGGGTGATTCGCACCAGCCTTGACGGCAAGGTCACCAAGGTTCTGGCCGATACCGGTGGCCGCCCCTTGGGCCTGGCTCGCCACCCCAACGGCTTGCTGGTGATCGCGGATGCCGTCAAGGGGTTGCTGTCGCTGGACGCCCAGGGTCGCCTGGTGGCCTTGTCGACCGAGGCCAACGGCCTGCCCTTCGGTTTCACCGACGACGTCGCCATCGACAAGCCGGGGCACTATGCCTATTTCAGCGATGCCTCCAGCCGCTTCGGCTATGGCAAGGATGGAGAAGCAATCATCGAACACGGTGGCGATGGCCGCTTGTTGCGGTATGACTTCCAGACCGGCAAAACCTCCGTGCTCCTGGATAAGCTGGAATTTGCCAATGGCGTGACGCTCGGGCCGGACGATGCCTATGTACTGGTCAACGAAACCGGCGCCTATCGGATCAGCCGTTACTGGTTGAGCGGCCCCAAGGCGGGCACCCACGATCTGTTCATCGACAACTTGCCAGGCCTGCCCGACAACTTGGCGTTCAATGGTCACGACCGTTTCTGGGTAGCGCTGTACGCGCCGCGCAACGCCTTGCTCGACTCCACGGCGGCCCATCCCTTCATACGCAAGGTGATCGCACGTGCCATGACCGTGCTGCCCAAACCGGTGGAGAAACGCGCTTTCGTACTCGGACTCGATGTCGAAGGCAGGGTCATTGCCAACCTGCAGGACGGCAGCAGCGGCAATTACTCACCGATCACGACCGCGCGCGAATATGGTGACTGGCTGTATTTCGGTTCGCTGACGGCGAAAAACATGGTGCGCTTGCCGCTGCGCGCGACGTTGCAATAACAAACTGATCAAATGGCAGGAGCGGGTTTGCCCGCTCCCACAGGGTCAGGAGTCAATCGGAATCCAGGTCAATACCCTCGCGCCTTTTCGGCGGTTTGCCTGCTTCATCATCCGGCACTTCGTCGAGGCCGGGTTCTTCTTCAGGATTGACGGTATTGCGCCCCGGGCTCAAAGGCTCGGGATGGGTGGGGATGGGATCGAAGGCTCCCTGTTCTTCGCTGGGGAATTTTGGATGAGTCATGGGGCACCTCGTCTGTCGCCGTAATGACGGACTCTGATCATTCGAGGTGCCGTCGTTAGCGCCGTTCCAATTTTTCAGCCACCGATCGTCAGTGGCTCATGGGGTCTTCAGGACGACGACTCGAGTTGTTTGACGATCTTGTCCTTGACCATCAGGCGCGTCTCCTTGAGCTTCTTCACTGCGTCATCACTGGACTTGGCCTGCTCTGCCTTGACCACTTCGGCATCTGCCTGCGAATACTTGTTAAGCAGCGAATCCAATAACGGATCCTTGGTGCGTTTCTGCTGGATTTCTTCCTTTGAGCGTTTCAGATCCTGATAAAGGTCGTGTGACACCGGCATGGAACACCTCCGTTTGTTAATCGGTAGCAACCGCGACTGATTGCGTTCGCCAACTATCAGAATGGCCTTGGTTGACCGGTTCTGTCGACCACCTGTCAGACCAGCGGTGTCCGTTCGTCGTCCTGTCGCAATCGCGATAAAACCTTTGCCCGCCTGCCAGCCTCCACAGCTTAACGATCATCCCGATCACCCATGAAAATTGCGTGGAGATGCACCTATGGACGGATTCAACCTGCGCCACCTCACTCTGGCCGTCGCCTTGAGCACCTGCATGGGCACGGCGTTCGCCTCCACTTCCAACGACTTTGTCGATCACGCCGCCGCAGGTGGCATCGCAGAGATCGAAACCAGCAAGCTGGCGCTGGAAAAAAGCAGCTCGGCCGACATCAAGGCCTTCGCCAACATGATGATCACCGATCATTCCAAGGCCAATGATGAACTGGCGGCCATTGCGAAAAGTAATGACATCAAGGTGCCGGACAGCACGACACTGACCAACCAGGCCAAGGAAAAAATCCTCGACCTGCGCGATGAATCCTTTGACGCGGCGTATGCCAACAACCAGGTCAAGGCCCACGAACAGACCATCGAGTTGTTCAAGAAAGAGGCCAACACGGTGACCGACGACAAGACCAAAGGCGGGATGGAACTCAAAGGCTTCGCGCAGAAAATGCTGCCGGGGCTGGAAAAACACCTGGATATGGCGAAAAAACTTCAGGCGGCACACCCAAGCAAATAGCCCCCATACACACAAAAAGGCCGCATCAAGGGATGCGGCCTCGTTGCATTCAACCTAACCGCCATCGGTATCAATGTCGGCGTCGGTCTCGTCACCCGGCTTTGGTCGATCCGGATCGGGCTTGAAACCCGGACTGAACTCATTGTCGTTATCGCTGTGAAGGTTTTTCTGGTCGACCGATTTGTCGGCGCTTTCCGGCTCGGCAGTTATTGCGTCGTCCTCTGGACCCCTTTTATCGCTCATGATGACCTCGTTCGTCGCTGTCATTGCGGGGCTGGAACAGCCCGGCCATGCAGGTTCGAAGCCATCTCGCGGGCGGCGTTCCATCCGTTGGCCGAATTGGCACAAGAAACACCGGCATAAGCTCCCACCGCCCCTTCACGCCGCGCCAAGCACCCGACCCAAAAACGGCGCGGTCCGGCTCTTCTTGCTCTTGGCGACTTTCTGTGGCGTCCCCGCAACAACCACTTTGCCACCTTGATCCCCTGCCCCTGGACCGATATCGATCACCCAGTCACTCTGCGCCACCACGCGCATTTCGTGCTCGACGACAATCACCGTGTGCCCCGCCGTCACCAGGTTGTTCAATTGTTCCAGCAAACGATCGACGTCCCGTGGGTGCAGTCCGGTGGTGGGTTCGTCGAGCACATAGAGCGTGGCCCCGCGCTGGTTGCGTTGCAGTTCGGTGGCCAGTTTGATGCGCTGGGCTTCGCCGCCGGACAGCTCGGTCGCCGGTTGACCGAGGCGCAAATAGCCCAGGCCGATGTCGCGCAGCACCTCCAGCGAGCGGCGGATGGCCGCTTGTTCGGCGAACACTTCGACGGCTTCGTCCACCGTCAATTGCAACACCTGCGCAATATTGCGGCCCTGCCAGGTGATCGCCAGTGTCTCGGGGTTGTAGCGGTCACCGTGGCAGGTCGGGCACGGTGCATAGACGCTGGGCATGAACAGCAACTCGACGCTGACAAAACCCTCGCCCTCGCAGGTCGGGCAACGGCCCTTGGCAACGTTGAAGGAAAACTGCCCGGCGTCATAACCCGCCGCTTGCGCCTCGGGCGTGGCAGCGTAGAGCTTGCGTACGTTGTCGAACAGCCCGGTGTAGGTCGCCAGGTTGGAACGCGGGGTACGTCCGATGGGTTTCTGATCGACTTGCACCAGGCGTTTGATCGACGCCAGTCCCGCCGTCACCTGACCACCGCTGACCTGCGGCGTGTCGTCTTCCAGATTCAATTCCTGGGGTTCGCTGTCGGCGGCCGGGCGCCCGAGGTGTGCGCCGACCAGTTCCAGCAACGCCTGGCTGACCAGGCTCGATTTGCCCGAACCCGAGACCCCGGTCACCGCGGTGAAACAACCCAACGGAAACTCGACATCGAGATCATTCAGGTTGTTGCGGGTAATGCCTTCCAGGCGTAGCCAATCCCGGGCCTTGCGGCTGGTACGGGCCTGGCTGGCTTGCTCGGCAAACAGGTAGGCACGGGTTTGCGATTCGGCCACTTCAGCCAACCCGGCCGGTGGACCGCTGTACAGCACCCGCCCGCCATGCTCACCCGCCGCCGGGCCGACGTCGATCAACCAGTCGGCACGCTGCATGGTTTGCAGATCGTGCTCGACCACGAACAAGGTATTGCCGGCGGCCTTCAAGCGTTGCAGGGCGTCGAACAGCGCCTCGCCATCCGCCGGATGCAGGCCGGCCGACGGCTCATCCAGCACGTAGATCACGCCGAACAACTGCGAGCCCAACTGCGTCGCCAGGCGCAGACGCTGCAACTCACCCGATGACAGCGTCGGCGTGCTGCGCTCCAACGCCAGGTAACCGAGGCCAAGGTCGGTCAGGGTACTGACCCGTTCCAGCAGATCCTGGGCGATTCGTTGCGCAGCGAGGCGCTTCTCCACCGACAGGTTCGGCGTATGGCGTACATCAGGAGCGTCGGCGTGGCCGCTGGCGCCGTGGGCGACGCGCTGCTCTCGGGCCTCGCGGGTCTGGCTGTGGGTCAGCACCTCGCCCGCTTCATCACCCTCCTCCAGGTAATGCTGGGCCGCCACCGGCTTGAGCACCTCAGCGACCTGCAACAACGGCATCTGTGACAGCGCGCCGATGTCGTAGCCGGCAAAGGTCACCGACAGCGCCTCGCGCTTGAGCCGCTTGCCGTCGCACAACGGGCACGGGCTGCCGAGCATGAACTGCGAGACGCGCTTCTTCATCAGCGCACTCTGCGAATGGGTGAAGGTGTGCAGGATGTAGCGACGCGCGCCGGTGAAGGTGCCCTGGTAACTCGGTTCCATCTTGCGCTTGAGGGCGACCCGGGTTTCTTCCGGGGTGAGGCCGGCATACACCGGCACCGTCGGGGTTTCCTCGGTGAACAGAATCCAGTCGCGCTGTTTTTTCGGCAGGTCACGCCAGGGAACATCGACGTCATAGCCCATGGTCACCAGAATGTCCCGCAGGTTCTGGCCCTGCCAGGCCAGGGGCCACGAGGCGACGGCACGCTGGCGGATGGTCAGGCTCGGGTCCGGGACCATCAGCGCCTCGGTGACTTCATACACCCGGCCCAGGCCGTGACATTCCGGGCAGGCACCCTGGGGCGTATTGGGCGAAAAATCTTCGGCGTACAGCATCGGCTGGCCTGGCGGATAACTGCCGGCGCGGGAATAGAGCATGCGAATCAGGCTCGACAACGTCGTCACGCTGCCCACCGAAGAACGCGTGCTCGGCGTGCCCCGTTGCTGCTGCAAAGCCACGGCCGGAGGAAGGCCTTCGATGGAGTCCACATCCGGGACGCCGACCTGATCGATCAGGCGCCGCGCATAAGGAGCGACGGATTCGAAATAGCGGCGTTGCGCTTCAGCGTAGAGGGTCGAAAACGCCAGCGACGATTTTCCCGAACCGGACACCCCGGTAAACACCACCAGGGCATCGCGGGGAATATCGACATCGACGTTCTTGAGATTGTGTTCCCGGGCACCGCGTACCTTGACCATGCCGGAGGTTGGAGTGGAGGTGCGGTTTGAGGTCATCAGGTCGCCTTGATTGGATATTTGAAAAAACACCGGTCCTCGTGGGAGCGAGCTTGCTCCGGGCGGCGTTCCGACGAAAACGTCGGCACAGTCAACAGGTGGGTTGCCTGACACACCGCCCTCGCGAGCAAGCTCGGCTCCTACAGATGGAATGTGTTCAACCGTTGAGCACCGTACGAATCATCCGGGTCAGCGCGTCGGGGCCGTAGGGCTTGCCCAGCAAATGGGTATCGGGGCTGAGTTGGTGGTTGCGCGAGATAATGTCACGGGTATGCCCCGAGGTGAACAGCACCGTCACGGGTGGATTCTGCACCTTGGCCCACGCCGCGAGATCCGAGCTCTTGATCAGGCCCGGCATGACCACATCGGTAAAAATCAGGTCCACTGCGACGCCTTCCAGCAACATCTGCATGGCGATGTCGGCATTGGCGGCCGTCAGCACCTGATAGCCCTCTTCGCGCAACAACTCCACCGTTGAAACGCGCACCGCTTCATTGTCCTCGACCACCAGAATCCGTTCGTAGCCGCCACGTTGCTGCACGTCTGCAGTGGTTGTCTCTTTGCCCACCGTGCGCAGGCTGCGCGGGAAGTACAACTGCACCCGGGTACCTTCACCAACGACGCTGGACATTTCGATGTGCCCACCGCTTTGTTTGACGAAGCCGAATACCATGCTCAAGCCAAGCCCCGTGCCCTGGCCGTCGGGTTTGGTGGTGAAGAACGGTTCAAACGCCTGGGCGAGCACCTGCGGCGGCATGCCTGCACCGGTGTCCGCCACCGATACCCGTACATAGTCGCCGGCGACAATGCCCTTGCCCGTGCAAAATGCGCGATCAAGGCGAATGTTTTCCGCGCTCAGGTCGATGGTCCCCTCACCTCTCATGGCATCCCGGGCATTGATGGCCAGGTTGAGAATGGCATTTTCCAGTTGATTGCGATCGACGAACACCGGCCAAAGGTTGGCCGGCGCACTCATATGCACCTGGAAGGTTTCACCCAGCGCGCGCTGCAACAGCTCACCCAGGCCATCGAAAATCTGCTCAGGCGTATAAATGGCCGGGGACAAGGGCTGCCGACGGGCAAACGCGAGCAATTGCGAAGACAGTTTTGCCCCGCGTTCGACGGCGGCAATCGACGCCGCCACCCGGCGCTGGACATTGGCGTTGTTCGGCTCATGCCGGGCCAGCAAGTGCAGGTTGCCGGCGATCACCTGCAACAGGTTGTTGAAGTCGTGAGCCACGCCGCCAGTCAGGCCACCGATGGCTTCGAGCTTCTGCGATTGGCGCAGTTGTTCTTCCGCCGCCAGCCGCGCCCCGACTTCGTCGGCCACGCGTTGCTCCAGGTTACGGGTGAACCTGAGCAAGGACTCCTCGGCGATCTTGCGTTCATGGATGTCGATCAACACCCCGGGGAAACGAAACGGCTCGCCCTGTTCGTTGAACTCGCAACAGCCACTGGCGAGTACCCACCGATAACTGCCATCAGGGCGAATGACCCGATATTCGGCATTGAAGGGTTCGCCAGTCGTCATCGATTGCCGGACCTGTTCCTGCAGCCAACTGAGGTCGTCGGGGTGGATATGCGCTTGGGCGATGTCTTGTGGCAGGTTGTCCAGCGGTTGTTCGGCGGGATAGGAAAAGGTACGGGCGAAACGCTCATCACCGCTCAACACATTGCTCTTCACGTCCCAGACAAACGAACCGAGCAAGGCGCCGGCATTCAACGCCAGGCGTACCCGTTCGTTGTCGGCGCGATAGGCATCTTCGGCGGCCTGTCGACGGCGTTCGGAAATCACCCGCTCCGTGGTCTCGACGACCATTGCCATGACCCCGGCGGGCTTGCCGTCATCATCGGCGACAGGGCTGTAATAGAGGTCCATCCACACGTCTTCGGGGATGCCGCTTCTGAGCAGCACCAACTCTTTATTGCGGTAGGACAACGTGCCGCCGGCCAGGCAGGTATCGACCACATGTCGATTGAATTCGGCGACTTCCGGCCAGCCCAGCTCGACCGGAGAACCCAATAGATAAGGATGCCGCCCGCCGGCAAACTCCGAATAGGCGTCGTTATAGATCATGTAGCCGGGCCGCCCCCAGAGCATCACCATCGGCAGTGGCGAGGCAAGCATCAGTTGCACCGAACTGCTCAGGCTCTTGGGCCAGGTGTCGATGTTGCCCAGCTCGGTCCCGCGCCAGTCGAACGCACGAATGCGCCCGGCCATTTCGCCGCCCCAGCCGGCACACCCGTGGCTATCCTCTAGAAACTGCATCGGTTGACCTTGTCCAGGAAATCACACCCGTTTGTTTCGAGCATCGCGGATGGCATTGGTTTCATAGAGGTATAGCTGATTCTCGCGGTCCATCCTGAACGACCAGAATCCGTGACTGGCAAACCCTGTGGGAGCATTTGCAGTATCAGACCGGATGATTACACCTCAATCAGGTGTTTAAGCGGGTGATAACCGGTTTTCAACGTGGCGGCCACATCCAGAATCGCCTTCTCGATGCCATTCAAATGCATGCAGGTCAGCTCGATCGCCGCGCTCTGGTTACCGGCTTCGATGTACTCGATCAATCGCAAGTGTTCGTCATCGCGACAGGCTTCGTGGCTATCGTCATCCAGCGCAGCAGCGTAGAGCGAGGCGCGGGAGATCAGTTTCTGGAACCAGTCCAGCAACACCGGGTTGTTCAGGCTGCGGGCCAGTTTGATGTGGAACTCGCCGAGCAAATGGATCAGGCGCTCGTGATCGCCGCTCTGATGCGCTTCGTCCTCCAGCAGCAAGTGATCGCGCAGATCCTGGGTCACCGCGGTATCGCGGCGGCGGCACAGTTCGCTGACGATGCCGATTTCGATCAAACGCCGGGTTTCGAACAGCGAACGGATCTCTTCGTCGCTCGGTAACGATACCGACGCACCTTTATTGGGCTCGGTGGTGACCAGGCCATCGGCTTCCAACTGCTTGAGCGCGGCACGAACCGATGTGCGGCTGACACTGAAAAGTTCCGCCAGCGATGACTCGCCCAGCTTCATCCCGGGACGCAAGGTGCGCTTGCTGATCGCCTCGTAAACCCCTTGGTAGACACGGTCGACCGTGGTTTCCAGTTTCTTTTCCGCCATTCGATCACTCCTTCAGCGCCATGCAATCAGCCCCAGGCGAATCAACAGCCTTTCAAAAGGGGGTTGCACGAGCAGATTAATCCGGGTATTTCTAAATTGCATCCAGATTTTGCATACAATAATTAGAGGAATGCACCATTATGGGTCATCCAGTTGCAATCGAAGTGCGTAACGTCTTTAAACGGTATTCCGACGATCCGGGGCTGGCTCCAGCCCTCGACAACGTTTCAGTCGACATTGCCGACAACGAGTTCTTCACCCTGCTCGGCCCTTCCGGCTGTGGCAAAACCACCCTGCTGCGCACCATCGCCGGCTTCGAGCACGTCAGCGACGGCGAGATTCGCCTCGCGGGCGAACCGGTCAATGACTTGCCGCCGTTCAAGCGTCGGGTCAACACGGTATTCCAGAGCTACGCGCTGTTTCCGCACATGAGTGTTGCGCAGAATATCGCCTTCGGCCTTGAGATGCAGGGTCTTGATCACAAGCAGATTGCGCAGCGGGTCGACGAAATGCTCGCCCTGGTGCAAATGCAGCACCTGGCCAAGCGCAAACCGGCGGAATTGTCCGGGGGCCAGCAACAGCGCGTGGCTCTGGCACGGGCCCTGGCGCCGAAACCGAAAGTGCTGTTGCTCGACGAACCGCTGTCGGCCCTGGACCTCAAGCTGCGCAAGGAAATGCAGGTCGAACTCAAGCGCGTGCAGAAGGAAGCCGGGATCACCTTTATTTTCGTCACCCACGACCAGGAAGAAGCCCTGACCCTGTCCGATCGCATTGCCGTGATGTCCGCCGGCAAAATCCTGCAGATCGGCACGCCCAATGACATCTACGAACGGCCGCAGCATCAGTTTGTCGCGCAGTTCATCGGTGACATCAACTTCCTGCCCGGCCACCTCAAGCGCGGCCAGCAGAACGAAAAACTCTTCGTGCCCAATGGCATGCCGGTGGAAATCCCCTGCCCGGCCCAAGGCTTCGATGGCGCCAGCGTGCAACTGGCGTTCCGTCCGGAGCGCTCGCAACTGGTCGATCCGACGCAACCGCATCACCTGCGCGGGGTGATCGAGGCCGTGTTGTATGTCGGCACCGCAACCCTCTATCAGTGCCGCCTGAACAACGACATCAAGGTCATGCTGCGCGAGAACAACGAAGGCCTGAATCGCGGACGGGGGGTGGGCGATCGCGTCGCGGTCAACCTGCCGCCCCACGCTTGCCTGCTGATGGAGGCCTGAGATGAGCGTCAGCAGCACTTCTCCCGCCCTCAACCGCGCGCTGTTGCTCAGCCCGGTGGTTCTGACCCTGCTGGCCCTGATCGCCATCCCGTTGGGCATCATGGGCTACATCAGCCTGTTGCCGCGCAACGTGTATGGCGGTGTCGACTGGCAGGCCAACTGGCAATTGCAAAGCTACGTGCAGCTGTTTTTCCAGGAAGGTTTCGACGGTGAACTGGAGCTGAACTGGGTCTACGCCCAGGCGCTGTTGCGCTCGGTGTTTCAGGCCGGTGGCACGACCGTGTTGTGCTTCCTCTTTGGCTTTCCGGTGGCGTTGTGGATGTCGAGCCTGACACCGCGCCGGCGCAACCTGATGGTCTTGCTGATCACCATCCCGTTCTGGACCAACCTGCTGATCCGCAACTACGCCTGGCTGATCATCCTGCGCGAACAGGGCTGGGTCGCCCAAACCCTCAATGCGCTGTTCCCCCAGGCCGGTGGCATCACCTTGCTCTACAACGACTTCGCGGTCAGCGTCGGGCTGGTCTACAGCTTCCTGCCGTTCATGATCCTGCCGATTTATTCGACCCTGGAAAAACTCGACTGGCGCCTGGTAGAAGCCGCCTACGACCTCGGTGCCAATCGCTGGCACGCGCTGAAGCGGATCATTTTGCCGCTGTCGATGCCGGGGGTGATTGCCGGTTCGCTGCTGGTGTTCGTGCCGAGCCTTGGCGCGTTCATTACCCCGGCGATTCTCGGCGGCGGCAAGACGCTGATGATCGGCAACCTGATCCAGCAACAGTTCGGCACCGCGCGCAACTGGCCGCTGGGCAGTTCGCTGTCGTTCCTGCTGCTGGGGATCATGATGCTGTCCCTGGTGCTGTACGCCCTCTATAGCCGCAATGCCGCCAAGACCCTGCGTCGGGGAGCCCAAGCATGATCGCCTTGCACCTGAAAAAACTGCCCCTGACCCGTGAAGTCAGTCTGTTGATGCTGGCTTATCTGTACCTGCCGATCCTGGTGTTGATTGCCTACAGCTTCAACGCCAACCGCTCGGCGACGGTGTGGACCGAGTTCTCCTTCGCCTGGTACGGACGGATTCTGGCCAACCCGTCGATCCAGACGGCGGCGCTGAACTCGATCATCGTCGCCAGCATCGCCACGGTCTGCGCCACGGCCATTGCCTTGCTCGCGGCGCTGGCCACCTACCGGCCGTTCTACGGACAGAAAATGGTCGAGGGCGGGATCAACCTGCCGCTGATCCTGCCGGAGATCGTCACGGCGGTCGCCACCCTGCTGCTGTTCATGGCGCTCGGCATCAAGCTCGGATTGCTGACGGTGATCATCGCGCACATCGGTTTCTGCATTCCGTTTGCATACCTGCCGATCCGCGCGCGGCTCAACGACCTGGACAAGAGCCTGCTGGAAGCGGCGAACGATCTGTACGCCAACCCGTGGCAGGTGTTTCGCCGGGTGACCTTGCCGCTGTTGTGGCCGGCGGTGTTGTCCGGTTCGGTGCTGGCGTTTGTGGTCAGCCTCGACGATTTCATCATGACCTTCTTCGTCGCCGGGCCGGGTTCGACCACCCTGCCGGTGTACATCTTCTCCGCGATCAAGGCCGGCGTGACGCCGGAGATCAATGCGATTTCGACCCTGATGCTGGTGATTTCCATCGTGCTGGTGGTGCTGGCCTTCTGGCTGGGACAGCGCGGTAAACAACAATGAGCCTGGAGCCTGTTTTTATGAACAAAAAAGTGAAAAGCATGCGTTTCGCCGTTGCCAGTCTGGCCTTGAGTTGCTTCACCGCTTTCAGTGCACAGGCCGCAGAGCCCAAGGAACTGTTCTTCTATAACTGGACCGATTACTACCCGGTCGACCTGCTGGCCAAGTTCGAAAAGGAGACCGGGATCAAGGTCACCATGGACGGTTATGACAGCAACGAAACCCTGCTGGCCAAGTTGCAGGCCGGGGGCGCGGCGTATGACGTGATCGTGCCGTC
Organism: Pseudomonas sp. TE12234; assembly: GCF_054061835.1. Lineage (NCBI taxonomy): Bacteria > Pseudomonadati > Pseudomonadota > Gammaproteobacteria > Pseudomonadales > Pseudomonadaceae > Pseudomonas > Pseudomonas sp. TE12234. The sequence continues at coordinate 169,918 of NZ_JBSSEP010000011.1, forward strand.
GCAGTCGATCATGCGCACCCTGATCAACCAGAACCTGCTGCTGGAAATCGACACCCCGACCCTACCCAATTTCCAATACGTGAAACCGGCGTTCCGCGACCCGAGCTTCGACCCCGGCCGCAAATTCTCGGCACCGTACTTGTGGGGCACCACCGGGTTTTCCTATGACAGTGCGCGGGTGCCGGGCGGCAAACTCGACGACTCGTGGAAAGAGTTCTTCGAACCGCGCAAGGAACTGCAAGGCCAGCTCGCCGCGCTCGACACCTCCAGCAGCGTGATCAATGCCGCCAGCCATTACCTGAACGTCGACGAATGCAGCGAAAACCCGCAGGACGCCAAGCGCATCCTCGAACTGCTGCAAAAACAGAAACCGTTCCTGAAGATGTACAGCTCGGACAACACCGTCGATCGCATGGCCTCCGGTGAAGTGATCATGATGCAGAACTGGAACGGCTCCACCGCGCGAGCCACGTTGCAGAAGAGCACCATCAAGTACGTCTACCCGCGCGAAGGCCTGGCGATGTTCCAGGACAACTTCGCCGTCCCGAAAAGCGCCCCGCACCCTGGCAACGCGAAGCTCTTCATCGACTGGATGATGAAACCGGAAAACGCCGCCGCCGTGTCCAACGCCATCGCCTACGCCAACGGCATCCAGAGCGACACGTTGATCGACGCCAAATGGCGCGTGATGGACGCCATCAACATGCCCGACGAATTCGCCTCGCGCCTGCGCCCCGAGAAAGAGTGCAGCAACAAGGCGCGGGAACTGCAGGACCGCATCTGGGCGAAGCTCAAGGGCTGATTGCCTGACTGAGACCGAGTCGCGGCCATCGCGAGCAGGCTCGCTCCCACAGGTGACGCATTCCACATGTGGGAGCGAGCCTGCTCGCGAATAGGCCGGCCCTGACAATATACAACTTGAGGTTTGCAATGAATCAACCCCGCTGGCTACGCAATGTACGCCCCTACGGTTCAGCCGCCGAAGACCTGCTGATCGAAAACGGCCGGTTCACCCAACGTCGCCCGGCCTCGACCACTGAATTACTCGCCACCGACCTAGATGGCCAAAACCAACTGCTGACCCCGACCCTGGTGGAAAGCCACGTGCACCTGGACAAAACCCTCTGGGGCCAGCCGTGGCGCCCCAACAGCGCCGGCCCGACCCTCAAGGACTACATCGCCAACGAACGGCGGATCCTGCGTGAAGTCCAAACCCCGATCGCGCAACGGGCCGGGGCCCTGCTGGAAAACTGCATCGCCCGTGGCTCGCTGACCATGCGCTGCCATGTCGACATCGACCCGGAGTTCGGCCTGCGCCACGTCGAAGCCATGCAGCAGCTGCGGGAGCAGTACCGCGACCTCATCGACCTGCAACTGGTGGTGTTCCCGCAAACCGGCCTGATCAGCCGTCCCGGCACCGCCGAACTGATGCGCGAAGCCATGGCTCTGGGCGTGGAGAACGTCGGCGGCCTCGACCCGTGCGGCATCGACAACGACCCAATCGCCCAACTGGACTTCGTGTTCAAACTGGCCAGCGAGTTCGACCGTGGGGTGGACATTCACCTGCACGACAAGGGCGAGTTGGGCCTGTGGCAAATCGCGCTGATCGCCGATTACACCGAACGCTTCGGGCGTCAGGGCCGGGTCATGATCAGTCATGCCTACTGCCTCGGCATGCTGCCGTGGAGCCAGGTCAAACCCGTGGCCGAACGCCTGGCGGCGCTGGGTATTTCGTTGATGAGCTCGGCACCGGCCGACTGCGCGGTGCCGCCGTTCCTCGCTCTGCGCGAAACCGGGGTGAATGTCTGCCTCGGTTCCGACGGCATTCGCGACGCCTGGTCGCCCATGGGCAATGGCGACATGCTGGAGCGAGCAATGTTGCTGGCGTTTCGTTTCGACCTGAACAAGGACGATGAACTGGCGGCTGCGTTCGACGCGGCGACGGTGAATGGCGCGCGGGCGCTGGGCGCTTCGGACTATGGGCTGGCGCTGGGTGGGCCGGCGGACTTTCTGTTGATGCCGGTGCAGACCCTGGGTGAAGCCTTGGTTTCACGGCCGGTTCGCCAGGTTTATCGCAGTGGACGGTTGATCGCTTCGGGCGGTCGCTTGCTGGACAGTCGTTTGTGAATCGCATCGGGCTTCGAGCCAGTTGTGTGGTCGGCTTCGACGGCACGCAACACGTGCTGTGGCGCAATGGCGAGGTAGTGTTCGAGGGCTCGCGCATTGTATTTGTCGGGCGCGGTTATCCGGGGCCGGTGAGTCAATGGATCGACTACGGCAATGCGCTGATCGGCCCCGGTTTCATTGATCTGGATGCCTTGGGTGATCTTGACTCCACGGTCCTGACCCTGGACAACGGCGACGAGCGCGACATGGGCCGGATGTGGTCGGCGGACTATCTGGCGCGCGGATCACGGGAGAGCTACAGCCCTGAAGAGGAAGTCTTCAAGTATCGCTATGCCTTCACCCAACTGATCCGCAATGGCATCACCACCGCCATGCCGATCACCTCGATGTACTACCGCCAATGGGCGGAAACCTACGACGAATTTGCGGCGGTGGTCGGTGTGGCAAGCGAATTGGGGCTGCGCACTTACCTCGGTCCTTGTTACATGAGCGGCATGAGTTACTGGCAGGCCGACGGTACGTTGGCGCATCACTGGGATGAAGCCCGAGGCCTGGCCGGACTTGATGCGGCGGAACGGTTTTTCCGTGATTTCGACGGCGCCAACGGCGGCCTGATTCGTGGGGCGCTGTTGCCGGACCGCATCCAGACCTGTACGCCGGCACTGCTGCAACGCACCGCTGCGCTGAGCCGCGAACTGAACGCACCGATGCGTTTGCATTGCTGCCAGGGGCTCGGCGAGGTGGCGATGGTCGAACAACTGCGCGGCGCGTCACCGTTGGGCTGGTTACAACAGCTCGGGCTTTTGAATCCGCGCAGCCTGCTGCCCCACGGCATCTACACCCAGGGCGATGACGACCTTCAGCGGCTGGTGGATGGCGGTGCGAGCCTGGTGCATTGCCCGGTGGTTTTCGCCCGGGATGGCGAGGCGCTCAACTCCTTCGGCCGCTATCGGGCCAAGGGCATCAACGTCGCCCTGGGCACCGACACCTGGCCAGCGGACTTACTCGACAACATGCGCCAGGGCCTGAACATCGCGCGATTGATGGAGGGCGGCAACGCGCTGACCAGCACACTGGACATGTACAACGCCGCCACCCTCGGCGGCGCCAAGGCACTGGGCCGTGACGATATCGGTCGTCTGGCGCCGGGGGCCAAGGCCGACATCACCGTGTTCAGCCTGCGCGGCTTGCACCTGGGGCCGCTGTTCGATCCGTTGAAAAACCTGGTGCTGGCCGGACGCGGCGACGACTGCATTGCCAGTTACATCGATGGCCGCTGCGTGATGCAGGACGGCCAGGTCCTGGGTGTCGACTACCCCACCCTGCAACGCCAGGCCCAACGACAATTTGAAAAACTCATGCGCAGCCACAGCGACCGGGCCTTTGGCCAACCGGACTGGAAGACCTTGTTCCAACCGGCCATCCCGTTCGCCGACGACTACAGCGCGCAGGCGCCATTGAGCGCCATCGATCCACTTCTTTAGAGAATCCTGCCCATGCAAAGCTTCGACTTCAGCACGCTGAGTGCGCGAGACAAATACAAGATTCTGATCGGCAGCGTGGTGCCACGGCCGATTGCCTTGGTCACCACTGTCGACGGTGAAGGCCGGATCAACGCCGCCCCGTTCAGCTTTTTCAATGCACTCTCGGCCGATCCCCCGATCCTCGCCCTGGGCGTTGAAAACTACGGCGACCAGAGCCCCAAGGACACCACGCGCAACATCCAGCTCAACCAGGAATTCACCGTCAACATCGTCAGTGATGCGCTGGTGGAAGCCATGAACGTCTGCGCCGTGCCCTTCGCCCCCGGCTTCGACGAACTCACCGCCGCCGGCCTCACCGCCATTCCCGGCACCACGGTCAAATGCCCACGGATCGGCGAAGCGCCGGTCGCGCTGGAATGTCGCCGGATGATGGCGCTGTCCATCGGCCAGTCGCGGGAAATCATCTTCGGCGAAGTGCTGATGGCCCATGTTCGCGACGAACTGATCGACCCGAAAACCCTGTACATCGATCAACTGGGACTCGACGCGATCGGGCGGATGGGTGGGCATGGCTATGCACGCACGCGGGATTACTTCGATCTGCCGACACGCTCGTTGCAGGCCTGGACGGAAGCGCCGGGGGGTGGGGAGCGGTTTTGGCCACTAGCCAAGTAGTACGCAGCGCATATCTCCTGCAGGAGCGAGCTTGCTCGCGAAAAACGTCAACGCTAATGCGGGGTGCCTGATGAACTGCGGTGTTCTTGCGCCCATCGCGAGCAAGGTCGCTCCTACAGGGGGATGCGTCGTTAGCGAAAATCCCGGCTACGCACAGTGATACCGTCGAGAAGCGGACTCAAGTCGCTGAGTCGTCCGGCAATCAGGTGCCGGACCTCACCCTCCTTCTCCCGGCGTCCATCGACCTTGTTTAATCTGAAACCTGAGGTCGTACATTTCCCGGTTGCCAGTATTGGCGCCGCGCCATATTCAACTTCAAATCAACTGTTCTTGCTGGGCAGCTCATCAATCCATTCCCTGGCAAGACAAAACAACCGAACAGCGTAATCAGGACGTTAATGACATGGATACCCGTCAGCGATTTTCCCCTTTCCATACGATTCGAAGCAGCAGGTACATCCTTCTGTTCACTGCGATACTCCTCCTTGCAACACTCCCGTATTCGGGCACCGCACACTCAACCCCCCCGGATATCAATCCGACAGCAAAGTCCTCCCTGCAGACCAGATCAATCCAGGCAGGCGACACGACCTGGTCGTATTACGAGGGCGCAAAAAACGGTCCGGTCCTGTTGCTGGTACATGGCTTTTCTTCAAGCAAGGACGCCTGGCGCACGTTGGGCGAGGACCTCGGCGTACGCTTTCACGTGATTATTCCCGACCTTCCCGGCTGGGGTGATTCGACGCGCCTTGCCGGCGAAAGTTATGACATCGATGCACAAGCAGCGCGGCTCAATGACTTTCTGCTTGCGCTCGACCTGCGTGAAATCAATCTGGTCGGCCATTCCATGGGAGGCGCCATTGCCGGCGTATTTGCCGCCCAAAGGCCGGAGCGTATTGCACGCCTGGTGCTGGTCAACCCGTTGGGATTGAGCTTCGCCGAAAACGATTTCGTCCGGTCATTGAATGCTGGTCACAACCCGTTTATCTACGATGACCGTGCCGGCGTCGAACGCACTGCCCGACTTGTCTATCTCAATCCTCCCGAGATGTCCGACCAGGAAGTGGAAAATGCCATTGCGGGCAATCGGCATCAACGCAGCTTTATCGAGTCCACCCTGGCGCAGATCCGTCTACCATCCCAGTGGTTCGCGCTGGATCATCGGCTGGCGCAGCTCACCCTGCCGGTACTGGGCATCGGCTGCCGCGAGGATAAGGTGATCGATATCTCCGCCTTGCAGACGATGCAAAACGGTCTGCCCGATGATTGGGTCGGGCAGGTTGTCACCCTGGAAGGTTGCAACCACTTGCCCATGATTGAACGCCCCGTGGCCACGGGGCAGTTACTCACTGACTTTGCTGCCGGTGCCCAGCTGCCTGAAACCCTGTGACTCAATGAAAGTCCCGGCTCCGCACAGTAATGCCATCGAGCAGCGGGCTCAGGTCACTCAAGCGTCCGGCAATCAGGTGCCGGACCTCACCCTCCTTCTCCCAGCGTCCATCGACCTTGAGCAATTGTGAGCCGACCAGCACCTTGCGTTGCCGCTCGGCCAGGTCACGCCAGACCACCACGTTGACGTTGCCGAACTCGTCTTCCAGGGTGACGAAGGTCACACCGCTGGCGGTGCCTGGTCGCTGCCGTCCGGTCACCAGCCCGGCGATGCTGACCGGCCGCCCGTGCTCGACCGCCAGCAATTCCTTCGAACTGCGGCAGCGCCGGGCCTTCAACTCGTCTCGCAACAACGCCAGCGGATGGGGCCCGAGGGTGGTGCCGAGACTGTTGTAATCGGCCAGCAGGTCCTCGCCCACCGTGGGTTTGGGCAGCGACACCGCGCTCTCTTCCTGACTGGGCAGGCCGGCAAACAGGCCAAGCTGCTTTTGCACCCCCGCCACGTCCCAGCGCGCCCGATGCCGATCACCGGCCAACCCCCGCAGCGCACCGGCATCGGCCAGAAGCTCCTGAGCGCGGGCATCGAGTCGCGCCCGTTCGCCAAGGTCGGCAACGTCGGCAAACGCACCGTTCGAACGCGCCGCCTCGATACGCCGGGCATCGTCCTCGCGAAAGCCCTTGATCATGCGCAAGCCGAGGCGAATCGCCGGTTGCGCATCGCTGAGCGGTTCCAGGCTGCAATCCCAGTCGCTGGCCCGCACGTCCACCGGGCGAATCTGCAGATGGTGGCGACGCGCGTCCTGCAGAATCTGGTCCGGGCTGTAGAAACCCATGGGCCAACTGTTGATCAGCGCACAGGCGAAGGCTGCCGGTTCGTGGCATTTCAACCAGCAACTGGCGTAGGTCAGCAAGGCAAAACTGGCGGCGTGGGATTCGGGAAAGCCGTAGCTGCCAAAGCCCTTGATCTGCTCGAAAATCTGCGCGGCGAATTCAGCCGTGTAGCCTTTTTTCTTCATGCCGGCGGCCAGTCGATCCTTGTGCGGCTCCAGCCCGCCATGACGTTTCCAGGCCGCCATGGAACGACGTAGCTGGTCGGCCTCGCCGGGGCTGTAGTCGGCGGCGACAATGGCGATCTGCATCACTTGTTCCTGAAACAGTGGTACGCCCAGGGTGCGCTTCAATACCTCCCGCAACTCTTCCGAGGGATAGCTTTCGAGTTCTTCCTTGTTTCGCCGGCGCAGGTACGGGTGCACCATGCCGCCCTGGATCGGTCCGGGGCGGACGATGGCCACCTCGATCACCAGGTCATAGAACTTGCGTGGCTTGAGCCTGGGCAGCATCGACATCTGTGCCCGGGATTCGATCTGGAACACGCCGATGGTGTCGGCGCGGCCGATCATGTCGTAGGTTGGCGCGTCTTCGGAGGGGATCGACGCCAGGCTCAGGTCCAGGTTGCGATGACGGCGCAGCAAATCGAAACAGCGACGAATCGCGCTGAGCATGCCCAAGGCCAGGATATCCACCTTGAGCAACCCGACCGCATCGAGATCGTCCTTGTCCCACTGAATGATGGTGCGCTCGGCCATCGCGGCGTTCTCCACCGGCACCAGATGGTCCAGCGGCTGCTCGGAAATCACGAAGCCGCCGGGGTGCTGGGACAGGTGCCGGGGAAACCCGATCAGTTGCCGGGTCAGGCTGAGGACCCTGCGCAACACCGGACTGTCGGGGTCGAATCCGCCTTCACGCAGGCGCTCCACGGGGGGAGCCTGATCGCTCCAGTGGCCACAGCAGTCGGCCAGGGCGTTGACCTGATCCGGCGGCAACCCCAGCGCCTTGGCCACGTCGCGCACCGCGCCGGCACCGTGGTAACTGCTGACGACGGCGGTCAGCGCGGCACGCCCCCGGCCATAACGCTGGAACACATACTGCAAGACTTCTTCGCGGCGTTCATGCTCGAAATCGACGTCGATGTCCGGCGGTTCGTTGCGTTCCCTGGAGAGAAAGCGCTCGAACAGCATGTTCATGCGATCAGGGTCGATCTCGGTGATGCCCAAGGCGAAACACACCGCCGAGTTGGCCGCCGAGCCCCGGCCCTGACACAGAATCTTCTCGCGCCGGGCGAAGGCGACGATGTCCTGCACGGTCAGGAAATAGCTTTCATAACCCAGCTCGGCGATCAGCCCCAGTTCCTTGTCGATCAGGCCGCGTACCTTCTCGCTCGCCCCGCCGGGCCAGCGCTCGCGCATGCCGCGCTCGGTCAACTCGCGCAGCCAGGACGCTGCGCTGTGCCCTTGCGGCACCAGCTCTCGCGGATATTGATAACGCAGCTGACCGAGGTCGAACGTGCAGCGCCGGGCGATGGTCAGGGTTTCGTCGAGCAAGGCCGCTGGATAGAGATCGCGCAAGACGTCGAGACTGCGCAGGTGCCGTTCACCGTTGGGGTGCAGGCGCAACCCGGCATCGGTCACCGACAGGTGATAGCGGATCGCGGTCATGGTGTCCTGCAAGGCGCGCCGCCCGCGAGCGTGCATGTGTACATCGCCGCTGGCCACCGCAGGAATCCGCAGTTCCCTGGCCAGCGTCAGCAGCGCATCGAGGCGCCGGACATCGTCCTGACCACGGTGCAACTGCACCGCCAGCCACAGCCGTTCAGCGAACACCTGTTTCAGCCAGTCACCCTGTGCGAAGTCATCGACCGCGTCCGGCACCCACAGCGCCAGCAGCCCCGGCAACGGCTCGCTGAAGTCCTCGCGCAACACCTGATACTGGCCTTTTTGCGTACGGCGGCGGGCTCGGGTAATCAGTCGGCATAGCGCCTGGTAACCCTCGAGGTTCTCCACCAGCAGCACCAGTTTCGGGCCGTTCTCGATGCGCACTTCACTGCCGATGATCAGGGGCAGCTCCACGGACTTCGCCGCTTGCCAGGCACGGACGATGCCGGCCAGGGTGCATTCATCGGTGATCGCCAGGGCCTGATAGCCCTGCTTTTTCGCCCGCTGAAACAGCTCAAGGGCACTGGAGGCACCGCGCTGGAAACTGAAGTTCGACAGGCAGTGCAGTTCGGCATACCCGGCGCTCATGCGAACCAGCCCTGCAGCCACAACGGACCATCCTCGCCGACCGCACGATAAGCCCAGCCCTGCTGGCCGCTACGGGTTTCGATCAGGTAGTAGTCACGGCGTACGTCGTCGCCGTCCCACCAGCCGGACTCGATGCGTTCCGGCCCCATGAGGATGCGCGTCGAGCCTTCGTGTACCGCCAGCGGTTCGGCCAGCAGCCAGCCTGGCCGTTGCACGCTCGGGAATCCGGCGCAGGGCTGGTGGTCGGCACTGGCCTGCCACGCACACTCCGGACGGTGATCGGCCTGAAAGCGCAAGCCGTGCACCGCGTCGTCCCCCAGCCGTGCGCGCAAGCGTTCGCGCAGTTGCTCCCAGGGCAAGGTTTGCTGTGGGCGATCGTCGAACAGCTCCTGAAACTGCGGAACGAAGCTCGGCAAGTCTTCGGCGCGCAGACGAAACCCACGCACCGGCGCCTCGACCTGCACTTGCTCCAGCCGCCCCCGCGCCAGTTCGAAGAGCATCGCCGGATCGCGTTCGGCGCTGAGCAGCCCCACCTTGATCAACGTGTCCGGCAAGCCGGCGTGTTCCAGATGCAGGTCGAAGCGTTGCACGCCGCTGTCGCGCCCGCAGAGAAACGCCGACAGATCGCCGGTCAATCGACGCAGCGGAAACAGCAAGGCCTGATGGGATTGCACATCGAAGTTGAGCTCGATGCGCACATCGAAGCGGTCCGGTGGCAGATAGAACGCCAGCGCCAGGCGCCGCAAGCCAAGCAAGGTGTCCAGGTGCTTGAGCACCGGGGCCTCGAAGCGTCGCGCCAGGCTGTGCCGAGGCAACGCCTGCACCTGGCTCAAGGTGCGCAGGCCCATGCGCGACAACGCGGTGGCGACGTTGGCCTCCAGTCCGATGCGGTCGACGGGCAATTGTCCGAGGTGATACTGCAAGGCTTGATCGTCGGGCACCACCAGGCCGTCATGGGCGTTGGCCAGCATCCGCGCCGCCGCCGGGTTGGGCGCGGCGACGATGCGGTGACGGAAACCCAACTCGCCGAGTTCGCTGCGCAAACGCGCCTCGAATGGCGGCCAGCCACCGAACAGCCCCAGGCTGGACTCGATTTCAAACACCAGCGCGCGCGGGTAATGCACGCTGACCTGGGAACTGAAGCGATACGCCCAGGCGGCCAGGAACTGCTGCCAGTGTTCGATTTCAGCCGTGTCGTATTCGGCCGTGGCAAAGCCCTTGCTCAAGGCCTGGGCGGCGCTCATGGACTGGCCGGGACGCAAGCCCAGCGCCCGCGCCGGGCCGTTGACCGCCTGCAACACCCGGCGCTGGGCCGGGCCGGTCAGCAACGCCAGCGGCGCTTCGGGGTCGGCGCGCTGACGCAGTACCGCGTCCAGCGCCAATTGCGGGAAAAGAATGCAGACCCAGCGCATGGCAACCTCAATGCCCCACGGCAAAGGCAATCGGCGCCGAACGGGCCAGGCCGCCCCGGCACTTGAGCACCCGCAATTGCGCAGGCTTGGCATCAATGGCGATGCGCAGGGCCGCTGGCGACGGGTTGATCGCTTCACTGATCGAGCGATAGGCGAACGCCAGGGTCGAGCCGGTTTCCGCCGCCACCTGCAAGCGACGCAGGGCGCGGTCATCGGCCTTGTGCGGCCAGCACAGCACCGCGCCGCAACTGCCCGAACGCAGGCATTGCTCGGCCGCCCACAGCGCATCGCGCTCACTGGCCTGGATGATCGACAGCTGGCGCAGATCGACCCCGGCGCTCTGCCAGGCCTGGGGATACGGCACATGGGGCGGCGCCACCAGCACAATGCGCTCGCCCGCCGCCGACAGCCGCGCCAGTGCCGGCCATACCAATTGCAACTCGCCGACGCCCTGCCCGGCCAGAAGGATTTCGGTCAGCGCCGCTTCCGGCCAGCCGCCCGTGGGCAACGCCGCATCCAGCGCGGCATGCCCGGTGGGTTGCGGGCTGACGGCAGGCGGCGCAGGCCGGCCCTTCCAGACCTGGCCGCCATTGAACAGCGTATCCAGCGCAACGACGGCACCCATCAGCCTTGCCTCACCAGACCGCAGAACACCCCTTCGATGGCCAGGTCCCGGTCGGCTTCGACGATGATCGGCTGGTAGGCCGGATTGCGCGGCAACAGGCGAACCCGGTCGCCGACCCGTTCGAAACGCTTGATGGTGACCTCGCCGTCCAGGCGCGCCACGACGATCTGGCCGTTGAGCGCCTCGGGGTTGCGGTGCACGCCCACCAGATCGCCGTCGAGAATGCCGTCTTCGATCATCGAGTCGCCGCGTACCCGCAGCATGTAGTCCGGCACCCGGGAGAAGATCGACGGGTCAAGCAGTAGACGGCTATGGATTTCGGCATCAGCGCCAATGGGCGCACCGGCCGCCACCCGACCGAGCACCGGGATGTCCAGCAACTCGGGGCGCGGCGGTTGCCCGAGCAGGCGAATGCCCCGGGCCTGATGCGGATTGACCTCGATAAACCCGGCTTCGGTGAGCGCCAGCACATGCTTGCGCGCCACGCTGCGGGAGGCGAAACCGAACGCCTCGCTGATCTCGGCGAGGCTCGGGGACTGACCGTGTTCGGCGATGCGCTCGCGGATAAAGGTCAGGATGGCGGTACGGCGGGGAGTTAAAGTCGTCATGGAGTACATTTGTACTCTTTTCGGTTTTTTCTTACAAGGACTTCTGCAGGAGCAGCCGGTCGACGCTCGATTGCTCGCGAAAAACCCGAGGCCGCCGCGGGGTATCAGGCACCCCGCGTTATCGTTGACGACCCTCGCGAGCAAGCTCGCTCCTACAGGGGTCGGCCAGATACGCGGTGATGTAATCGATAAACGCCAGCACTTTGGCCGTGGCCCGCCGATGGCTGGGGTACACCGCCAGAATGTGCGGGCCAAAGCTGTCGGGGTCGATGTCGTAGTCGGCCATCAGATGCACCAGTCGCCCGTCGGCCAGGTACGGCGCGGCACTCCACAGCGGGGTGTGCAGCAGACCGCGCCCGGCCAGGGCATTGGCCAGCAACAGGTCGTAATTGTCGCTGCGCAATCGTGGCGTCTGGGGCTGCGGCAGGCTCAGGCGCTGGCCGTCGCGCTCGACCCACCAGAATTCGCGGCTGAGCAATGGGTGGCGATACAACAACCATTCGTGCTGATCAAGGGTTTGCGGGGTGACCGGCAGCCCCTTGCGCGCCAGATATTCCGGGCTGCCACACAACGCCAGGCGATTGCTCCCGACCACCCGGGCGATCAGCCCCGGCAAGTCGTCATGCCCTTCGCGCAACGCGAGGTCGTAGCCGCTTTCGAGCAAATTGACGAACGCATCGCACAGGTCCACTTGCAGGTCGATCTGCGGGTATTGCTCAAGAAAACCGCCCACCACCTGATCGAGAAAAGCCTGTCCATAGGCCAGCGGTGCGGTGATTTTCAGACTGCCGCGCAAGCCATGCTGCAACTGCTCGATTTCCTCACCCGCCTCGTCCAGCCGCTGCAACACCTGACGCGCGGTTTCCAGGTAAAGCCGTCCGGATTCCGTGAGCGAAATCCGCCGGGTACTGCGCTCGAACAAACGCGCACCCAGCTCCGTCTCCAGATGGTTGACCGCTTTGGTCAGGGCCGAAGGGGTCTTGCCCAACTGCTCGGCGGCGCGACTGAAACTGCCCAGTTGCGCGGTGACCACGAACATTTTCAGTGCCCCTAACTTGTCCATTCTTTTTCCATTCAGGCAAAAACGTTTTTCGTGAGTGAGGCGTTCTGCCGACGGCGGCAAGCCACTAATCTGGCCATCAGACGCAATAACAAGGAAACATTCAATGAAAAGATTCATCCCGAATCTACTGATGGCGGCAATGAGTTTTGCCTCGTTGGAAGCCATGGCGGCGACTGATCTGGTGTTGTTCAACGGCAAGATTTTCACCGCCGACCGCAACCAGCCCAAGGTTCAGGCCCTGGCAGTACAGGACGGCAAAGTGCTGCAAGTGGGCAGCGATGCGCAGATCAAGGCCTTGATCGACTCAGGGACCCAAGTCATCGACCTGGGTGGCAAGACCCTGATGCCCGGCCTGATCGACAGCCATTCCCACGCGATTTTCGGCGGCCTGGAAATGGTCGCAGCGAACATGGAAGACGAGGTGGTCGAGCTCGACGAACTGGAAAAACGCCTGCGTGGCTGGCGTGACGACGGCAAGGCCCGGCATGGCGACGTCCTGACCGTGGCCGGCATGAGCTCCGCTTACTGGGCGCAGTCCGAAGCCCTGGGCAAGACATTCAACAGCGGCGAATGGGCCGACGTGCCCGTGGTGTTTACCGGCAGCGATTACCACACGGCCTGGGCCAACAATGTGATGCTCAAGCGCGCCGGCGTCGACGCGACACTGCTGAAAAACCTGCCGGACGCCGAGAAAGGCACCATCGGCAAACTCGCCGATGGCAGCCCCAACGGATTTCTGGTGGACGCCGGTTGGGACCGGGTGTCCTCGAAAATGCCGTCGCCGAATGCCGCCGACATGCTCAAGGCGGCGCAAACCGCCGTGAGCTACAACAACAGCCTCGGTATCACCGCGTGGATGGACCCTGCGGCCAACGCCGCGCCTGGCGAACCGCTGTTCGCCCTCAAGCCCACGGAGAAAACCGTGGGCGTGCTGCCGGTGTACAAAGCCCTGTCCGAAAGCGGCGGCATGACCGCCCATGTCGCGGCGTTGCTGGTGGCCAATCCGAAAAGCGTGCCGGCCGATCTCGACACGCTGGACAAGGTCCGCCAGCAGTTCCAGGGCATTTCCAACCTGACGCTACCCGGCGTCAAGATCTTCGCCGACGGAGTGATCGAGTACCCGGCGCAGAGCGCGGCGATGATCGATCCCTATACCAACTCGCACAAACCAGGCGAACTGCTGATCGATCCCAAGCACTTCGGCGAGCTGGTCAGCGCCATCGATCAACGGGGCTGGCGGGTGCACATCCACGCCATCGGCGACCGCGCGGTACGCGAATCGCTGAACGGCATTGCCCAGGCGCGCAAAGACCGGCAGAGCGGAGTGACCCACTCGATCACGCACTTGCAGATCGTCAATCCGAAAGAATTCGCCCGCTTCAAACCGCTCGATGTCATCGCTTCGATGCAACTGTTGTGGGCCAGTGCCGACGACTACACCACGGACATGATCAAGCCTTACGTCAGTGCCCTGGCGTTCCGTTACCAGTACCCGGCGCACTCCTTGCTCAAGCAAGGCGCGACCATCGCCGGGGCCAGCGACTGGCCGGTGTCTTCGCCCAACCCGTGGAACGCCATGGCCCAGGCCATGACCCGGATCGGGCCGATGGGGGTGCTCAACGCCGATGAACGCATTGACCGCGAGACCATGTTCTACGCCTATACCCTCAACGCCGCTCGCACCATTGGCCTGGACAAACAGATCGGTTCCTTGACCGCTGGCAAACAGGCCGACTTCATCGTGGTCGACCGCGATGTGTTCAGCGTCGACGAAAAAGCCCTGCACGACACCCAAGTGCTGCAAACCTGGTTCGCCGGTCGTCAGGTCTACGCACCAACCCTCTGATAAAAACAGCAACCCCTCCGCTGCCCGACTCCGTGTCTCTCGACACGGGGCCAGGCGCAGCCATGTCCGACTTCTGCCCATAACAATCAAAATAGCGGGACGTACCCCATGAAAGCTTTCACCCTGTTCGCCCTCAGCTCCTTGAGTTTGCTGCCCTTAAGCAGCCAGGCCGTGCCCTTGAATGATGATTTCTCGTTGCTGCTGGACGTCAACCTGGCCAGCGACTACCGCAGCCGTGGCATCTCGCAAACCCAGAACGACCCGGCTCTGCAGGCCGGCGCAACCCTGACCCACAGCAGTGGGCTGTACCTGGGCGCATGGAGTTCCAACGTCGATTTTGGCGGCGGTTTGAAGACCCGACAGGAGATCGATTACTACGCCGGTTGGCTGTGGCAAGCCACCGACGCGGTCAATCTCGACCTTGGTTATCTCAAATACAGTTACCCGAAAGAGAGCCAGTTCAATCAGAGCGAGGTCTACGGCATTCTCAGCGTTTATGGGGTGAAGCTCGGCGCCTATTACTCCGACGATGCGCCGGGCATCGATAGCCAGCAGAACTCGCTCTACACCTACATCGGTTATGAAACCGAGTTGCCCTATGACACCGGCCTGAAACTGCGTTACGGCAACATGGACTTCAAGGACCCGACCCTGTATTCGAACTCGGGTGAAGCCGAGGACTCGTACCGCGAATGGGAAGTCCGACTGACCCACGAACTGGCCGGAGTTACGCTGGGCCTGAGTTACGTCGACACCAACCTGTCGAAGAGCCAATGCGCCAGCAATTGGGGGTTCGATGATGTGTGCAGCGCGACGGTGGTGGCGAGCGTCAGCAAGACTTTTTGACTACCACGGATCCCTGTGTGGGAGCTTGCTCGCGATAAGGCCCGTCCAGTCACTATCAATAGCGACTGTCAGGCCATCGCGAGCAGGCTCGCACGGTTTAGATTCCAGTCAATTCGGGGCGAGTTGTGCCAGATAGGGCCATGGATAGATGCCACGATCGTGGCTGTCGCTGAAGATCAGCTGCAAACCATATCCCTGCGAGTGCAAATCGATAACCCGAACCTGCGCATCAACCCGCGAAATCTTGAGCACTCCTTGGAATGAGCGCAAAGGACGCCAAACCAATTAGCAGTGTGCCTACGGCACAGAGAATTGCCGTGAGGGAAAGGGTCTGGGAATAACCGACCATCCCGCCGACGACTCCGCTACCGAGAAAAATGAAGGGGTGTACGCCACTGGTAAAGAGTGTATCGACTGCCACCACTTTACCGAGGTCCTTTTCAGGAGCCAGTGTCTGCATCGCTGTGGCCCATCCAGTCAACCAGGACGCTTCGACGACACCTACCAGAGTCGCCCCCAGTATCGCCATCCAGAACGAGCTTCCCATGCCGAGTAGTGCCATCGCGCCAGCCAGGAACAGGCCGCAGGTCACTGCAAGTCCGATCAGTCGTTCATGCCCGGAAACAAGCACCGTGACGATTGATCCAATGCACGCACCGAATCCCGAGGCGGCCAGACATACCCCCCACATTTCTTCGTTGAATCGATTGCTGATGGCATAGGGAGCGACAACCAGGAAAATCGGGAAACACAATACGTTCACCACGAGGGTAGCCGCGAAGCCAAGCAAAAGTTTGGAGTTGCCGGTGACGATGGCAATGCCATTGACCGTTTCCCGGATCGAGAACTCCTCCTCGAACTCACAGGGCTCAACATTGGGCAACATCGCCGTGTAAATGGCGGCGCAGAAGAATGTCAAACCATCGATCAATATGCCCCAGACCGGATCCCAGAAAATGATGAGTACACCCAGCGTCGCGGGAAACAGCACAGCGACCAGGTTGTCGACAAAATTCATCGCACCATTGCCCGCCACCAGTGCTTGCTTGGGCAGCAATTTGACGAGCAGTACCTGAGCACACGGACGGGAAACCCCAATGCCGATGCCGAATATCAGGTAGACAAAAACCAAGCACCACCACGGTGTACCGGAGAAGAACATCGCCACTGCGGCCAATTGCGCACAACCCCGCGCCGTGTCGGTGTAAATCAGTACTTGCTTCGGCGACTTTCGATCCGCCAGCAAGCCTCCTACCAGGGCCCCGATCACGCTCCCTACCCCGACTGCAGCCATAACAAAACCAAATACTTCTGCTCCGTAGCCGGTCCGGATAAGCGCTATCGGCAGAGCGGCTAGACAAATAGCGTCGCCGGCCATCGAGAGACTTTGGCCTATCAGCAATTTGCGAAAAGACGAGACGCTCAGCGCTTCGGTATAAGGTGATAAGCGATCGGCAATGGAGATCATAAGTAGTCCTCCTTGAGACCTATGTTTGCGTCCTGGTTTAAGTGCGTAGCGAGCTTCCCCCCCTCTCCGGACTTCAAGTTCTCCTCGACCGTGAATCGAGACCTTGAGCCGCTGTCCACGGAAGCGGTATGTCAGTCAATACTTCATTGGCTGACCCACCGCTTTCGCGAGCAGGCGCGCGTGCATCAGATTAGGTTGGATTCGGGGACGAGTTGTGCCAAGTAAGCCCATGCCCACGGATAAATCCCGTTCATGCCCATTGGATAATACCTGTTGCAGTTCATACCCCTAAGCGTGCTGTTAGACAACCCGCAAACGCAATGCCCTGCAGTCCTTACTCTAACGAAGCGGACAATCAACAAATAAGGCCTACCGCTCGTCGTTTTTTTTGAGAAAAATCAGTACTTGAAAAAATAAAAATCATAAAACGCACATTTAATCCTACAGAAATGCCCTACTCGACATAGCAAGATCATTTCTACTTACCGAAAACTAAAATACGGGTTGAAAAAGAAATTTCAAAATTCCACGCTAGACACTATCCGCACGAAAACCAAACCAAACCACCAAGACTCCGAATCTCATGCAGGACACTTCTTGAAATTGAGTAGGAATACCCCTACAACACAAAAAACCTCTCACTTGAACCCAGCAGAAAAATCAACTAACTCTTGCAGAACCACTTAATTTCAAGTGGCAAAATTTTCGCCTTGCAATACATATCGAAAGAAAAGAAGCAACGATTCCACTCCCATAGAGAATTCGATCATGACTAAAAATATCTGGCCCAGAATTTTTTCTCTAACATCCATATTCCTCAAGGAACAACTAAAAGAACCCATCTCATTGTTTTGGCTTATGATATTACCTTGCGCGATGTTCTATTTTTTTGCAGCAACCAGGCAAGACGCCAACTACTTCTCCAGCAACTACATTACAGTCTCAGCATGGTTTTATGCCTATATTTCCTCGAGCGTTGCATTATTCGGATTCGCCTTTTACATAATCGGAAGAAGGGAAAGCGGATTCACACGATCATTTATTTACTCCAAGGACTCAAAATTAATTTTCCTTTTATCACACTTCATTACTTATTCACTAATATCGACATCCTATTGTGCGACCTTTTACCTAATGACGAAATTTCCATTTGGAAACTACAACCTCAATGAATTACTAAATATCACACTACGCTTCTACGTCTGCTTCATCATGTTTTGCACTCTCGGGGCTGTATTTTCATGGCTACCGATTAACTTTCAGAACTCGAACACGTTGCTTTCCATCTTTTCGTTCTGCATGCTAATTCTCGGAGTAATGAGTACCGCCACAGCAAACCACATCACTGACACTTTGAATCTTGCAAACCCACTAACTCTTGCAAGCAAAATAATGGAACAAGGCCTTCAATCCAATCAGCCCACCACAATCGCAATAGTTTTTTTGTTCACTTTTACACTATTTAAGACATTCAAACATCTTAGAATAAATCCTGTATGGAGCCGATATTAATGAAAAAGTTCAGGGCGCAAAACATTGATTTTTCCTATTCAACCACCCCCCTCTTAACCCAGGCGTCTCTTGAGGTTACTCAAGGCGATATTGTCGGAATTCTCGGGCCCAATGGCTCTGGAAAAACAACTTTTTTCGATATCATCTGCGACCTTAAAAAAGCAAAGTGCGGCTTTATAAAAAACGACTTCAGTCATTTCTTATACCTTTCTCAAATCATTACCACTTCTCCACCGTTGCGCATGCGCGACATTTTTAAAATGGTGACTGCGCTGTCATCAAGCGAACCAATGACACAAGATAAAGCCCTAATAAAATTAAGTGCATGGAGTCCTGCGATAGTTGACCGGTACCAAGACATTTGGAACAAAAAATCATCGCTATGCAGCTACGGAGAAACACGCTGGTTCTTTACGCTTTCTCTTCTTTCAATCTCTGCAGACTTCGTGATTCTCGACGAACCTACTGCTGGTGTAGATCCAGAATTTCGTCACTATATTTGGCAATGTCTTCACGGCGCAGCCAGAGAGGGCACTGCCATTCTAGTTTCCTCGCATAATGTTGATGAAGTCATTAACCATTGTGATTATTTTTACATGCTCAGCCAGCACCGCTTCAATCGCTTTGCCAATGGTAGTGAGTTCATGAATAAGTATGGAGCAAAGACTGTGGACGATGCATTTATCCGAGCCATTACTGAACCTGAATTCGCGACATAAAAAACTGGAACCGCACATAGGGGGAGATGCTCCAGACTGAAATAGCTCCCTATTCAGTCCCTAAATCCAGCCAAATAAGTCCACGGATAAATCCCCCGCTCATGCCCATCACTGAACACCAGCTGCAATCCATACCCCTGCGCATTCACTTCGACCACCTGAACACGGTCATCAACCAGCGGCGCCATTCCCCGCATTCGAAACGCCCGGCATTGCGAACACGGGCATTGGCGACGCAACTCGACGTGGTCCAGCCGCTGTTCGCGACCGTCCGGCCAGTTCAGGCGCAATTGTTGTTTGCTTCGGGAATTGCCGATGGCCAGCGGGTTCATTGCAGTTGACTCAAGGCAATGCGTACCGCCTTGCGCACTTCCGGGTCGCCGTCGTCCTGGGCGGCCAACAACGGTGCGATGGCATCCCGCTCGTTCAACTCGCCCAAGGCCAGCGCGGCTTCCTTGCGCAGATTGCTGATGCGGTGGCCGAGGGTTTCGATCAAGGCATCCAGGGCCGGGGCATAACGTAAACGCCCGAGGCTGCGGGTGGCGCGCAGGCGGACTTGCCAGTAATCGTCACCCAAGGCTTCGACCAGCGCGGCACCGGCGTCGAGGTGTCCGACCTTGCCCAGCGTGGTGGCGGCCTCTTCGCGCACTTGCCAGGCCTGGTCCTGCAGGGCCTGTCGCAGGGCCGGCAGCACCTGTGCGTCTGACGCCAGCCCCAAGGCCCCGGTGGCCGCGCGACGGACTTCGGTGTCCGGGTCATCGCTGGCCAGCCGTGCCAGGGCCGGCAAGGCATCAAGCTGCTTGAGCCAGCCCAGCACGCCAACCGCTTCACGCCGGACGTTGGCGTCGTGATCGTCCAGCGCCAGCAGGGCCGCCGGGGCAGCCAGGGGATAGCGCAACTCGCGCAAAGCCCGGAATGCAGCGATGCGCACGCCGATGTCGGCATGCCCGGTCCACGGCAGAATCACCCTGCCGGCCGCTTCAGTCTTGAGCAGGCTGAGGCTTTGCGCGGCGGCGGCTTGCACCGCTGGCGCGGGATCGGTCAGGGCCTGGCACAACGCCTCGACCACGGGCTCGTCCTCCCAGGCTTCGAGCAAGCGCGCGGCTTCGGCGCGAACCTCCTCGGCCGGGTCGTGCGCCAGGCGATCGACCAGCCACAGCAGGCCATCCGGTTCTTCCAGGTCAGCCAGGTCGATCAGGGCGATACGGCGCACACCGGCATCCTCATCGGTCAGGCGTGGTTGCAGGGCGAGAATGTCGTCGTTATCGGTTACATCAAAGAGTGAGGTCATAGGGCAAATCGCGGCAGTTTGTTTTCAGGAGGAAGTCCGAGAGGGTTCAGGCGCGGTAGCTGCCGACCGTCTTCGTGACGCAGAAGCTCGAGGCAGTGACGCTTCAAGCGCGAGAAGGCGTGGCTGGTCACCAGCTCGGTGGTGCGTGGCCGGGGGAAGTCCAGGTGCAGGTCTTCGATGATCCGGCCGGGGCGCGAGCTCATCACCAGCAAGCGATCGGCAAGGAACAGCGCTTCATCGATGTCGTGGGTAACGAACACCACGGTGGTGCGAATCCGTGTCCAGATGTCCAGCAGCAGTTCCTGCATGTTCAAGCGCGTCAGGGCGTCGAGGGCACCGAAAGGCTCGTCCATCAGCAACAACCGTGGACGATTGACCAGCACCCGGGCGATTTCCACCCGCTGCTGCATGCCGCCGGACAGCTGATCCGGCCAGCGCTCGGCAAAGCCTTCAAGGCCCACCAGAGCGAGGATTTCATCGGCGGCCCGGTGCCGTTCGGCTTTACCGACACCGCGCATTTTCAGGCCGAAGGCGACGTTGTCGCGCACCGTGCGCCAAGGGAACAGCGTGTGCTGCTGGAACACCATGCCGCGCTGTGGCGACGGGCCAGACACCGGCGCGCCGTCGACGTCGAGGACGCCGGTGCGCGGTTGCAGGTGACCGGCCAGCGCACCGAGCAAGGTGGATTTGCCGCAACCGGACGGCCCGAGGATGCACACGAACTGTCCCGGTTCGATCTGGCAATCGAGCCCTTGCACCGCTTCAAAAGCGGCGCTGCCCTCGCCCAGGCTGATCGACAGGGCGCGAATATCGATACGCCCTTCCGGGTGTTGAAAAACGCTCATCAGGCTTTACCTCGTGGTCGATGCCAAGGCGTGAACAGTCCGCCGAGGCGCTTGATCAATAGGCTGCTGCCCATCCCGAGTACCCCGATCAGCAGCATGCCGACCACGATGTCGGCGTAGTTCTGGATGGTGTAGGACTCCCAGGTGTAATAGCCGATGCCGTACTGGCCGGAGATCATTTCGGCGGTCACCAGGCAAAACCACGAGGTGCCCATGCCGATGGCCAGGCCCGTGATGATGCTTGGCGCAGCCCCCGGCAGAATCACTTCCAGCAGAATCGCCCGCCGCCCTGCCCCGAGGCTTTTCGCCGAGGCGATCAGCCGTGGATCGACACCTTCGACGCCGTGCACGGTATTGAGCAGGATCGGAAACAACGCGCCGGTGAAGGTGATGAAGACCATCGACAGTTCTGACGAGGGGAACATCAGGATCGCCAGGGGGATCCAGGCCACGGCGGGTATCGGCCGCAGTACTTCCAACGGCGGCAGCAACAGGTCTTCGGCCCATTTCGAACGGCCGATGGCCAGTCCCAGGGCAATGCCGATGACCAGTGCTGCGAGGTAACCGGCGAACACCCGGCCAAGGCTGCTGCTCAAGTGCCGGGCCAATTTGCCGGAGTCACCGAGACCAAAAGCTGCCTGAATCACGGCCAGCGGTGTCGGCACATTGGCGAATGTCACCAGGCCGAAGTTCCAGTGATGGCTGGCGGCGAGTTGCCAGAACAGCAGGCAGAGCAGCAAGGAGGCGGCTCGGGGAGGCCAGCGCTTAAAGGGTCCGTTCACAATTGTTCCTCTCAACCGATTTCCTGTAGGGGCGTGCCTGCTCACGATGAGGTGCCAGTCGACATTTCCTTGGCTGACACTCCATCGCGAGCAGACTCGCTCCTACAGGGGACTGCGGTGTTTTTGAATTAGCGCACGGCCACCGCCTGGGTGGTGGCATCGGTGAAGTCGAACACCTTGCCGCCCTGGGCCGTGGCGAATTGTTGGGCCTGTCCCTTGAGCAAAAACGCACTGAGGCGCCCTTTCGCATCACTGGCAAACCACGCTTGATCCGCCAGTAACTTGATGCCGCTGTCGCTGGCCTGGGCATACACCGCGCGGATGTTCTTGCCTTCCTGCTTGAGGCTGGCCAGCGCGGTGAACGCGGCTTCCGCCGACGCGTACTGACGGACTTTCGCTTCGCCACGCACCCAGATCTCGGCCACGTGGCTGAAGTCGGTGATGGCTTTGCCAGTGGACGCATCGACCGCTTTGAGCGGGGTTTGCGCGTAGTTGGCCAGTTGCGCGGTGTAGTCCAGTTTCGAGGCCTTGAAGGCGGCGCGGATGTACTGGTCGTCAATGAAGGTATTCAGATCGAGCCCGCGATCCGCCTTTTTCAGCAGTTTGAGGGTGTCGATGGCGGTGCCGACGGCCTGGCGATATTCAGGTTTCCAGCTCAGGTCACGGGTCTGTACGCCCAACGGACCGTGGAACAGGTAATTGACCTCGGCATCGACCCCGGTGACCTTGGCGATCAGTTCGCTGTACTTCTCCGGTTCGGCGGCGAGCAACTGATTGGCCTCGATGCTGGCGCGCAGGTAGGCGACGACGATCTCCGGGTATTTATTCGCGTAGGCCTGGTCAACCAGCGCACCGTGGAAGGTTGGCGCGCCAGCCTGGGAGCCATCATAGATCTTGCGTGCGAAGCCCCGGCTGGGAAACAGCTCGGCGAACGGCACGAAGTCGGCATGGGCGTCGATCTTGCCGGCCTGCAAGGCGGAGCCGGCGACTTCCGGTGGCTGGGCAATGATGTTCACGTCCTTGAGCGGGTCCCAACCCTGGGCCGCCACGGCGCGCAGCAACATGCCATGGGCGGTCGAAGCGAACGGCACGGAAATGGTCTTGCCCTTCAGCTCGGCCAGCGACTGCACGCCCGAGGCACTCGGCACCACGATGCCGTTGCCACTGCCCTTGATGCTGCCCGACAGCACGCTGATGAACAGGCTGTGCTTGCCCGCCGTTTCGAACGCCACACCGTTGAATGAACCGGGGAAATCGGCCATGGCGCCGAAGTCGAGTTTGCCGGCAACCATCTCGTTGGTCAGGGGCGCGCCGCTGGTGAAGTTCTTCCACTCCACGTCGTACTTGGCGTCCTTGTATTGCCCGTCATGGGGCAGGTATTTGTCGAGCAGGCCCAGTTCGCGGATCAACAGACCACCAGCGGCGCAGTTGATCGTGGTGTCCTGGGTGCCGATGGCAATGCGGATGGTTTCGGCCGAGGCCGACAAGGTGAATGAGGCCAGTACCAGACCGGCAAACGCTGCACGCAGCGATGTTGGCAAAACCATGGTGAATCCCCTCGAATCGTTTATTGGATGTTCGTCTCCGCCACGATCAGGGCGTGGTGGGAAACGAGGGGTGTTTGAAACAGGCGTCCGGTGGTGGCCGGATGGCTTTAACGCATTTTTTCAACACACGATCTGGAGCCGGCTTGAACGGCGAAAGCGGTGTGTCTGTTGCAGAGGTGGTGAATGTGAAATCGTTTTCGCTGGCAAGCCAGCTCCAAGTCAGCGCAACAAATAAGGGATGTCCACTTTCACCGCCCCGGTCGGGCAATCCTTCTCACAGGGCATGCAGTACCAGCACTCATCGAAGGCCATGTAGGCCTTTTGCGTGGCCGGGTTGATGGCCAGCAAGTCCATCGGGCAGACGTCGACGCACACGGTGCAGCCTTTGTGGGCGATGCACAGGTCCTCGTCGACGGTGACCGGCGCGTTGGAGCGGAAGAAGATTTCCTGGGGTTGATAGGTCATGTTCGGTCTCTCTTTTGTTGACGGCATCAAGCCGCGTCGGCACCGACCCGCAACCGGTCGTAGGCCTGCATTTCATCGGCGTCGAGCGGGATGATGTAAGGCTCGACGGCTTTCTTGAAACTGGTCATCAGGCCGTTTTCATCCTTTTTCAGGTGGCAATGGCAGAACCAGTCGTTGTCGTTGCGTTGCGGATGATCGACCCGATAGTGGTAAAGCCCCCAGCGACTTTCAGCGCGGAACAACGAGGCCCGGGCGGCCATTTCGGCACAGTCGCGGATCATGCTGACTTCCATGGCACGCATCAGTTCGTGGGCGTTGTGGGCCTTGATCTGATCGAGGTCGCGCTGGATATCGCTGAAGCGTTGCAGGCCGATTTGCATCTTCTTGGTCACTTTCGGCGGTTGCAGGTAGTCGTTGACGAAGCGCCGTAATTTGTACTCGACCTGGGCCGGTGGCAGGCCGTGTTCGCGGTCCAGGGGCGCGTAGACCCGTTGTTTCTCGGTTTCGATCTGCGCCGCATCCAGCGCCGAAAACTCACGCCCGGCGACGAAATCCGCCGCATTGGTCCCGGCAAACCAGCCGTAGGTGAACGCGCCGAGCATGTAGTTGTGCGGCACTGCTGCCATGTCCCCCGCCGAGTACAACCCCTTGACCGAGGTTTCGGCTCGCTCGTTGACCCACACCCCCGATGCCGAATGCCCGCTGCAAAAACCGATCTCGGAAATGTGCATCTCGACCATCTGCGTGCGGTAGTCGGTGCCGCGATTGGCGTGGAACTGGCCGCGACTCGGGCGCTCGTTGCTGTGCAGGATTTCTTCGATGTTCTGGATGGTTTCCTCGGCCAGGTGATCGAGTTTGAGGAACACCGGACCATTGCCGCTTTCCAGTTCCTGGTGGAACTCCCACATCATCTGCCCGCTCCAGTAGTCGCACTCGATGAAGCGTTCACCCTTGTTGTTGGCGGTGTAGCCGCCCAGCGGACCGGTGACATAAGCGCAGGCCGGGCCGTTGTAGTCCTTGATCAGCGGGTTGATCTGGAAGCATTCCAGGTTCGCCAGTTCGGCCCCGGCGTGATAGGCCATGGCGTAGCCGTCGCCGGCATTGGTCGGGTTTTCGTAAGTGCCCATCAGGTAGCCCGAGGACGGCAGGCCCAAACGCCCGGCGGCGCCGCACGCCAGAATCACCGCCTTGGCCTTGATCACATGAAAGTCGGCCGTGCGGCAATCGAAGCCCATCACACCGTTGACCGCGCCCTCTTCGTCCTTGAGCAAACGGGTACAGACCAAGCGATTGGTGATGCTCACCCGCGCCCGCTTCAACTGGCGATACAGCACTTTCTTGATGTCATGCCCTTCGGGCATCGGCAGCACGTAGGCGCCCATGTGGTGGACCTTTTTCACCGCGTAGTCGCCGGTTTCGTCCTTTTCGAACTTCACGCCCCAGCGGTCCAGTTGCTCGATCGTTTCGAAGCTGTGGGTCGCGTAGGCGTAGACCGCCGCCTGGTTGACGATGCCGTCGTTGGCGATGGTGATTTCCTTGGTGTACTGCTCTGGCGTCGAGTGGCCGGGGATGATCGCGTTGTTCAGGCCGTCCATGCCCATGCTGATCGCGCCGCTGCGCTTGACGTTGGCCTTGTCGATCAACAGCACCCGCAGGTCGCGGTTGCGCTCCTTGGCCTTGATCGCCGCCATGGGCCCGGCGGTGCCACCGCCGATCACGACGATGTCGTATTCCTGCTCCAACGTGTTTCGGCTCATGCCTGCTCCCCTTTTTGCCGGTCGATCCGCAGGCGGTACTGGAACGCGTCGCCTCGGTAGTAAAGGTGTTCGAAATCCAGGGGCCGCCCATCAGCGTCATGGGTCAGACGCTCGATGCGCATGATCGGCGAGCCCGGTTCGACGTTCAGCGCCTGGGTCAGGTCGCTGTCGGCCAGCACCGCATCGATGGCCAGATCGGCGTGACCGAGGGCCAGGCCGCAGTCGTTTTCGAGGATCAGGAAGATGTCGCGGGTGACCAGGTCTGCCTTCTCCAGGCGCTCGCCGATGGCTTTGGGCAGGTAGGTGATTTCCAGCGAAATCGGCTCGCGATTGATCAAGCGCACCCGTTTGATCTGCGCCACGACTTCACCCTCGGCGACCTGCAAACGCTCGGCCACCTGTTTGTCGGCGGCAATGAATTTGAAACTGCGCAGGCGGTTGATCACCTCGTAGCCGCGACCGGTCATGGACTCGGCCAGGCCTTGCAGGGTGCTGACGTTCTGGAAGGTCTTGGGTTTGGCGACGAAGGTGCCCTTGCCGTGAATCTTGAAGATCAGCCCTTCCTTTTGTAGGTCACCGAGGGCCTGGCGCACGGTGATGCGGCTGACCTTGAACAGCGCGCCGAGCTCGCTCTCCGAGGGCATCTGGCTGTCTTGCGGGTATTGGCCATCGAGAATGCGGGCGCGCAACACATCCCGCAGCTGGGTGTGCAAGGGAACGCTAGTGAGGGATAGAACGTTATCGGTCATGAAGATCACTTGTCATAACGAGTTATGACGTGATCTTAGAGTTCTAAAGAGAGGGTTGAGAAATACTGTTTGGGAATAAGGTTAGAGCGCACGATCAAGCGTGCGGTGAAACACCTGTGGCGAGGGAGCTTGCTCCCTCGCCACAAAAGCCAGCTCGTGATCGATCAGTCGATACGCAGTGCACGCAGGTCCAGTCGACCGTCCTTGAGCGGCGGACACCAGTAATAGCCGCCGGTAATCGGCCGGCTGATACGGTACAAACCGTCGGTGATGCCGTCTTCCAGGCCACTCATGCGCCGCAGCTGGACTTCGAAGGCGTCGAGGGAGAAACCGAACGCGAGGAACATCAGGCCAGCGCGGTCGCCTTCGATCCATGGCATCGAGCGACGCACGATGAACGCCTCGGGCGCGAAGCTTTCCTGGGCTGTGCGTTTGACGTGGGCGGAGATTGGCGCGTCATCGAGTTCTTCGTTGTCGCTCAGGCGTCGGCCCATGATGTGGTCGGTTTCGTGGGAAGGCAGAGCATGAAAGCTCTTCAAATCGTGCTGCCACTGCTGGATCGCGGCAAAACTGCCACCGACCGTGCCGTCGACGCCTTCAGCCACCAGCGCGGCAGCCGCAGCGGCTTCGTCCTGGGGGTTCTCGGTGCCGTCTTCGTAGCCGGTCAGGTCATGGCCATCGCGATGGCGGAAGCCTTCGGTCATCTGCACCAGGCGCAAGGCTGGCGCCAAGGCCGCTTCAAGGGCATTGCTGCGATTGAGCAGCTCACCACGGTCGACGCCATGCAACCAGCACCAGAGCGCGTGTTGGGTCGACGGGTTGTCAACGCCCACGCCCGTCAGCGCCGGGAACACCCGCAGCCCTTCAATGTTGCCGTTCAGGGCCTTGACCAGGGATTCACCGAAGCCGACCACGGCCGACTGGCCGTCCACCAGTTGCATCAAATTGCCGAGCGCCGCCGGCAGCGCAGCGGCGGATTCGAGGGCGAAGAACATATGGCGAGCTTGAGGCGGAACAGGGGTGGCGAGAATGCCCGGCTGGTAATGACTCATATGAACTCCTTATGAAAGAGCACGAAGTTTAACCGCAGCACCGGCCGTTGTGTGTGCTCAGGTCAATGTCCATGTACAAGAACTGCGTAAAGCGGTCTACGCTAGAGACACAAGATCCAGACCCTCAACCCCTCTACTCTGCCTGTCGCCGCGCGATCGACTCAACATCCGGGGCATTGAACGTTGAATGTAGGAGCGAGCTCGCTCGCGATAAACCCAAGACCACCGCGAGGCGTCTGATTTTTACGCGTTATCGTTAACGACCTTCGCGAGCGAGCCCGCGCCTGCCATGGCCCGGGCTCGCCAACATCTCTTCAGGGGTAGCGACATGACCACAGCGAACATCCTTGGCAATCTGTTTCCCGAGGCCGGCAGCATCCCGGAAAAATACCGCCTCGACGGCCCCACCGAACAGCGTGAATACCTGGTCGACGGCATATTGAAAACCTGGCCCGGCCCCCTCGCCCAGGTCCGCAGCCCGGTGTATTTCAGTGGCCCGAATGGCGATGAACAAGTCATCCTCGGCAGCACGCCATTGCTCGATGCCGAGACCGCCTTGACCGCCCTCGACGCCGCTGTCCGCGCTTATGACCGCGGCCAGGGCTTGTGGCCGACCTTGCGCGTGGCCGAGCGCATCCAGCATGTCGAATCCTTCCTCGGCCGCATGCGTGAACAGCGCGAGGCAGTGGTCAAGTTGCTGATGTGGGAAATCGGTAAAAACCTCAAGGACTCGGAGAAAGAGTTCGACCGCACCTGCGATTACATCGTCGACACCATCAACGCCCTCAAGGAACTCGACCGCCGCTCCAGCCGCTTCGAACTGGAGCAGGACACCCTCGGCCAGATCCGTCGCGTACCGATGGGCGTGGCCTTGTGCATGGGCCCCTACAACTACCCGCTGAACGAAACCTTCACCACGCTGATCCCGGCGCTGATCATGGGCAACACCGTGGTGTTCAAACCGGCCAAACTCGGCGTGCTGCTGATTCGTCCATTGCTGGAAGCCTTCCGCGACAGCTTCCCGGCCGGGGTGATCAACGTGATCTACGGCAGCGGTCGCGAGACCGTCAGCGCCCTGATGGCCAGTGGCAAGATCGATATCTTTGCGTTCATCGGCACCAATAAAGCCGCCAGCGACCTGAAAAAACTCCATCCAAAACCCCACCGTTTGCGCGCGGCGCTGGGCCTGGATGCGAAGAATCCCGGTATCGTCCTGCCGGAGGTGGATCTGGACAATGCGGTCAATGAGGCGGTCACCGGGTCCCTGTCGTTCAATGGCCAGCGCTGCACGGCGCTGAAAATCCTCTTCGTCCACGAAGACGTGGTCGAGCGCTTCATCGAAAAATTCAACGCCAGGCTCGCCACACTCAAACCCGGCATGCCGTGGGAAAGCGGCGTGGCCCTGACGCCGCTGCCGGAGTCGGGCAAGGTCGCTTACCTGCATGCGCTGGTGGCGGATGCGCTCGACAAGGGGGCGAAAGTGGTCAATCCCCATGGAGGTCAGGCACGCGCGTCGTTCTTCTATCCCGCGCTGCTGTTCCCGGTGACGCCGCAAATGCGCGTCTATCAGGAAGAGCAGTTCGGTCCGGTGGTGCCGATCGTGCCGTACCGGCATCTGGATACGGTGATCGATTACGTCCTGGAGTCGGACTTCGGCCAGCAGTTGAGCATCTTCGGCACCAACCCGGTGGCGGTCGGGCGACTGGTGGACACCTTCGCCAACCAGGTCGGGCGCATCAACCTAAATGCCCAATGCCAGCGCGGCCCCGACACCTACCCGTTCAATGGCCGCAAGAATTCGGCCGAGGGCACATTGTCAGTGCATGACGCACTGCGGGTGTTCTCGATCCGGACACTGGTCGCCACTAAATTCCAGGAGAGCAACAAGGAACTGATCAGCGAGATCATCAGCGGCCGCAGTTCAAGCTTCCTGACCACCGATTACATTTTCTGAGGAGTGCCGACCTGAGCCAGTCCAGAGCCCTTCAACTGCCGCCGCTGCTGCGCCGTTTACTGCGTCCGTTACTGGACCCGTACCGGCGCTATCGTCATGCCAGGGTCATCCACGCCGTACGGGTGTCACTGGGGTTGCTGGCGTCGATCCTGCTGACCACTGGCATCCACCTGCCCCACGGTGAGTGGGCGTCGGTGACGATGCTGGTGGTGATCGGCGGCTTGCAACACCACGGCAATATCGGCAAAAAATCCGCCGAGCGGGCCATCGGCACCCTGGTCGGGGCCACGATCGGCCTGGTGCTGGTGGTGCAACAGGCGTGGCTTGGCATGCCGTGGCTGACCTATTTCGCCATGGCGGTGATTTGCGGTTTTTTCTCGTACCACGCCATCGGCAAGGGCGGTTATACGGCACTGCTGGCTGCCATTACCGTGTTCATCGTCGCGGGTCATGGTGACAATCCGGTTTCCGACGGGCTGTGGCGTGGGGTCGATATCCTCATCGGTATTGCCCTGGCCCTGGCGTTTTCCTTCGCCCTGCCGCTGTACGCGGTCTATTCCTGGCGCTACAACCTGGCCGACGCCTTGCGTGATTGCGCGACGATCTACGGACGCATCATCAACGGTCAACCCGTCACGGCGGACGAACATCTCAAGCTTATGGGGCGCCTGAACACGGTGATGGTGCAGTTGCGCTCGCTGATGCCCTCGGTGTCCAAGGAAGTGAAGATTTCCATGACCGAACTCGATGCCATCCAGCGTCACTTGCGCATGTGCGTCAGCACACTGGAGATTCTCGGCAACATCCGGCCGGATGCCAGCGACCCGGACGCCATGGCCCATCTGCAATCGGCGTTGAAAGCGGAGCACCGGCTGATTCGGGTGCAATTGATCGGCATGGCCAGGGCGTTGAAATCCGGCGCGTCCCAGCGGCTCAGCCGCCCCGTCGAAGTGCTGCCGGATTCAAGCCTGGACACGCCGGTCTATAGCTCGCTGGACGGCTATCGATTGCTGGTCCGGCAGTTGGCGGCCAACATTGGCGAGATGCGCCAGCGCCTGGCGAAGACTTCGCCGCGCTGGAACATCTGACCCTTGATTACTGTGCAACCGTGCGACGCAACTTCAGGCCCCAGCCCTGTTGCATCCCCGCCGCCGCCAGCAGAATCGCGGCAACGCCGATCCATTGCAGGGGCTCCAGGCGATGACCGAAGGCAAACCAGTCGACAAAAATCGCCGCAATCGGATAGATGAACGACAGCGCGCCGGTCAGGGCGGTCGGCAGTTTCTGGATCGCGCCGTATAGCAGCACGTACATCACCCCCGTGTGCACGATGCCCAGGGTGACCAGGCTGGCCCAGGCACTCGGTGCCTGCGGCAGCGCCGAAAAATGCGCGAATGGCGCCAACAGGAGCACACCGGTGCTGACCTGAATCAGTGCGATCAGATGCGGCGGCGTGCCGGTCAGGCGTTTGATGATCAACGCGGCAATCGCATATAGAAATGCAGCGCCCAACGCCAGAACGATGCCGATCAGGTACTCGTTGCCGCTCTCGCCCTGCCCGCCATGGGCACTGACAATCGCCAGCATCCCGAGAAACGAAACGCCCAGCCAGGCCATCTTCTGCAGCGTGATTTTCTCGTTGAGGAATAGCGCGGCCAGGCCCACCAGCATGAACGGCTGCACGTTATAGACGGCGGTGCCGATGGCAATCGACGCGCGGGAATAAGAGGCGAACAACAAAACCCAGTTGCCGACAATCGCCACGCCGCTGAGCACCGCCAGCAGGAAGGTGGTGCGGGTCAGGATACCGGGGCGCAGGAAACCGAATGCAGCGCAAATCAGCAGCAAGGTGCCGGCCCCGAACAGGCAGCGCCAGAACACCACATCCAGTACCGGTTGCCCGGACACCAGCACAAACCAGCCGATGGTCCCGGAGATCAGCATGGCGGCGGTCATTTCGAACGAGCCGCGACGTATTGTTTTGTCCATCATCAGACTCCTGTGTTTGAGGCCAAAGTATGCCAATCCAACCGGGAGCTTCTCCAGTGCATAAATCAGGCTAAACTCGGATTCTGCCTTTTTTATCAAGGTGACTTTGAAGAGTTGCCTAATCGAGGATTGCACCATGACCGATGACATCGACCAAGTGCTGATCACGGCGCTGATGGACGACTCACGACGTTCGCTCAAGGCCCTGGCGCAGATCAGCGGCCTGTCATCGCCGAGCGTCGCCGAACGACTGCGACGACTTGAAGAGCGTGGCGTGCTCAAGGGTTATACCGTTGAAATCGACCCGAAATGCTTTGGCTATCAGCTCCAGGCGATCGTGCGCATTCGCCCGCTGCCGGGTCAGTTGCAGGAAGTCGAACGGCAGATCCAGGCGATTCCCGAATTCACCGAATGCGACAAGGTCACCGGCGACGACTGCTTCATCGCCCGCTTGCATGTGCGTTCCATGGAACAGTTGGACACCCTGCTTGACCGGCTCAATACCCACGCCGAAACCAATACGGCAATCGTCAAGAAAACCCCGGTCAAACGCCGGTTGCCGCCAATGGCCTAGCGGTTTTCGGCAAATCACAGGCAAGAAAAAACCCGCCGAAGCGGGTTTTTTACTCAAGGCTGGCGATCAATCATCGCGACCCATGATGCCAAACAGCTGCAACAAGCTGATGAACAGGTTGTAGATCGATACATATAGGCTGATGGTCGCCATGATGTAGTTGCGCTCGCCGCCGTGAATGATGGCGCTGGTCTGGAACAGAATGCAGACCGAAGAGAACAGCACGAAACCGGCGCTGATCGCCAGTTGCAGACCGCTGATGTGGAAGAACATGCCCGCCAGCGTTGCACCCAGCAGTACGAAGAAGCCGGCAGTGATGAAACCGCCGAGGAAGCTCATGTCCTTGCGGGTGATCAACACATAGGCCGACAGGCCACCAAATACCAGTGCGGTCATCGCGAAGGCCGAGCTGACCACTTCAGCGCCGCCCTGCATGCCCAGGTAACGGTTGAGAATCGGGCCGAGCAGGAAACCCATGAAACCGGTCAGGGCAAATGCCGACACCAGGCCCCAGGCGGAATCACGGAGTTTGTTGGTAAGGAAGAAAAGCCCGTAGAAGCCGATCAGCACCACGAAAACGTTTGGATAACCGACACGCATCTGCTGCGCAACGAAGGCCATCACACCGCTGAATGCGAGCGTGAGTGCAAGCAAGCCGTAAGTGTTGCGCAGGACGCGGCTAACCTCTAGCTGCTCAGCCTGCAAGCTGTTATTAACTGCGTAATCCTGTTCGCGCATGGCGACACTCCTGTTGGTTTGAAACGTTCAGTCGCAAAGATCATAACAGACGCCCTGTAACAAGCTATGCAGAGAGTTTGACAGTGTGTTTCATTCAGGTATTATGGCGCCCGCAACACAAACGGAGGTGTGGCCGAGTGGTTTAAGGCAACGGTCTTGAAAACCGTCGACTGTAACAGGTCCATGAGTTCGAATCCCATCGCCTCCGCCATCTTTATATGACAAAGCCCTGATTTTTCAGGGCTTTGTCGTTTCTGGGAGTTGGTAAAAATCCTGAGCGCCGGCAAGTGTTCCATAACTTTATATGGACGTATTCCAGAACTAAGCCGCTATATCCCTTCTCCGGCATCCTGCAGACAGTAAAAAACTATCTCAAAATGCGCTGCAAAGCTGCCCCTCAAGACTGAGGATTTGCGATGCCACATTCAGACCTGCTGCCTTCCCGCCTCTTCAAAATCGATGAAAACCGGCTCACACCGGAAGCCGCCATCATGGCACTTACGCTTTGGGCTTAACTACACGGAGCGACCGAGGGCGACGGAAATGTTCGCGGAGCCCTGGAAGTGATCGACCGGAAAGAGGAACTCATCAGGACGACGCTGACGATGATGACGCCGCAGTGACTGCTAGCGCGTAGGAGCCGTGACTGAATGAAGCATAATGCGTCCTCTTTGAGCGTCACGTTGTTGCCACAAAGAAGTCACTCTAACGGGTAGAGCCCAGAGTGACGGTCAGGTCATTCGGACCGTTGCGAATCACGGAAAACGTCGACAGAGGCAGACGACTGCCCGCAGCTCACGGGCTTGCTATCGCGCGCGGAACCAATTGTCGTAAATCCGCGGGTGCGTACCGTCCTCACTCATGGACAGCAACGCAAGGTTGGTCTTCTCGCGCAGCCTGCTACGCCCCTCCCATGTCGCGACACAATGTGCTGATTCGCGGTAGCCGTCCGAGCAACAAACCTTGCTGATGCCATTGCATAGGGCCAAGGTGAGCGCGAACAAATCCCTTACAAGTTTTTACATCTTCGAACCCAGCGTACAACGGCAACTTACATCGCCTTCCAATAATCGGCGCCGGAATAATAAAAAGACCGATTACATGGAGAGTTTCAGATGCCCTTTACCCGCACTGTTCTAGCGCTGTCCCTCGGCCTGATTTTTTTGCAAAGCCAAGCCCAGGCGGCACCGCCGCTGTCGCTCACAAACGGCAACTCCGAGCTGACTGCGCAAATCAGTAATGCCTGGATTGAAATCAACAAAACCGCGCTAGAGCACAATATCCGTACCCTGCAAGCCGAGCTGGCCGGCAAGTCGAAACTCTGTGCAGTACTGAAGGCCGACGCTTATGGTCATGGCATAGGGTTGGTGATGCCTTCGGTGATCGCGCTAGGGGTACCGTGTGTGGCGGTCGCCAGTAACGAAGAGGCTCGAGTGGTTCGCGAAAGCGGCTTTAAAGGCCAGTTGGTCCGTGTTCGCACCGCCTCCCTGGGGGAGCTGGAAAATGCGCTGCAGTACAACGTCGAGGAACTGGTTGGCAACCTCGATTTCGCCCGCCAGGCGGCCGACCTTGCACATAAACACGGTCGCAAATTGCAGGTGCACATCGGCCTAAACTCAAGCGGCATGAGCCGTAACGGCCTGGAAATGGCTACCGAGCAGGGTAAACAAGACGCGCTGGCGATCACCAAACTGCCAAATATCGACGTGGTTGCGATCATGAGCCACTTCGCCGTGGAAGATAAGGACGACGTACGTAAAGGGCTGGCCACCTTCAATGAGCAAGCCGCCTGGCTGATGGACGTCGCGCATCTCGACCGCAGCAAGATCACCCTTCACACTGCTAACTCCTTCGCCACCCTGGAAGTACCTGAATCGCGCCTGGATATGGTGCGCACCGGCGGCGCGTTGTTTGGCGATACCGTCATCACGCGAACTGAGTATCAGCGCGTGATGCAGTTCAAGTCGCATGTGGCCTCGGTCAATAGCTACCCCGCTGGAAACACCGTGGGTTACGATCGCACGTTCACCCTGACACGTGATTCGAAACTGGCCAACATCACGGTCGGCTACTCCGATGGCTATCGTCGGGTGTTCACCAATAAAGGTGTGGTGTTGATCAATGGTCATCGCGTGCCGGTGGTGGGCAAGGTTTCGATGAACACTGTAATGGTCGATGTCACGGATGCACCCGACGTCAAGGCGGGTGATGAAGTGGTGCTGTTTGGCAAGCAAGGTGCAAGCGAAGTCAGCCAGGCTGAAGTCGAAGAGATCAACGGTGCGCTACTGGCCGACCTCTACACCGTCTGGGGCAGTGCCAACCCGAAAATATTGGTCGAAAGGTAATCCCGTCATTATCGTAATTCAGGGGCGCGCGTTCATTCAGGCACAGTTTTGAAGAGCGCTGAAACGCTCCAATGTATGACAGGGCCCGACAAGAGAGAGCTTGCTTTCTCTTGTCGGAAGATGACCGTCATACCTTTTTCCGTGCTGACTCAATGCGGCACCGGCTACGGATACATCAGGTTGCTGGCATTCTCACGACCCGTCGCGGATTACTGCCCCGCACCACTCAGCTTTTCTCGTCGAAACTGCCCTGGTGCCAACGCCGCGATACGCTGTTTCTAAAGGTTTTCGCCCAAAAGCTGACGCTGGTGACAGGCAGAAATCGGCCGATTCTGCCCCTCATAACAGCCAGGAATCTGCCACGAACAGCCCCAGATACCGCTTCCGCCTCCCTTACATCGCAGCCTGCAGTAGCGGCACCGGTCCGCGTTGCAGGAGACGTCTGATCAGCCCGTCGACGGGAAGCGACTGGCTTTCAACGCCTTCAGAAACGTGTACGAGGCGTGATTGAGTGAGTCTCGGGGCTGCTAGCTTTCCTTCTCCGGGGCTACCCAATTCGACCCGCGTTCTGATCGCTGGGTACGCATCAATATGTATCAGAACGCCCCCTTTCCTCATGAATTGAACCAGGTCCTGCCAGCTCCGAGTCCTCGCGATTGCTGGGTGCAGGGGCCGGGCTAAGCGACAACAACTGAATCATCCAATCTGGAAACCCAACGGATCTCGACCATGAACCCTGCTATTCAACGCATCGGCACAACCAAACGCTTCAGCCAAGTAGTCATTCACAACAACACAGCGTATCTGGCGGGCCAGGTCTCACCATTGACTGAGGGCGATATCACCGCACAGTCACAAGACGTGTTCGACAAAATCGACACCCTGCTGGCCAAGGCTGGCACGGACAAAGGCCAGCTTCTCTGCCCAGATCTGGCTGGCCGACATGGCTGACTATGACGGCATGAATCAGGTTTGGGACGCTTGGTTGGCGGACGCGCACGCACCTGTGCGCGTGTGCGTGGAGTCACCCATGGCCAAGAAACATTATCGGATTGAAGTTCAGGTCATTGCGGCGCTGATGGAGAGACCGCTTCTGCTCACGGGCTCTTTCGTCCGAAAGCAATGAACACATTGAACGGTCGTCGCTGCCTCACAGCGGCGCCGTCACTCTCTATAAACCCGAAGATCCCTGACGCCCCTTCAGCCCGAATCGCCTCCTGCGGCAGTGGCTGCGGTTACGCCTGCCAAGACATGATCAAGTCAGGGTAACAACCGCTCAATAGTCCCTACCCCTTCCCCTCCTTCTCAAAAATCAACCGTCGCCGATAACTGCAAGGTGCGCGGATATCCAGGAGAGAACGCGCCATAGGAGGCAACGCCTGACCAGTACTCACGATCGAACACATTCTGTACGGTGGCGCGGAACGTCGTCGGTCGACCTTCGATTTTGGTGGCATAACGCGCGCCGGCATCGAAGCGAGTCCAGGCATCCAGTTCCTGGGTATTGGCTTGATTGACGTATTGGCGGTCGGTGTAAATGGCACCGCCAGTGAGGGTAAAGCCCTCAAGCCAAGGCGTGTCCCATTCGGCCCACAGGTTGGCTTGCACGTCTGGCACGCCTACCGGTTTGTTGCCGCGATTGGCGGCAGTGGCCGAATCGGTCAACTCGCCATCGAGTAGCGTCACCCCGCCCATCAAGCGCGTGCCCTGTGCCACTTCGCCGAACATGCTCAACTCGATACCGCGATTACGCTGTTCGGCCTGCACGGAAAACACGTTGCCGGCGCCGATTTCGCCACTCGGTTTTTCAATCTGAAACAACGCCAGGGTGGTCATGAACGTGCCGTGTTCATACTTGACGCCGATTTCATGCTGCTTCGATTCGTAAGGTGCGAACGTCTCGCCAGCGTTGACCGCCGAGCCCGGTGCGATATCACCTTTACTCAAGCCTTCGACGTAGTTGTAGTAGAGCGAAACATCGTCCCAAGGCTTAACCACCACGCCAACCAGCGGGGTCGTGGCATTGTCGTTATATTTCGAGCTGACCGAACCTGCAGCGTTGTAATTGCGTGATTCGATGTCTTGCCGGCGCACCCCCAGGGTCAACTGAAAGCGGTCATCAAGCATGGACAGCGTGTCGGTCAATGCGACCCCGGATAGATCCGATTCGGAAATGCGCAGCACTTTTGGCGCGTTGATAAATTGCTTGGGCACATCCACCGGTTGGTAAATGTTCGAACGGACTTCGGTGCCGTTGTTGATCCCTCGGGACAGCTCATCCTGGTATTGGGTGGCCATCAGCGTAGTCGTGTGAGTGACCGGACCGGTCGCGAACACTCCGCGGATCCCGACGTCGGCGGTAGAGCGGTCGACGTTGAATTTGTAATACCCGGGAATGTTGCTGGTATCGCCTGCCTCGTTGATGATTCTCGGCACCTGGTCAGACATCCGCTTGACGTCTGACCTGCCGCCCCCCGCATGGGCAAACACGGTGACCGCATCATTCAGGTCATATTCGCCGCCCAGCAATGCCGACTGCTCTTTCGTATCGGACCAACCCCAGTCCTGCGACACGTTGGTCCGGCCATTGGGTGCCGATGGGATATCAATGCCAGGCGCGACTGTGAATGGCCTCGACGGTGCATCGAAACTTTCTTTCTGGCTGATGTAATCCAGGTTCAAGCGCAAGCGCTCGCCACGATAATCCAGCGCGATGGCGCCGATACCCAAATCTCGCTGCTGATTATCAACGGCAGTGTCACCCCCTTGCAGGTTGCCGTTGAAGCGCACGCCAAACTGATTTTCTTCACCAAAGCGACGGCTGACATCCAGATGTGCACCGACTTGGGAGTCGGAGGCGTAGCTGGTGGTAACGCGGGTCAGGTCTTCGTCCAGTGGACGTTTGGGAACGATATTGATCACGCCACCGACGCCACTGTTTGGCGAAATGCCGTACATCAAGGCGCCCGGTCCCTTCAGCACTTCGACCCGCTCGGCATACTCGGTGAATACCCGGTAGTTGGGCGCCACGCCATACACGCCATCGAACGCCAGTTCGCCCAGGTTGCCTTCACCGACCGGAAAGCCACGAATGAAAAACGAGTCGACGATGCCGCCGGTCTGCCCGGTGGAGCGCACCGAAGGGTCACGCTCCAGCGCATCGGCCACGGTCACCGTTTGCAGGTCGGCCAATGTCCTGGCGGTGTAACTGGTCACGCTGAACGGAGTGTCCATCACGTCTTTGTTGCCCAGCATGCCCAGTCGGGCGCCCCGCGCAACCTGGCCACCGGCGAACGCTTGCGGCAATGCGGAGGGACCACTGTAGCTGGCGTTGATGTCGGTGGTGTCGAGGGTCAGCGAATAGGTGCTGTGATCGGCCGGTGTCGCGATCGGAGTGTTCGAGGTCTCGTCAGCGGCAACGCCCTGTTGCTCGGGGGCTGCAGCCCAGGCGTTGGCGCTTGCTGCGACCAGGACAACATTCAGCATGGCGGTACGAATGGCGAGTGTTAATGCGCGCTCACCGCAAGGACGACTGACAACAGGCATGACGTGAGGATCCTTTTCAAACAGGGAAAATGGTAATCACTCCTATTGCCAGTCTATTTGCGAAAAAGTATCACTCTCAGTAGAAACTTTTTTCCGCTGCGCTGCCAAAGCTAGGCATACAGGCGTTCCAGCGGTATCGCGATCACCGGCAGCGCCGGATCAAACGCGTGCCGGGTGGTCTTGTATGGAAAGATCTCACCCCGGGCAATCGTGGTGAAAATCCGCGCCACTTCGAACGCCTGCCCGGTCCGCCAATGCCGCACACATACCCGCGGATCGGTGTAATCGAGCTGGATGCAAGGCACCCGCTTCAATCCCAATTGCAAGGCCGCGTTGAACCGGTGATTGCCGTCCATGACGATGCCCTGCGAGCGCTCGACGATAATCGGCTCCAGCCAATGCCCGGCCCGTGCAATCGACTCGCACAGCCTCGTCACATTGGCAAGGTCGACCTGCTCGGACTGCTGCACTTCACTCAGCGGCCGCAACGTAATCCGATAACCGTGTTCCATGGTTGATCTCCTGATTCGCCGAGGCTTCAGCAAGCGCCTGCGCGAGCAATGGGCGCGTATTGGCTGGCCACATCAAGCAGGCGCCGGGCATGTTCGATCAGCGGCAAATCAACCATCTCGCCATCCACCTGCACCGCATGACTGCCCGTGGCCACGGCCCTCATCACACGATCGGCCCACGCCAATTGGCGCGAATCCGGCAGGAAGGCGCGCTGAACCGTGACCAGTTGCGAGGGGTGGATGCACAGCTTGGCGCCGAACCCCAACGATCGCGCGTAAAGGGCGTCCTTGGCGACCACCGCCAGATCACTGATCGCCGGCGTGACGCCGTCAATCGGAGACGGTAAGTCCGCCGTGCGAGAAGCCAGCACGATGCGGTGGCGGGCGAAGAGAAACGCTTCAGGGATCTGGCTGCAATTGATATCGAGGGAGAAATCCAGCGAGCCGAACGCCAGGCGCGCCACCCCTGGCATCGCGGCAATCGATTCCACCTGCTGCAATCCTTTGGCCGTCTCGATGATCGCGATGATCTTGAGTTCCGGTTGCCACATCAGCAACTGTTCGACGACCCGGCCAAGGGCATCCGGGCATTCCACCTTGGGCAGGAAAATGCCGTTGCAATGCTCGGGATAGCGCATGTCGTACAGCCAGGCCTGGTCCTGGTGGAACAGGGTACTGCCGACGCTATTGAGGCGGATGTAACGCTCGCAGGAAACGCTCGGCGTACTCTCCTGCCATGCCCAAATTGCTGCCCGAGCGGCGGGTTTGCTGTCCGGATGAACGGCATCCTCGAGGTCGAGAATGATCGCGTCAGGATTCGCTTCGACGGCTTTGGAAAACCGTTCGGGGCGGTTGCCCGGCACGAACAGGTAGCTGATCGCGAGTGGGGTTTTGCTGCTGTGTCGATCGGATGTCATGGCGTTGCTCCTTGGCGTGAATCGTTGTGAATCTGAAAAAAATCAGGCCCTGTCAGCGCCGGGTTTCCGCGCCTGCCCGTGGCGGCCTGCACCTCGCCGTAACGCCTTGTTCATCAGGGTATTACGGGATTTTTTAAACAGGACGAACGCGTACTTGAACGTTTAAATGCACGCTCATTCATTCGCCCTGTGCAGGTCGTTATTCAAAAATATTTGAAAACCTTACTTGATAATGGTTCGCATTAGCAATATTGTTCACATCGCCAAGAGGAACGATCCTCGCTTCAAAGAACGTCATCAGTCGCAATGGGAAGTGCATACCGGTAATGGCACAAGAATGTCAGTTACGGGCCACTTACACAGGCTGGTCATCAACTAGTGGCCGATCAGAATGTCCGTACAAACCTTATGGAGTGGGGTTTTCATGCAATTGTTCTATCAATCATCCATTACGGTCCGCGCTAAAAATCCCTCTTCAGGTTTCGCGTGGCATCCGCCTCCACTGCATTAAAAACTCGTATCTGACGAGCAAAAAAATACTGCTTCCATCGATAACTGCTGGTTGTCGAATATCAATGGCCACGTTCTATTTCGAGCCAGAGGATTAACTATGCCTGCAATGAATGCGCAGCCCATTGAACAGCGAATTGAAGTTCACCATCCGGACAGGCTAAAACCGCTTATCGACTTTGTTATTGCCACACTGATCAACCATTTTCCGGGCACACTTTCAGCTCTGGTCAAACAACATGGCTCACCATTGAATCTGGTCTGGCCACATGCTTTCGAATTGAATACGAAGGCGCTGCAAACGGTGTTGAACCAACACAATGTGCGTCACGCTATCTTCTATGGCGCC
Source organism: Pseudomonas sp. TE12234 (assembly GCF_054061835.1). Taxonomy (NCBI): domain Bacteria; kingdom Pseudomonadati; phylum Pseudomonadota; class Gammaproteobacteria; order Pseudomonadales; family Pseudomonadaceae; genus Pseudomonas; species Pseudomonas sp. TE12234. Next base: position 210,694 of record NZ_JBSSEP010000011.1, read on the forward strand.
AAGGCCAACAAGTCCCAGAGCCTGCTGAGCGCTGCGGCAAATTCGGGTATTGGTGTCGATGTTTCGAGCATTCATGAGCTGGAGGCAGCCCTGCGAGCCGGTACGCTGGCGGCAAAAATCTGCGCGACCGGCCCGGCCAAAACCGCTGTGTTTCATCAAGCGCTGATCAGCGCGAGTTCACTGATCTGTGTGGATTCGCTGGAGGAATTGGATCACCTGAAAACAGTGATCGAATCCCTGACAACTCCTGCAAAAGCACGGATTTTACTGCGTTACAGGCCTGCAAGCTGTCCGAAGAGTCGATTTGGAATGGGCTTTGAGGACTTGCTTGAATGCCTTCATCGGCTGACCCGAAAACCCAGGCACTTTCACTTCGAGGGGTTCCATTTCCACTTGGGCGGTTACGGATTCGAATCCCGTGCGCAAGCCTTCCGTGAAGTCTCAGGGTTTGTCCAGGCGGCCCGTGAAATGGGTCTGAATCCACAGATGATCGACATCGGCGGAGGCCTGCCGATTCGTTATGTCGAGCCTCAGGCCTATCGTCAGTTTTTACAGCACGACAATAAGTCCGAGCATTATTACAACAATACAGTGCCCAACTTTTATTATCCCTATGGCAGTGAGCTGACAGCGCCTCAATGGTTGACATTGTTCCTCCAGGCCGACCACTCGCCCGGACTGTCTATTGCCAACTATTTGAACATGCAAAAGATAACACTGGCACTGGAGCCCGGCCGAAGTCTGGTGGACCAGGCGGCCATTTCATTGTTTCGGGTCACACGCACAAAAAAACTGGCCGATAACAAAATCGTCATTTTTGTTGAAGGCAGTAGTTTCAGCGCCTGTGAAACCTGGTTTTCGTCGGAGTATCTCGTTGATCCGATACTTATCAGTACAAGCGAACTACCGCACACACCGACTCAAGCTTATATCGCTGGCCATAGCTGCCTGGACGACGACGTCATTACCCATCGCCTGATCAACTTTGCCACCACCCCTCAGGCAGGCGACTTATTGGTTTACGTCAATACCGCCGGTTATCAGATGGACTTGCTGGAAAACGAGTTTCATCGCCATCCCCTGCCCCGGCGCTTGATGGCGACCTGTTGTACGGAAGGTAACTATGCATTTGCACCTGACTACTAAAGGGAATGATTGAAATGATATTGAATAAAGTTTCTGATCTTATTGGCAATACACCCATGTTGGGTATTGATGTTCCGGATACCGACGCCAGGCTGTTACTCAAGATTGAAAAGAACAACCCCGGCGGCAGCATCAAAGACCGCATGGCGCGGAACATGGTGCTGGCCGCGCTCAAGTCCGGACGCCTGAAACCCGGCGGCGTCATCGTCGAGTCGTCGTCCGGCAACACCGGCATCGGCCTGGCCATGGCCGCCGTCGAATTCGGCCTGCAGTTTATCGCCGTGGTCGATCATCACGCGGCTCAGGACAAGATCGCCGTCATGAAGGCGCTGGGCGCCGATATTCGATTCGTTAAAGGCACCTATCGCGAAGACGAAGTGGCGGTGGTCGAACGCCAACGCATGGCGGCTGAACTCGCGACCGACATTCCCGGCGCCGTGTTCATGAACCAATCCGACAACGCCGCCAATGCAGGCGGTTACAGTGATTTCGTCCGCGAAACGATTGCTCAGGTACAAGGCCCTATCGGGGCCTACGTCGGTTGCGTCGGTACCGGCGGTTCGATGACCGGGATCGCCCGGGGTTTGAAACTGCACAATCCCGACACCGTGACCGTTGCGGTGGAACCGGCCGGCTCCATTGTCTTCGGCCATCCCGGCTATCCCTACTACCAGTCAGGCACCGGCACTCCGGCCGGTGACACGGTCGGCCTGGTGCTCGACTACAGCTGCATCGATCTGGGCGTGCAGGTCACCGATTCCCAAGCCTTCGAAACCGCCCGCTACATCGCCCGACACCTGGCGCTGTTGGTAGGTGGTTCGACCGGCGGTGCGATTTTCAAGGCATTGGAGCTGATCCACAAAGGCGTGCTGACCGGGAACGTGGTCGTGCCAATCGCCGATGGCGGCGAAAAATATCTGCACACCGTGTTCGACGATAAGTGGCTGCAAGAACGTGATTTGCTGGATACGAACGTCGCACCGCAACTGGATGCCTGGCTGGGCAAGACCCAATGGCTGGACACCGTTTCCGCGCCGCTGCAATTAAACGTCGCATGACCCACCCACACAGGAACGCCTCTCGATGAATCTGTTGAAAGTCGCCATTTGTGGTGGCGGCAGGACCGGCCATCTCAACGCCATTCTGTTCAAGCAGCTGCCCAATGTTCAGGTTTCGATGCTCACCAGCAATCTGGAAATCATCGAACAGCATGCCCGTCAGACGCCGATGCAGGCGTTGTTGCCCAACGGTTCGACACTGCAAGCCCGACTGGATCGGGTGACCACTGACGCCAGGGCCGCCGTCGAGGATGCCGACATCGTCATCGTCACCGTGCCGGCCCATGCCCGGCCGCAAACCCTGAAGGACATCGCACCGCATCTGAACGCGAGCAAACCGGTGTACATCGGTGCGATTCCCGGTTTTTGCGGTTTCGACTGGCTGGCCGAAGCCACCCTGCCCGACCGCCCGAACCTGGTGATCTGGGGCATGAAGGACGTCCCGCATACCGCATTCGAGCTGACGCCTGGACGCTCGATCAAAATGGGCGGCGGCAAAAGCCAGCTGTACGTGGCCACCCATGCCCGAGAGCCGCAAACCGCGCGCCGACAGCTGGAGAAAATACTGACCAGGCTGTACGGCCCCTGCGTGACGATGCTGGAAAATTACCTGGAGATCACCCTGACGCCGGGCAACCCGATCATGCACAGTTCGGTGATCTACGGGCTGATCGGTCCCTTTGGCCAATGGCATCGCAAGATCTTCCCGCAACGCCTGTGCTGGTGGACCGAGTGCCCGGAACTGGGCGCCTACTTCCTCGAACGCATGGATCAGGAAAGCCAGGCGCTGTGCGCGGCCATTAGCCAGCGCATGGGCATCGACCTGTCATCGGTCAAATCCTTGAAACAGGAAATTGTCGAGGCCTACGGCGAACAGATCCGCGACAAGAGCAGCATGCTTTCGATTCTGCGCACCAATCAGGCCTACAACGACATCCTTGCCCCCATGGTGCCAGCCGACGGCAACCGCGCCGGCTACGTCATCGAACGCGAGAGCCGCGCCTTCAACGAAGACGTCGCCTACGGCCTGGTGCTGCTGGTGGAAATGGCCAAGCGCTTCGACCTCAAGGTGCCCCATATCGAAGAAGTCCTGCAGTGGAGCGTTGGCTACATGCATGGCCTGCGCGACTCCGCGCTCGACTACTTCCCAAGCCAGTGGCCACACGCGACCAGCGCCGCCGCTTGATCCCTTTATTCACATTATTTCGACGAGCAGACCGCTGATATGGATGACTTCAAGACACTGATCGCCTATTCCCGTAAAAACGCCATGCGACGTTTGATCCGTTGCCTGTTTGCGGAAAACATCCTTGATCGTTCGAGCCTGATTTTTTCGGCTGAAGGGAATCAGGCCACCTACCCGCTGAAGGATGCCCGCGCCCACCTGTTTTTCTCCGACATCGCCAAGGGTCCGGCCGATACCGTGGTCAATGACGGTGATGTGGTGCTGTTGACGGACGAAGGCGTACGCCAGGTGATCACCCGCCATCAGGATTTGCTGGATGTGCTGCGCGACAGCTTCGACTTCGAGCCGACCGACGAAGGCGTGGCCGGGCTCAAGGCCGACATGGAAAACAGCCTGACCAACGATGCCCACGCCCGTCAGCATCGCCAGCAATGGAACGCGCGAATGGAGCAGGCAGCCAGGGATCAGGGCGTCAACAGCTTCACCGACTACCTGCGCCAACATACCAATACCAAAGACGCCGCCATCCTTCTGGACCAGTGGGGTTCGCTGGAAGGCCATCCGTATTACCCGACGTGGAAATCCCGTCCGGGCCTGACCGATGCCGAAGTCGAGCAACTGTCACCCGAGTTCAATGCCCAGGTACCACTGCGCATCGCCTCCTTGCGGGCCGAGCATTCGAAAAGCGAAAGCATGCCGCACGTGACCGGTTACCACGAATGGTTCGCCAGCCACTTCCCGGCGCAATGGGAGCAATGGAAAGCCTCGCTCAACGGCAAAGGGCTGGATGAAACCCAGTGGCTGCCGCTGCCGATTCACGCCTGGCATTTGCAGGCCTATGTGCTCAAGACGTTTGCGGCGGAAATTGAGGAAGGCATCCTGATCACCGACGGCCCGGACATTCAAACCCTGCCGACCATGTCCTACCGAACGATGATGCCGGTACTGGACGATTGCGCACCGCTGATCAAATTGCCGATCGCCGTGTGGATGACCAGTGAATTGCGCAGCCTGCAAGCCAAATCGATTCACATGGGGCCGCGTATCAGCACAGTCATCACCAGGATTCTGGCGGCCGAAAACGGCCTCGATCAGCGTCTGGAAATTTTCCCGGAAGAGATAGGCGTGCGTTACAGGAACGCGGTCACTCAGGAAGATCACCCAGGCCGCCATCTGTCTGTGGTCTATCGCGCCAGCAAACCAGCGTTCGAGCGCAACGACCATTGTCTGCCGATTACCGTGGCATCACTGTTCACTCGGTTGCCCGGCAGTGGCCGGCCGTTGTTCACCGATCTGATCGAGCGGGATGGCGCCAGGGCCAATGCTGATCAGGTTGAAAGCTGGTTCCGCGAGTACGCCAAAGTGGTCACCCACCCGGTGGTGGCGATCTACCTGTTGTATGGCATCGGGCTCGAAGCGCATCAGCAAAACACCATGGTGCTGTTCTCCCCCGATGGCAAAGCACGTAGTCTGCTAATCCGCGATTTCGGCGATGGCAGGACTTACGCTCCGCTGCTGGAAGCACGTGGCTACACCCTGCACCCGCATGTGCAGCCGGGTATTCTGCCGACGGTATTCTCAGGCGATATAGAACCGGTACGCATGTTCGTGCTGGACGCGGCGTTCCTGACGCATCTGCACGAAATGGCCCTGTGGTTGACCAGGGAATACGGATTGAACAACAGGCGGTTGTGGGAGGTGCTGCGCGAGCAAACCGATCTTGCATTCGCGGCCGTACGCGACCGGGTCTCGCCAGATCTGTGGGAGGTGGAACATCAGGCGTTTGTGGAAGATCCGTGGCCAACCCGGTCGTTGTTGCGCATGCACTTGATGCAGTACTCCAACTATCGTTTGCAACACACCCTGACCAACCCGCTCGCTAGCGTTTAATCGAGGCTGTCCCATGTCCCATGCAGGTGTCGTCCAGGGTTCAAGCGTCAGAATCCTGATTTATCTTCTCTTTGCGATCCAGTTGGTCTCAATGGGTGCGATGGAAATGAGCGGGCCCTTCTGGCCCGTCCACCTGCGTGGGCTGACCTCCTCGGAGTCGGTGTTCAGCTTCGCCAGCATCGCGGTGTACGTCGGGCCGATGCTGGGCATTATTCTGACCAGTGCGTTCTGGGGCCGTATCGGCGATCGCTACGGCCACAAGTTGATGATGATCCGCGCCCTCGCCGGCTTGTCGTTGACCCAGCTTGGGCTGGCACTCTTCAGCGATATCTGGGTGATTCTGATCCTGCGTTTTCTGCAAGGCGCTTTCGCCGGGTATATCGCACCGGCCCAGGCGTATGGCGTCAGCATTGAAGCCCCTTCGCGGCGCGCACGGCTGTTCGCCATCCTGCAGATCTCCACCAACGTCGGCTCGTTACTCGGCGCGGTTGTGGGCGGACTGATCCTCGACTACGCGACGTTCTTCTGGATCAACATCATTGCCTCGGCACTGTGCGCGGTATGCACCGTGGTGGCGGCGGTTACCTTGCCCGATGTACCGCCGGTAAAGAAAACACCGGTCGCAGACAACGCGACACCGGCCAGCCGCTCGGCCAGCGTCTGGCAAGGTTCACCGTTACTGTCGTTACTGGGTGTGATGGGCATTCTGCTGCTGGCGCGCATGCTGCCGCAGACGTCTTTCTCGCTCTACGTCAGCTCGGTGTTCGAGGTCAGTCACTCGGTGGTCGGCCTGTGCTACGGCTTGTTGGCGCTGGGTTTCATTCTTTCCGCAACGGCCTGGTCGCGTTATTTCGAACACCGCACCGAGCAGGAAACCCTGCACCGCCTTACCTACGTCGTCATCGGCTGTATCGCCCTGACGGGGGTGGCAGGCGTCACGCACAACCCTGTGGTGTTTGTCATCGCCTACTTCATCTGGGGTGTGCTGCTGGGGGCCACCACGCCAGTGCTCATGGCGTTGATCTCGAAAACCGCCGACAGCTCGCAACAGGGTCACGTGCTGGGGATTGCCCAGGGCACCGCGCAATTTGCTTCGATTGCGGGGATCTCGGCCGGTGGTTTGCTCAGCCAGGTCTATGGCTTGCAATACACCTACCTGTTTGTTTGCCTGGCCTACGTGGTGGCACTGATCCCGATTGTCGCGCTGCGTTACTGGCCTGCGCAGATGCAACCGAGTCATGCCCCGCCCGGGGATTGATCAAGCAGACTGGCGTTGAACGACGATCCAAGCACTGATCCGCCTGCCACGCGACTGAGGGATACCTGATCGCTGCTTGCGTCCTGGACGCTTTGTAATCTAGCATTGGGAATACTTCTCAATTGCATAAAGTCCGCAGCCATGAGCGAAACCCTTTGCGCGAATAACGACGATCACCTGCGTGCGATCGAAGCCCTGTACAGCGGCCACCACGGCTGGCTGTATGCGACGCTGAGAAAAAAACTGGGGAACGCCATGGATGCGGCGGATCTGGCACAGGACACCTTCACTCGCATCCTCGCCTCCCGGGTCACTGTCATCGAACAACCTCGCGCGTACCTGAGCTGCGTGGCCAAGGGCATCCTGATCAACTGGTACCAGCGCAAGGCACTGGAACGCGCCTATCTGGATGCCCTCGCTCATGTACCCGCAGCTGAAGTGCCTTCGCCCGAATTGCGCTTCATGGTGCTGGAGACCCTGCACGAAATCGATGCGATGCTCGATGCCCTGCCGCCCTTGGTCAAACGTGCGTTCCTGCTCTCGCAGATCAGCGGCCTGAAATACGACGACATCGCCGAACAACTGGGCGTGTCACTGATCACTGTCAAACGCTACATGAAGCAAGCCTTCGTGCAATGTCTGTTGTTGGTGGCGTAAATGCTCAGTCGCCGCCAAGAGCCGCCTCCCGATCACCAAGCCCTTGAAGAAGCTGCAGACTGGCTGATGCGCTTGAGTGGGGGCGAACTCAGCGACACGGAACGTGCCGAATGGGAATGCTGGAAAGTCAGCACGCCCGAGCGTGTTCGTGCCTGGGGGCGCGCTCAGTTATTGCAGAGCAAATTCGGCGGCCTGCCACCGTCACTGGCGATGTCGGCACTGGATCGACCCAGCAGCCCGCAACGTCGCGCAGCGCTGGGCAAACTGGCGATGATTCTGGCGATCCTGCCGGCCGCTTGGGGCAGCTGGAAGCTGGCAGAATCCCGGCAGTGGTCGGTCGACTATCGCACGGCCATCGGCCAGCGACGCGAATTGACGCTGGCCGACGGCTCGCACATCACCTTGAACACCGATACGGCCATCGACGTACTGTTCGATGCCCACCAACGGCTCATCCAACTGCGCGAAGGCGAAATACGGGTGCAGACCGCGCCGGATATGTCCCCGATGACGCGGCCTTTCGTGGTCAGCACCCGCCAGGGCCGAATGCAGGCACTGGGCACAGGGTTCACCGTTCGAGAACTGCAGTCACGCACTCACCTTGCGGTGCTGGAAGGCGCGGTGCAGGTCGAACTCGCCGACAATCGCCAGGGATCGCCATTCATCATCAACGCCGGACAACGCACCGACTTTTCGTCCGATCACTTTGGCCTGCTCACCGCCACCCCTCGCTACATCGACGCATGGACCCAAGGCATGTTGATGGCCGACAAGATGCGCCTGGCCGACTTCGTCGCCGAACTGACCCGCTATCGCCGCGGCTTCGTGCGCCTCGATCCGGCGATTGCCGATCTGCGCATTTCCGGTGCCTATCCGATCAGCGACACCCAGCGCACATTGAACATGTTGGCGCAGACCTATCCGATCCTCGTCAGCGGCCACTTGAATGGCTACTGGATCACGCTCTCTGCGGCCTGAGCCAAAAAAAGTGCACGCAGGTGATACTTTTTTTGATCTCGACTGGCTATGGGGAAGAAGAACCTTTCCGTCCTGTTTATAGGCTCGTCCATTAATGCTCGCTGCACGCCTCCTGCGCCCGGATCGTCAGTTCACCCCAGTTTTTCGCAGTGCGTTGCTAAGCCTCGTCCTGGTCGGTGCCGCTTGCCCGATTGCCTTGGCCGCCGTGCCTGCGCAACTGGACGCTGTCGCGGTCCGTGCCTATGACATGCCTTCCGGGCCACTCGGTGCGGCCCTGTCGAGCGTCGCCGTGGATGCCGGCATCGCGCTGTCGTTCCAGCCATCGTTGACTGAGGGCCTTGTCAGCCCCGGACTGACCGGCCATTACTCCACCCAGGAAGCGGTCACTCGCTTGCTGGCGGGCAGTGGCCTGGACATGGTGTTGCGCAGCGACGGTAGCTACACACTGGTGCGGCGCCAGCTGACGCTGGATGAAACGGCGGTCATCGGCACTGACAAACGTATCGACACCCTGCCGCCTGTGTATGCCGGTGGACAGGTCGCCCACGGCGGGCGCCTGGGCATGCTAGGCAACACCGATCTAATGGACGCACCCTTCAGCGTCAGTACCTACACCTCGACGTTGATCAAGGATCAACAGGCCGTCACCGTTGGCGATGTGCTGGAGCGCGACTCATCGGTGCGCTCCACGGGGCAGGCGGGAGGCATTGTCGACTCGTTTTTCATCCGCGGTTTTCCGGTCGGTGAAGGCAACCTCGGTGAATTGGCGTTCGACGGCGTATACGGCGTGGCGCCCAACTATCGGGTGTTCACCGAGTACGCCGAGCGTATCGAACTGGTCAAAGGTCCCGCCGCCCTGCTCTACGGCATGTCGCCCAACAACGCTGTCGGCGGTGTCATCAACGTAGTGCCCAAGCGCTCCCTCGATGAGGACCTGACGCGTTTCACCGCCCGTTATGCCATGAACTCGCAGATGGGCGGCCACATCGATGTCAGTCGGCGCTTTGGCGAGGAACGCCAGTTCGGCATGCGCATTAACGGCAGCACTCGGCAGGGCGACACGGCGATCGACGATCAATCCCGTCACGTCGACATCGGCGCCCTGTCCCTCGACTATCAGGGTGAACGCCTGCGAACCACCCTTGACTGGCTCAACCAGAAAGAACGCTTCGACGCCGCCTCACGGCCGTTTCTGATCGCCCCGGGCGTGGACATTCCGTCCGCCGCCAATGGCCGTACGAACGTGAGTCAGGAATGGGGCTGGTCCGAGACCCGTGACAAATCGGCCCTGCTCAGCGGCGAATACGACCTCAGCGAGGCATTGACCGTGTTCGCCCACGCCGGCGGTGGACAATCGAATGTCGCGCGAATGTCCGACCAGACCCCGACCATCATCAACGCGGCCGGCGACACCTCTTCTGTTCCCGGCTATTACAAATTCGAAGTCGAGCGTTACACCGTCGACGCCGGCGCACGCCTGCGCTTCGACACCGGGCCGATCAGTCACCGTGCCGCCCTGCAGGTCACCCGTTATCGGGATGTCCTGTCCCGGGGGATCATTTCCGGACCGCCCATCCTGTCGAATATTTATCACCCGGTGGATCGCCCGAAACCCGAAATTCCCAAACCGGACACGACCAAAGTGTCCGAGAGCGAACTGACCGGGGTGGCCCTCGCCGACACGCTGTCAGTGATGGATGAGCGCATCCAGGTAACACTCGGTCTGCGCAAGCAGAACATCCATTCCGACAACTACAACACGGCCGGCAGGGTCACCACCTCTTACGACGACGGTAAAACCACGCCACTGTTCGGTGTGGTGGTCAAACCCTGGGACCACGTTTCGTTCTATTACAACGACATCGAAGGCCTCGGCAAAGGTGACATTGCGCCCTCCACCGCGTCGAACGCCGGCGAGGTCTTTGCCCCTTATGTCTCCCGACAACAGGAACTCGGGGTCAAGGTCGACTACGGCACCTTCACCTCGACACTTGCCTTGTTTGAAATCAAGAAGCCCAGTGGCGAATTGGTCTCCGGTGTGTTTTCGGTGCAGGGCGAGCAGCGTAATCGCGGGCTGGAGCTGAATCTGTTCGGTGAAGTCGCGCCAGGCACACGCCTGCTCGGTGGCGTCACCCTGCTCAATGCTGAACTGAGCAAAACCGGCGTAGCCGCCAACCGTGGCAACAAACCGGTCGGCGTGCCGCAGGTTCAGGCCAACCTCTGGGCCGAATGGGATACCTCGTGGGTCGAAGGCCTGACGCTCACCGGTGGCGCGATTCACACCGGCAGGCAGTACGTGAACCAGGCCAACACCCAGCAACTGGAAGACTGGACCCGCTTCGATGTCGGCGCACGTTACACCACTCGCATCGATGAACGACCGACCACGTTTCGCGCCACCGTGCAAAACGTGCTCGACCACGAATACTGGTCGGGCGTCGCCTCCTACGGCGCGTTCTCCCAGGGTTCACCGCGCACTTTATTACTGTCGGCGACTGTCGATTTCTAAAACGTTCAGCCCGGCAACGGTGTCAGCCGTTGACCGTTCTGACTTTTGCAAAGGCTTTGACCATGGTGATTTTTGATCGACGCAGCCACGCTTTCGCTGCGCTGCTTTTGGCAGGACTGCTGAGCCTGATAGTGCTTTCCCTTGCACCGCGCAGCGTGCTCGCCAATCAAGCGGATCCGGCGCTCACTGAGGTAACCGATCTGCTGGGGCGCAAGGTCAAGGTGCACTTGCCGGTCAGACGCGTCATTCTCGGTGAAGGCCGGCAACTGTATCTGGTCGCCGCACTGGACACACAAAACCCCATCGAGCGCATCGTCGGCTGGCGCAAGGATCTGATCCAGTCGGACCCGGACACCTATGGCGCCTACCTGCGCAAATTCCCCGACATCGCCAGGATCCCCACCTTCGGCGGCTTTGAAGACGGCACCTTCGATATCGAGCAGGCCATATCGCAGCGCCCGGACGTGATCATCCTCAATATTGAGGCGCAACATGCGACCGAAGATGCGCGCTACATCGAGAAGCTCGACGCCCTGGGCATCCCGGTGGTTTACGTCGACTTTCGCAACAACCCGATCCAGAACACCGAGCCGACCATGCGCCTGTTCGGCCGACTGTTCGGTAAAGAGCAACGCGCCGAAGCCTTCATCGATTTTCGCAACCGGCAAATTCGTCGCGTCACCGACGTCATCGAGAAACAACACCCGCCCCGCCCCAGCGTGTTCATTGAGCGCATTGGAGGCTATACCGATGATTGCTGCCTGAGCTTCGGCAACGAGAACTTTGGACTGTTCGTCGATATGGCCGGCGGCAACAACATCGCCCGCCACATCATTCCCACCACGTTCGGCCAGTTGAACCCCGAGCAAGTCGTCGCCTCCAACCCGGCGCATGTCGTCGTCACGACCGCTAACTGGGAAGCCTTTGCACCTGGCGGGCATTGGGTCGGTGTCGGCCCGGGCGCGGACATGGCGCAAGCCAGAAAAAAACTTGCCTGGTACACCCGGCGCCCCGCCTACGCCGGTATCAAGGCTCAGGACGATCAAGCCTTTCACGCCATCTGGCATCAGTTCTACAACAGCCCCTACCAGTTCGTCGCCATCCAGCAATTGGCGAAATGGTTCCATCCGACACTGTTTGCCGACCTGGATCCGGACGCGTCATTTCGCCAATTGCACGAGCGCTTCCTGCCGGTGCCGTATGAGTCGGGTTACTTTGTCAGCTTGCGCAAGCCGGAGGTCAAACCATGAGCTCATTGACCGACGCCGTGGTCGCCCAGCGCGAAACCTATCGTCGCCTGGTGCTACGTAAACGCCTGATTCTCCTCGGGCTGGTGATCTTGCTGTTGTGCAGCGTACTGCTCGATCTGGCGCTGGGGCCGGCGAGTTACAGCTTCAACGAAGTACTCGGCGCCCTGTTCTCGCCCGACAGTGCTTCAGCGCAAGTGCGCGTGGTGATGTGGGACATCCGCCTGCCGGTGGCCCTGATGGCCGTCGCCGTCGGCGCGGCGTTATCGCTGGCTGGCGCCCAGATGCAGACGATCCTCAACAACCCGTTGGCCAGTCCGTTTACGTTGGGCATTTCCGCCGCTGCCGGTTTTGGCGCGGCATTGGGGCTGGCGTTCGGTGTCGCGCTGTTCCCGCTGGCAGCGCAGTACATGGTGCCGTTGAACGCGTTCATCATGGCCATGGTGTCGGCGCTGTTGATCCATTTTTTGAGCATGCGTCGCGGCGTTACCGCCGAAACCATCGTGCTGCTCGGCATTGCCCTGGTGTTCACGTTCAACGCGCTGTTGGCGCTGGTGCAGTTCTTCGCCACCGAGCAAGCCGTGGCCGCCGTCGTGTTCTGGACGATGGGCAGCCTGACCAAAGCCACCTGGCCGAAGCTCGGCGTGATCTGCCTGGTCATTCTCATCACCCTGCCGATCTTCGCCAAACGCGCCTGGGCCCTGACGGCCCTGCGACTGGGCGATGACAAGGCCGCCAGTTTCGGCATCAACGTGCGCCGCCTGCGTTTTCAGACATTGATCATGGTCAGCCTGCTCGCCTCGTTTCCAGTGGCTTTTGTCGGCACCATCGGATTCATCGGGCTGGTCGGCCCGCACATCGCCCGCATGCTGATCGGTGAAGACCAACGGTTCTTTTTGCCTGCCTCGTTGCTGACGGGCTCGTTGATTCTTTCGGCGAGCTCTGTGGTCAGCAAAACCCTGATTCCGGGCGCGATATTCCCCATCGGCGTCGTCACTTCACTGATCGGCGTGCCGTTCTTCATATCCTTGATTCTCGGCGGGAAGAAAAACTCATGGTAAAGCTTCAGCTGGAAAATCTCGGCGCACGCTACGGCCAGCGCGAGATCATTCGCGGTGTCACGACCGCCACTTTTTTCGGTGGACAGGTGGTCGCGGTGGTCGGGCCCAATGCCGCAGGCAAGTCGACGTTGTTCAAACGCATGGCCGGACTGATCGACGGGCCCGGGCATGTCATCCTGCAAGACTCGAAAAAAGGCGCCCAGGGCATTAGCTACATGCCCCAGGGTTTGAATGCCAGCGCTCGACTGACGGTCTACGAATCGGTGCTATTGGCGCGTAAACAACTGACCGCGGGCTGGGTCGTACACGATGATGAATTGAAACGGGTCGACGAGATTCTCGCGGCGCTGGGCATCACCGGACTGTCGTTCCGCAACCTTGGCGAATTGAGCGGCGGTCAGCAACAATTGGTCTCGATCGCACAAACGCTGGTACGCGAGCCGGAAATCCTGCTGATGGACGAACCGACCAGCGCCCTCGATATGCATCGGCAGGTGCAGGTGCTTGACTTCATGCGCACACTGGCCCGCAAGCGCGAGGTCATTGTGTTCATTGCCATCCACGACCTGAACCAGGCACTGCGCTTTGCCGACCAGGTGCTTGTTATCGCCGACGGCACCACTCAAGGCAGTGGTCCAGGCAACGAGGTCATTACCCGACAGATGTTGCGTAACGTCTACAAGGTCGAAGCACGCATCGAACAGTGTAGCCGCGGGCTGCACCATATCCTCATTGACGATATCGTTTAATTCGCCAGCATCCGCTGTGTCAGGTGCAATACCTTCGGTTCGAGTTCAGGCACGCTTAAGGGGAAACGCCAAGTGAAAGCTTGTACCTGCTTCAGTGCTATCAACGCTTACAGAACCGCCATGCAGTTGCATGATTGAGCGCACAATGGCCAATCCCAGACCACCCGAGTCGTCGGGCTGATTACGTGAAGGGTCGCACCGGTAAAAGCGCTCAAACAATCGCGGCAGATGTTCTGCTGCAATCGGCTCGCCGTGGTTGTGCACCGTAATTGCGAGCGTGTCTTGCGTCACCCTGCTGCTGATCGTCACTGCAGATTCGGGAATGGCATAGCGCAATGCGTTGGCCAGCAAGTTTGCCAATGCTCGACGGATCAAGCCTGGATCCCCCATCAACTGATCCTGAGTCTGGTTAAGCAGTTGCACATCTCGCTCTTGCGCCACGCCTTCGAAATACTCACAGAGCTGCTCAATCAGATCGTGCAGGTTGATTTGCTCGAGGTTTACGCAAGCGTTGGCCTGCTCGGTGCGAGCGAGAAACAGCATGCTGTCGATCATTCGTGCCAGCCTTTCATACTCTTCCTGATTGGAAACCAGCAGGTTCTGATAGTCCTCGATAGAGCGACTGCGCCTCAGGGCTTGCTGGGTATGACCCATCAGGTTACCGAGCGGGGTGCGCATCTCATGGGCGAGGTCTTCCGAGAAACGTGAAAGCTGGGCGAATCCGTCCTCAAGGCGGGCAAGCATCTGGTTGAGGGCGCTACAGAGCAGCTTGAGCTCATTCAGTTCATTGAACTCATCCAGCCGCAGATGCAGATGCTGCACGTCAATTGC
>NZ_JBSSEP010000012.1:0-201232 GCF_054061835.1 Pseudomonas sp. TE12234
TGGATGTAGGCCATAACGAAAAATGCTCCGTATCTTTCGATACGGAGCATTTTCTTTGAGCGCTGCGCAGATTGCTAGGTTTTCACACAGTCTGCGTAGGCTGCTTTTTTTCTGCATCGGAAGCTGGACTTAAGCCAGTTTTTCCTTGATGCGAGCTGCTTTACCGGACAGGTCACGCAGGTAGTACAGCTTGGCTTTACGTACGTCACCGCGACGCTTGACGGCCATGCTGTCGATTTGCGGGCTGTAGGTCTGGAAAGTACGCTCTACGCCAACACCGTTGGAGATTTTACGAACGGTGAATGCACTGTTTACGCCGCGGTTACGCTTGGCGATAACAACACCTTCGAACGCTTGCAGACGCGAACGGTCGCCTTCCTTCACTTTCACCTGAACGACAATGGTGTCGCCCGGGGCAAAGGTAGGGATCTCTTTGGTCATCTGCTCTGCTTCGAGTGCAAGGATGATTTTGTTAGTCATGCTGTGCTCCTAAGGTAAATCGTCGGATCTACCATCGATACGTTGTTAACTATCGTCCCGCTCGCGGATGTATTCCTCGAGCAGCTTCTTCTCTTCTCCAGAAAGCGAGCGGCTTTCCAGAAGATCGGCGCGTCGTTCATAGGTCCGACCAAGGGACTGCTGTAAACGCCAACGCCGGATGTGCGCGTGATTGCCACTTAGCAATACGTCGGGAACACGCTGATCCGCATACACCTCAGGTCGGGTGTAGTGCGGGCAATCCAGCAAACCATCCGTAAAGGAATCCTCCTCGGCGGAGTCCGCATGCCCTAAAGCTCCAGGCAGCAGTCGTGTAACCGCATCGATCAGGACCATCGCCGGCAGCTCACCGCCAGACAGTACATAGTCGCCAATCGACCACTCTTCATCGACATGAGCATCAATAAAACGCTCGTCAATGCCTTCATAGCGGCCGGCAATCAGGATCAATGCATCCAGATTCGCCAACTCGCGCACCGCCGACTGAGTCAGTTGGCGGCCTTGGGGCGACAGGTAAATCACCTTCGCGCCCTCCCCGGCGGCTGCCTTGGCTTGAACCAGAGCATCTTCCAGGGGCTTGATCTTCATCACCATGCCCGGACCACCGCCAAATGGGCGATCATCCACAGTGTGATGTCGATCCGTCGTGTAGTCTCGCGGATTCCAACAGGTGAGCTGCAAGAGCCCCTGTTTCACCGCACGACTGGTGATGCCGTACTCGCTGATGGCGGAGAACATCTCGGGAAACAAACTGATCACTTCTACGCGCAAGTTAGCCACGCTTAGAAATCCGCATCCCAATCCACCTTCATCTCGCCTGCGGCCAGGTCGACAGCCAACACGCATTGCTCGGTATAGGGCAACAGGCGTTCGCGATCATCCAGGCTGCCAGCGCAAGGCTTGACCACCATGACATCATTCGAGCCGGTCTCGAGCAGGTGATCGATCTTCCCGAACAGTTGTCCGAGGGTGTCGATAACCTTGAGACCTTCCAGCTGGTACCAGTAGTACTCGCCGTCGGTCAGTTCAGGGAACAGGTTGCGCGGCACACAGATCTCATAACCGGCCAGAAGACGAGCTTCCTCACGATCATCGAGACCCTTGAGCTTTGCGACCAGGAACTTGTCGTTCCCGCGTCCGCTGACCAGCTCTACCTGCTTTACATTGCCGTCACGCTTGAGCGTCCAGGTTTTGTAATCCAGCAGGTTCTTAATCGGATCAGTAAAGGAATACACCTTCACTTCGCCGCGAACGCCGTGAACCGAATAAATCTTGCCGATAACGATCAAATCATCAGCAACAGCTGGCGTCGCGTTCATATTGCTCAGGCCGCAGCCTTAGCAGATTCCTTCAACAACTGAGCAACGCGCTCAGAAGGTTGTGCACCAACGCTCAGCCAGTAGGCTACGCGCTCTTGGTTCACGGACAGACGGACTTCTTGACCACGAGCAACCGGGTTGAAGAAACCAACCTGTTCCTTGTGCGAACCGTCGCGCGGGTTGCGGCTGTCGGTTACGGTCAAGTGGTAAAACGGGCGCTTTTTGGAGCCGCCAAGGGCAAGACGGATTGTTAGCATGTGAACATCGTTCCTGTAGTCGGTGCTGCAAATCTAAATGCACAGCGGGCATGGGTGCCCGAAAGGCCGCATATTCTAAGGAATATCCGGACTTTTGCAAATGACTTTTTCCGGCGCCTGTTGGCCACCATGCAGATTTGCCATAGAGCCGTCGTTGAAAACGGCCGATCAGCTCCCGCCTATGCGGGTTTGCTGGAGATCCCACTTCCCTGTGGGCTGCGCCAGAGCAAGCTCTCGCGCGTATTCTTTACATTTTCGGCATGCCGCCGCCGGGCAACATACCGCCCATGCCGCGCATCATTTTGGCCATTCCGCCTTTCGCGGAGAATTTCTTCATCATCTTCTGCATCTGCTTGTGCTGCTTGATCAAGCGACCGATGTCCTGCACTTGCGTGCCGGAACCCATGGCGATACGACGCTTGCGCGAACCGCTGATCAGCTCAGGGTCACGACGCTCGGCCGGGGTCATGGAGTTGATGATGGCTTCCATCTGCTTGAATTGTTTTTCTGCCGCGCTCTGGGCATTGCCCATCTGCGCCAGGTTCACACCGCCCATGTTCGGCAGTTTGTCCATGAGGCCGCCGAGGCCGCCCATGTTTTTCATCTGTTGCAGCTGATCGCGGAAGTCCTCGAGGTCGAAACCCTTGCCCTTCTTCAGCTTCTTGGCCAGTTTGTCGGCCTTGTCCTTGTCGAGGGTGGCTTCTGCCTGCTCGATCAGGCTGAGCACGTCACCCATGCCGAGGATCCGCGAAGCAATACGCTCAGGGTGGAACGGATCGAGCGCTTCGCTCTTCTCGCCCATACCGATGAACTTGATCGGCTTGCCGGTGATGGCGCGCACCGAAAGGGCCGCACCGCCACGGGCGTCGCCGTCAACCTTGGTCAGGATCACACCGGTCAATGGCAGCGCATCGCCGAAGGCCTTGGCCGTGTTGGCGGCATCCTGGCCGGTCATGGCGTCGACCACGAACAGCGTCTCGACCGGGTTGATCGCGGCATGCAGCGCCTTGATCTCGCCCATCATCTCTTCATCGATGTGCAGGCGGCCGGCGGTATCGACGATCACCACGTCGATGAATTTGAGTTTTGCTTCTTTAATAGCGGCTTGCGCGATCTCGACCGGCTTCTGGGTCAGGTCGGAAGGGAAGAAGGTGACGCCGACTTCGCCCGCAAGCATTTCCAGCTGTTTGATCGCCGCTGGACGGTACACGTCCGCGGACACAACCATGACCGACTTCTTCTTGCGTTCCTTAAGAAAGCGCGCGAGCTTGCCGGCGGTGGTGGTTTTACCAGCGCCCTGCAAGCCGGCCATCAGGATCACGGCAGGCGGAACGGCGCTCAGATTCAGGTCTTCGTTGGCCGCGCCCATCAGGCTTTCGAGTTCGGCCTGGACGATCTTCACGAAGGCCTGGCCCGGCGTCAGGCTGCGCGACACCTCGGTGCCGACAGCGCGTTCCTTGACCGAATTGACGAAGTCTTTGACCACCGGCAAGGCGACGTCGGCTTCAAGCAACGCCATGCGCACTTCACGCAGGGTGTCTTTGATGTTGTCCTCGGTCAGCTTGGCCTTGCCGGTGACATGGCGCAGCGTCTGCGAGAGACGGTCGGTTAAGTTTTCAAACATTGCGCGATCCTTTCAGGCCCTGTGTAGACCGGGATAGTGGCGGCCCAGACCGGACTGAACGTGTACTCGGCGAGCCTGCGGCGTGGGCAGGTCGCGGATTATAGCGAAGACTGCGTCTGGCGGACACCTCGCACTTTCGTGCCGTGTGGGTTCTATGCCAAACTCATCGGCTTTCGGGCTTGCCTAACAGGACTTATGCTCCCTTTGTCACCCAGTTTGCTAACCACCCTCGCCGCCGCCTGCTTATATGCCGCTGCGACTTTCTATCAGGGCACTCGCCTGGCCAACGGCGCCAAGGCGAACAAACGCCTGCTCGTCACGCTCGGCGTGCTGGCGGTGCTGGCCCATGGCGCCAGCCTGGTCACACATTTATTGACGCCAATCGGCCTGGGTCTGGACTTCTTCAGCGCCGCCAGCCTGATTGCGGTGGCCGTCATAGCCCTGACCCTCCTGGCCTGCTCGCGCATACCGGTGGAAAACCTGCTGGTATTGCTGTTCCCTCTGGGGGCCGCAACAGCATTGCTTGCGCAATTCGCTCCGGCCGGCACCGTACAGATCATTGATGAAGAGCCGGGCATCCTCGCTCATATCCTGCTGTCGATCCTCGCCTACGGCATGTTCACCATCGCGGTGTTCCAGGCCTTGCTGCTGCTGGTTCAGGACCATCAACTCAAGCACAAGCACCCGTCGGGACTGATCAAGAACTTCCCGCCGCTGCAAACCATGGAAAGCCTGCTGTTCGGCTTCCTCTGGGCCGGCTGGACCCTGCTGTCCCTGTCGCTGATCTCGGGCTGGTTGTTCGTCGAAAACCTGTTTGCCCAGCATCTGGTACATAAAACCTTGCTGGCCTGCCTGGCCTGGATCGTCTTCAGCGTACTGCTCTGGGGTCGTAACCGCCTCGGCTGGCGCGGACATAAAGCCATTCGCTGGACCCTTGCCGGTTTCTGCCTGCTGATGCTGGCGTATTTTGGCAGCAAGCTGGTTCGTGAATACATCCTGCATATCTGACGGGCGGTATTAATGGACGACTTGCCCATAGGGCCGATGCTCGCTGTAGTGGCCCTGCTGATTTTATGGTCGGTGCTGTTTACCGCCATTGAGGCTGCTTACCAGCATGTGCTGGCCCGGCGCATTGCCACACGCTCAAGCGACAAGCCGCTGGCCAGGCTGAGCTTTCCGCTCAACAGCCTGATCCTGTGCAACACCCTGTGCCGTGCACTGGTGGTGGTCATCAGCACCTTGCTGGCCATTTTTACCTGGGCCGAAAAGGGCCCGTGGGTGGCCTGCCTGGGTGCGACCGCCATTTTGCTGGTGTTCGCCGATTACCTGCCACGTGCCCTCGCCACCCGCCATCCGGATGCGATCCTGGCCCTGGGCAACAACCTGCTGCGCATCCCGCTGAAGATCATCTACCCGGCAGCCTGGCTGCTCAACGCCACCAGCCAATTGCTGCTGCGACCGCTCGCGCGCAAAGCCAAAGTGGTGCAACAGAGCGAAGACGAGCCACCGAAAGCCCAATACGACGATCGCGAACCCGCCATCTGCCGTCCGCACTCGCTGCCAGGCATCCATGCGCTGGACAACATCACGGTCAACGACATTCTGGTACCGCGCAGTGAAGTCGACGGGATCAACCTTGACGATCCCATCGAGGAAATCATCGAGCAACTGCGCCACAACAAGCGCACCCGCCTGCCGGTATTCCACAGCGATATCAATCAGGTCGAAGCCGTGCTCAACACCCGGCAAATCGGCCACTTGCTGCCCGATGCGAGCCTGACCCTGGAAGCACTGCTGGCTGCCAGTCGCGAACCTTACTTCGTGCCCGAAAGCACGCCACTGCAACTGCAACTGCTGAATTTCCACAAACAGCAACGCCGACTGGGCATGGTGGTCGACGAGTACGGCGAGGTGCTCGGCATCGTGACCCTGGAAGACATTCTCGAAGAAATCGTCGGCGAGTTCGAAAGCCAGCAAAGCCTGAACAACCCGCACATCCATCCCCAGGCCGACGGCCGCCTGGTCATCGAGGGCGCCGCCTCGATACGCGAACTCAACAAGAGCCTGGGCTGGCATCTGCCAAGCGACGGCCCGAAAACCCTGAACGGTCTGGTGACCGAGGCGCTGGAAACCATCCCCGAGAGCGCGGTATGCCTGAAGATCGGTCGTTATCGCCTGGAAATCCTCGAGACCGAGGACAATCGGGTGACACGGGTACTGATCTGGCAGACCACCCCGATGCCGGTGGTGATCTAGAATTCGGTGCAACTTCCCCTGTGGCGAGGGTGCAAGCTCCCTCGCCACTGAAAACCACGCTACCCCAAGCCCCTTGTTGAATCGTTAGCCACCTTCCTATAATCGAGCCGCTTACCCAAGCCGCGCCGCCCCTGTGCTTACCCTGCACACCACGGGTTTCGGCCCGACCACCCGTAATATCCGCAACAAACCGACGACTGTTCCTACCTGGAATGGCGACCGCGCCTCCACCCACATCCCTGGGTATCGACCATAATAATTCGCTCCACTGGGGCACATGACTGTCAGGGATAACCGCATGACGACCAGCACGACTTACAGTGATTCCACACCCGCGCAACCGACGAACTCCGCCACCCGCGTGGCCACGGCGAGTTTCATCGGCACCGCCATCGAGTTCTACGATTTCTACGTCTATGCCACCGCAGCCGCACTGGTGATCGGCCCGGTATTCTTTCCGCAGACATCCGGCACGGCGCAGATGCTTTCGGCATTCCTCACGTTCGGCATCGCATTCCTTGCACGCCCACTGGGTTCGGCGCTGTTCGGTCACTTCGGCGACCGTATCGGCCGCAAGTCCACCCTGGTGGCCTCCCTGCTCTTGATGGGGGTGTGCACCACGCTGATCGGCGTGCTGCCGGGCTACGACAGCATTGGGGCCTGGGCGCCGATCCTGCTCTGCGTGCTGCGCTTCGGCCAGGGTTTGGGACTGGGTGGCGAATGGGGCGGTGCCGCCTTGCTGGCCACGGAAAACGCGCCCAAAGGCAAACGTGCGTGGTTCGGCATGTTCCCGCAATTGGGCCCTTCCATCGGTTTTCTGGCGGCGAACGGCCTGTTCCTGACACTGGCCATGGCCCTGAACGACGAACAGTTCCGCTCCTGGGGCTGGCGGATTCCGTTTCTGCTCAGCGCCGTACTGGTGATGGTCGGGCTGTATGTGCGCCTCAAGCTCCACGAAACTCCAGTGTTCGCCAGCGCCATGGCACGCCAGGAACGGGTGAGGATCCCGCTGATTGAGCTGTTCAGCCAATACTGGGCGCCGGTTTTGCTGGGAGCCGGTTCGATGGTGGTGTGCTACGCGCTGTTCTACATCTCGACCGTGTTTTCGCTGAGCTATGGTGTGGCCACACTCGGCTACAGCCGCGAAACCTTTCTCGGCCTGCTGTGCTTCGCCGTGCTGTTCATGGCCGCCGCCACGCCGCTCTCGGCCTGGGCCAGTGACCGCTTCGGGCGCAAGCCGGTGCTGATCATCGGTGGCGTGCTGGCCATTCTGTCCGGGTTCTTGATGGAACCCCTGCTGACCCAGGGCTCAACCTGGGGCGTGGCGCTGTTCCTGTGCATCGAACTGTTTCTGATGGGCGTGACGTTTGCGCCAATGGGCGCTCTGTTGCCGGAATTGTTTCCGACCCACGTGCGCTACACGGGCGCCTCGGCCGCCTACAACCTGGGCGGCATTGTGGGGGCCTCGGCGGCGCCGTTTTTCGCGCAAAAACTGGTGGCGATGGGCGGTTTGAGTTATGTCGGCGGGTATGTATCCGGGGCAGCGGTGCTGAGCTTGATTGCGGTGCTGTGTCTGAAAGAAACCCGGCATAACGATTTGAATCGGGTCGCCTGACCGATCGCCATCGCGGGCAAGCCCGCTCCCACAGGATTGAAGTCGGTCACGGAATTGCACGACAAAGAACCTGTGGGAGCGTGGCTTGCCCGCGATGGCGTCCTGATTGGCAAAACATATCCCCAACCGGTCGCGAATTTTCCCCACCCGTTACCGCCCCGCTCTACGCGTAACAGTATATCCCCGCTATACTCATCGGCTTTTCCTGAATAAATGCCAATAGGGTCCCGCCGCGCATGGATAAGACCTACCAGCCGCACGCCATTGAAACCTCCTGGTACAACACCTGGGAGTCAGAGAATTACTTCGCCCCGCAAGGCGCGGGCGAGTCCTACACCATCATGATCCCGCCGCCGAACGTCACCGGCAGCCTGCACATGGGTCACGGCTTCAACAACGCGATCATGGACGCCCTGATCCGTTTCCGCCGCATGCAGGGTCGCAACACCCTGTGGCAGCCGGGCACCGACCACGCCGGTATCGCCACGCAGATGCTGGTGGAGCGTCAACTCGAAGCCAAAGGCCAGAGCCGCCACGACCTGGGGCGCGAGAAATTCCTCGAAAAAGTCTGGGAATGGAAAGATGAATCCGGCGGCAACATCAGCCGTCAGATCCGCCGCCTAGGCTCGTCCGTCGACTGGAGCCGCGAGCGATTCACCATGGACGACGGCCTGTCGGAAGCGGTGAAAGAAGCCTTCGTACGCCTGCACGAAGACGGTCTGATCTATCGCGGCAAGCGCCTGGTCAACTGGGACACCAAGCTTCACACGGCGATTTCCGACCTCGAAGTGGAAAACCACGATGAGAAAGGTTTCCTGTGGAACCTGAAATACCCGCTGGCCGATGGCGCCAAAACCGCTGAAGGCAACGATTACCTGATCGTCGCGACGACTCGTCCGGAAACCATGCTCGGCGACGCCGCCGTGGCCGTGAACCCGAACGACGAACGCTACAAAGCCCTGATCGGCAAATTTGTCGAGTTGCCGCTGGTCGGCCGCCGCATCCCGATCATCGCCGACGATTACTGCGACCCTGAATTCGGCACCGGCTGCGTGAAAATCACCCCGGCCCACGATTTCAACGACTACGAAGTCGGCAAGCGCCACAACCTGCCGCTGCTGAACATCTTCGACAAGAACGCCAACGTCCTGCCAGCCGCCCAGGTATTCAACCTCGACGGCACGCTGAACGAAAGCATCGACGGCAAGATCCCGGCCGAATACGCCGGTCTCGACCGTTTCGAAGCCCGCAAGCAGATCGTCGCCGCGTTCGAAGCCGCAGGCCTGCTGGTCAGCGTTGACGATCACGCCCTGAAAGTCCCGAAAGGCGACCGCTCCGGCACCATCATCGAGCCGTGGTTGACCGACCAGTGGTACGTGTCCACCAAGCCTTTGGCCGAGCCCGCCATTGCCGCCGTTGAAGACGGCCGCATCCAGTTCGTGCCCAAGCAGTACGAAAACATGTACTTCTCCTGGATGCGCGACATTCAGGATTGGTGCATCAGCCGCCAGCTGTGGTGGGGCCACCGGATCCCGGCCTGGTACGACGAATCGGGCAAGGTCTACGTCGGCCGCGACGAAGCCGAAGTGCGTGCCAAGCACAACCTCGGTCCGGACGTTGCACTGCAACAGGACAACGACGTTCTCGACACCTGGTTCAGTTCGGGCCTGTGGACCTTCTCGACGCTCGGCTGGCCTGAGCAAACCGAATTCCTGAAGAAATTCCACTCCACCGACGTGCTGGTGACCGGCTTCGACATCATATTCTTCTGGGTTGCCCGGATGATCATGCTCACCATGCATTTGGTGAAGAACGAAGACGGCACGCCGCAGGTTCCGTTCAAGACGGTTTATGTGCACGGTCTGGTGCGTGATGGCCAGGGCCAGAAGATGTCCAAGTCCAAGGGCAACGTCCTTGACCCACTGGACATCATCGACGGTATCGAACTGGAAGAGCTGGTCAGCAAACGCACCTCCGGCATGATGCAGCCGAAACTGGCAAAGAAGATCGAGAAGCAGACCCGCGAAGAATTCGCCGACGGCATCGCCAGCTACGGCACCGACGCCCTGCGTTTCACCTTCTGCTCGCTGGCGTCCACCGGTCGCGACATCAAGTTCGACATGGGCCGCGTCGAAGGCTACCGCAACTTCTGCAACAAGATCTGGAACGCCGCGCGTTACGTGCTGGACAAGGGCGAAGACTGTGGCCAGAACGGCGAAGCCTACGAACTGTCCCTGGCTGACCGCTGGATCATCTCGCAACTGCAACGCACCGAAGCCGAAGTGACCCGCCAACTGGACCAGTTCCGCTTCGACCTGGCCGCCCAAGCCTTGTATGAGTTCATCTGGAACCAGTACTGCGACTGGTACCTGGAACTGTCCAAGCCTGTGCTGTGGGACGAGAATGCACCGGTCGAGCGTCAGCGCGGCACTCGCCGCACCCTGGTTCGCGTGCTGGAAGTGGCCCTGCGTCTGGCCCATCCGTTCATGCCGTTCATCACCGAAGAAATCTGGCAGCGCATTGCGCCGCTGGCCGGCATCGAAGGCAAGACGATCATGCTGCAACCCTGGCCGGTGGCCAATGAAACACGCATTGATCAGGCCGCCGAAGACGACATCGAATGGCTCAAGGGCCTGATGCTCGGCACGCGTAACATCCGTGGCGAAATGAACATCGGTCCGGGCAAACCGCTGCCGCTGTTCCTGAAGAACGTCAGCGCCGAGGACCAGCGTCGCCTCACTGAAAACGAAGCCTTGCTGAAAAAACTGGCGCGCCTCGAATCGATCACCGTACTGGCAACGGGCGAAGAAGCGCCACTGTCGGCGACCGCGCTGGTCGGCGAGATGGAAGTGCTGGTACCGATGGCCGGCCTGATCGACAAGGGTGCGGAACTGGCGCGTCTGGACAAGGAAATCCAGCGCCTGCAAGGCGAAGTGCAACGGGTTGGCGGCAAGCTGTCAAACGCCGGCTTCGTCGACAAGGCACCGGCTGAGGTCATCGAGAAAGAACGCGCCAAGCTGGCCGAAGCCGAACAGGCTCTGGGCAAGCTGGCGGAGCAACACGCGCGGATTGCCAGTCTGTAACGGCAAGTCGCAATGAAACAGGGAGGCCCGGGTGGCCTCCCTTTTTCATACCCGCAATTTGTAGGAGCTGGCTTGCCAGCGAAACGCCCGACAGATCACCGCAGGCCTTACAGCCTCTTTCGCCGGCAAGCCGGTTCAGAAAGCCTGTACCGCGTCATGGAGGCAGATGTGGGACAATACCCGCCACTTTTAGCCATGCCCGAATCGACCACACCCATGACTGCCCCCCGCCCCCCCAAACCTGCGCGCCAAAAGCCTGAACCGACCAAGGCAGCCAAAGCCGCTGAACCACGCGAGAAGGCCAGCCTGCATCCGCGCAATCGCCACCAGGGTCGCTACGACTTCCCGGCACTGATCAAAACCACGCCGGAATTGAAGCAGTTCGTGATCACCAACCCGTATGGCAAGGAAAGCATCGACTTCGCCAGCCCGGATGCGGTGCGGGTGTTCAATCGGGCGCTGCTCAAGTCGTTCTATGGCATCGCCCATTGGGACATTCCGGCCGACTATCTGTGTCCGCCAGTGCCGGGACGTGCGGATTACGTGCACTTTCTGGCCGACCTGCTGGCCAGCGGCAATGACGGTGTGATCCCCCGTGGCGCAGCAGTGAAGGTCCTGGATGTCGGCATGGGCGCCAACTGTGTGTATCCGCTGATCGGTCATAGCGACTATCGCTGGCAGTTCCTCGGTTCGGAGATCGACGCCACCGCCATCGCCGCCGCCAAAGCCATTATTCAGTCCAACGGATTGAACAAGGCCATTCAGATCCGTCAGCAGAGCAACCCGAAACAGATCCTGCTGGGCCTGCTCGAAAACGCCGAGCGGTTTGACCTGACTATGTGCAACCCGCCGTTCCATTCGTCCCTTGAGGAAGCGACCCGAGGCAGCACGCGTAAATGGCGCGCGCTGGGCAAGGCCGATCCGAAGCGCAAACTGCCGGTGTTGAATTTTGGCGGTCAGGCGGCGGAGTTGTGGTGTGAGGGTGGCGAGGCACGGTTTGTCACGCAATTGATCAGCGAGAGCGCGCAGGTGGGGCAACAGGTGCTGTGGTTCAGCACACTGGTGTCGAAGGCCTCGAACCTGCCTGCGATCCAGACCGCCCTGAAAAAGGCGGGCGCACTGGAAAGCCGAGTGGTGGAAATGTCCCAGGGTCAGAAGCAGAGTCGCTTCGTCGCCTGGACGTTCCAGACCAAGGCGCAGCAACAGGCCTGGCGTCAGGCGCGCTGGGCAAAGGCTTCAACGGAATAACAGAACATCGCAGTGACTTGCCTTGGGACAAATCACTACTGTGAACAAAAAACCGTGCCCGGTTAATCCGGTGCACGGTTTTTTACACGCCTTACTTACTAACAGTGTGAACGCAGCCTTTGATTGCAACTCGCCAGGTGGCCCAAGCCAAACAGGCTATACATCAGCGCTTCGCTGGCCTGACGATCTCTTTGAATGCGCACCCGCGCACTTCTTTGTTATCGCAGTAGTACCGTGAGTTCCACTCTTCCCACGACCCGCCGGCGTCAATACTCGCGACAGTCCCTTCCCTTTTGAACTTCATATCCACCGCGCCGCCCTTTTGCAGCCTGTAACCACAACGCTGGACTTCCCCTATGACGGTATTCCCCTCGACATCCTTGTGAGGCATGAAGATCGCCAACTCGAACTCACCCACCGGTCCCTGGCCGCCCTGAGACACGCCATACCACTCGCCGTCACCGCTGGCCGTGGGGGCTTTGTAGACACCCGAGGCCAACTCCTTGATGTCTGAAGGGCTTGGGCAGTACTCCGTGACACTTGCCCAGGCCTGACCGGACAACAGAATCGACACACACATCACCAACTGTTTAAGTTTCATAAAACGTCCCTGTAACTAACAACCAGAATTGAGTTTTTGGCTTTTTACGCAAAGCCGAGCGCGACACCAGATCGATACTACCGATCCACGGCATACACTCAACTATCAGTTGTGTGGGAAATTTCGCTAGATAGACAGAGAAAACTGACTTATTCAATTCACACTAAAAAGCCGAATTGATATTTAACCGACACGCCCATAAATTTGTTACCAGAAATGATCGCCACTGAAATATCAGGAGGCAAAACGTCATGCAGCTAAATAAACAAAGTGTTACATCGATCCACCTGGCGCAGATCTTTTTGACGGGCACAAAAAAACCGTGCCCGGACTGCTCCGGCGCACGGTTTCTTTTAACAAGTCTTACTTGTTAACAGCGTCGGTCAGGCCTTTGGCCACAACCAGCTTGATCACTTTCTTGGCAGCGATTTCGATGGCAGCGCCAGTCGAAGGGTTACGGCCAGTACGGGCAGGACGCTCAGTCACTTTCAGCTTGCCGATACCTGGCAGAGTGATTTCGCCGCCGTTTTCCAGCTGATCGGCAACGATTTGGCCCAGTTGGTCCAGAGCGTTACGCGCGGTGGTTTTTGGCGCGTCGATAGCTTCAGCGATGTCGGCGATCAGTTGGTCTTTAGTAAGAGCCATGTAGTGTTCCTTCCCTATCAAATTCATATGGATTGCAGAGTGCAGTGTCAGCCATCGAGCCCGATCTTCTGGATCTGGCACCCTCGGCCAAATAACCACTGGATCGGGGTTATAGATACCGAAATCAGGGTTTGGTTCGACCTGACAAATGCTGAATGCACGCTTAACGCAGTGACTTCGCGTAAGACCGGGCAAAACTAGCACAGAGACGGGGAAATATCCGCCTCTAGCTACCCATTTGGTCAGCTTTATTGCTCTAAACCGGGAAAAAATCGCATAAGCACCGCCGGTCACCGTGGAATTGGCCTTCGCTCCGCGCCAAAACCAGCGGTTGCGGTACACTGAGCGCTTTTTCGGGGGAGCACGCCCTCCTCTCTTCAACCAGCCGAGAAGCCCATGCCGATCCGTCATTGCATCGTCCACCTGATCGACAAAAAACCCGACGGCACACCTGCAGTTCTCCACGCCCGCGAATCGGAACTGGCCGAGTCCGCCGCCATCGAGAACATGCTCGCCGACCTCAATGAAAGCTATAACGCCAAACAAGGCAAAGCCTGGGGGCTGTTTCATCCGGAGTCCGGGGCCTTTCCATTCAGCGGCTGGCTGAAGGAATACCTTGATGGCGGCAAGGACTTCACGGCGTTCAGTCGCGTGGCGGTGGAACATCTGCAAAAACTGATGGAGGAATCCAACCTCTCGGTCGGCGGCCACGTCCTGTTTGCGCACTACCAACAAGGCATGACCGACTATCTGGCGATTGCCCTGCTGCACCACAGCGAGGGCGTCGCGGTGACCGATCAACTGGACGTGACCCCGTCCCGTCACCTGGACCTGGGCCAGTTGCACCTGGCGGCGCGGATCAACGTGTCCGAGTGGCAGAACAACAAGCAGTCCAAGCAGTACATTTCGTTCATCAAAGGCAAGAACGGCAAAAAGGTTTCGGAGTATTTCCGCGACTTCATCGGCTGCCAGGAAGGCGTCGACGGCCCGGGCGAAACCCGCACGCTGCTCAAGGCGTTCAGTGACTTCGTCGAAAGCGAAGATCTGCCGGAAGACTCCGCCCGCGAAAAAACCAAGACCCTGGTGGATTACGCCAGCAGCCAGGCCAAACTGGGCGAGCCCATGGGCCTGGAAGAGCTGTCGGAGCTGATCGACGAAGAACGCCCGAAAGCCTTCTACGACCACATCCGCAACAAGGATTACGGCCTGTCGCCGGAAATCCCGGCCGATAAGCGCACCCTGAACCAGTTCCGCCGCTTCACCGGTCGCGCCGAAGGCCTGTCGATCAGTTTCGAGGCGCATTTGCTGGGCTCGAAGATCGAGTATGACGAAGAGGCCGGTACGCTGATCATCAAGGGCCTGCCCACCTCGCTCACCGACCAGCTCAAGCGTCGCAACTGATGCTGGGCAATGTGTTGAAGAAATGCCTGCTGATCCTGCTGGTGGTCGTGGTCTACCAGAATTGGGGCAAGATCGAGCGCCTGATGGATCCGACCCGACTGGTGTCCGAGCAGATGCAGCTCAAAGCCAATGTCGTGATCTACAGCACGGACTGGTGCGGCTACTGCAAACAGACCCGACGCTTTCTCGATCAAAGGAACATTCCTTACAAGGAATTCGATATCGAAAAGGATGCTGTGGCGCGCAAGGACTATGTAGCGCTGGGCGGCGGCGGGATTCCGATCATCGATGTGAACGGCACGCTGATTCGCAAATATGACCCGGATGCGATCCTGGCGGCCCTGAAGTAACCGCTCAAACTGACTTACCCTTTGTGGGAGCTGGCCTGCCAGCCCCCACAGGTTATCGAGCCACCAGATAATCAGCGGTTGGCAGTTACTGTGCTTCGATCCGGAAACCAAACCGCGGGAAGTGCACATGCAACACACCGCCACGCTCGTCTTCGCGACGAAGAATCAACTCCTCGCGACCGGCAAACAACAACTCACCCGCCACCGGATCGACGCCATAGTCGGTCGCAGCAATCACCACTGGCTGGCCAGCCTTGAAACCATTCGGCTCATCGAACTGCTCATCCGGCAATGCCGCCGGGGTGGACGTTCGCGCCACTTGCAGCGCCTCTTCGGAGCTCATCTCGCTCGAAGCGCCATGGCCGAACCCCAACACACGGGCATGCCACGCGGTCACCGCAGGATAGTTATCCACAAGCGGAGACGTCACGGGCGTCGCCTTTAGAAACCATAGCGAATGCGCCAGGGCGAAGTCGGCAATCGACGGCTCGCCAAACAGGTAATCCCCCTCCTCACGCTGCAGCTGTTGCTCCAGCCGAGACATGATCGTCGGCCATTGATGCCTGGCTTGTTCCGCCGACAGGCGTGTCGCACTGCCACCGCTGAACAGCCCGGCGCGGTCGGCGATAAAGGCCTTGATCGCCTCCGGTGACAGGTTGCCAAAGCGCACCGCGATCGACTCCGGCTGAAACACCAGGCTGACCGCATGCTGGAACACCACCGAATCGGCCCAGCTGGCGAAGCTGGCGGCGATCATTTCCTGTCCTTCCGGGAAGAACGCCGGCAAGGCTTTTTCCTGCTCCAATCGACGGGCGATCAACGAAGTATCGCAATAAATATCCGCACCGATCTGCAGCACCGGGGTCTTGCGATAGCCACCGGTCAACGCGGTCAGATCAGGTTTGGGCATCACCGGTGAGATCTTCACCGAGCGCCAGGACAGCCCCTTGAAACCCAGCAGCAATCGCGCCTTTTCGGCAAATGGGGACGTCGGGTAATGATGCAGGATCAACTCGGACATGCTCGGCTCCGCCGCACGAATAGGAAGTCGCAGCTTAACGCGCAATCGGTTAGCAGCCTACAGATCTGCCTGATGGGACCTGATCAGTCAGAGTGATAAGCCTGCGGCCGCGCTGGCCACCAGGCATTCCTTGGCGCTTTTCTTGAGCTTCTTGATCAGGCGTTCCTGGCGCAACGCTTCGCTCTTGTCGCGACAGACTTCGGTGTAGACCAGCGCCATGGCCGGGCTGGACAGGAAGAAGCGTGCCCCTTTGCCGCTTTGATGCTTGGCGAAGCGACGCACGGGATCGTCGCTGATCCCGCAGTAGAGCGAACCATTGGCCGCGCGCACGAGATAGACGAACCAGGGTTTGCTCACCGCAGTGACGGTGTCGACAGGGTTTTCGCTGGGGGCGTTCACGTAACGATCAGTGCTTGAAAGGGAAACAAGTCGCGATCTTATCAGCGGCTGGCCTGGAATGCCCTCAGCCCCTTCAAGGCCTGAGCACGCACAGCGTTACTCACCAACGGCGTCCAACCGAGCAGCAGGCCTTTGAAACCCAGCGCCTGACGCGACCACTTCCACAGATCGAAGCTGTCGTGATGCTCGCAAATCTTGCCGTCACGGAAGACAAAACGCGCCTGAATCTCATTGACCACAACGTTTCCGGTTTGACTGAACAGGTAGGTCGCCACCCAATGGGCAGCGCCGGTGCGCTCATCGGCGCGCACGTTATCGAAACTCAGGGAGAAATCCTTGGCCCGGGTGGTCAGCATGCGCCACATGTCGCTGGCATCACGGCCGTGCAGCTCGCCAAACGCCGGATCACTGAACACCACGTCATCGGTATAGCAGGCAGCCATGGCCTCGGCATCCAGGCGCTGGAAGGCCTGGTAGAAACGGGTGATCAATGCGCTGTGGACGTCACTCATGGGCAGGCCCCTGTTGTTGCAAAATATTTTCGAAAGATGGCCTGCACGATAGTCTGCGAATGAGCCGAACGCTATGGGCATTCGCCGCGAGAATAGCGGGACCGCTCCTGCGCTGAGCGTCTAGGGCGACATTCCGCTGTCACGGGCGTAGGAAAAAAGCTCGGCATCCGTGGAGATGCCCAAGCGGTGCATGGCCATGTTTTTTTGTTTACTGATGGTCGACACACTGCGCTGGAAGTGACTGGCAATTTCGCTGACGGTCATGCCGCAGGCCAGCATTCTCACCACTTCATGCTCTTTGGCCGACAACGGCAACTCAATCATCTGGCTGCCTGTGTCAGCCAGCAGTGTTCGCAATGACTCACTGATGTAGCGGCGCCCCACCCCCGCCGCTTTGATCGCCAGGGGCAGTTCAGTCTCCGACGCGGATTTGGCGACAATGGCCCGCACCCCCTGAGCCAGCGCCGCCCTCGCTGTCGCGACGCTGGTAAACATCGTCAGCACAATGACCGGCAATGCCGGATGGTCGCGCCGAATCGTACTCAACATTTTCAAACCATCGGCCTGCCGTCCTCCCGGCATCGAGAAATCGGTGATCAACAGATCGCACGGTGTATCCGAAAGAACGCGCATCAGGCTATCGGTACCCTCAGCCTCAGCGACGATGACGCATCGCCGGGTGGCATTGATCAATATCCGCAGCCCGATGCGGACGACGCTGTGGTCGTCAGCAATTACGACTCGCATAGTGGGAGGTCTCCTGCTTGTGATTGAAGGGCGCGGAAATTAACGCCGTTTTCTCCCTCCCACAATGCCTCGCCAGACGCCGAAAACGGGTTCAGTCAACGTATTCAAGGGCCAGTGCTTTTACCTTACAAACTTTCAGATTATTCATACATTGCACAACGCAAAAACCTACAGCAGTGGGCGACCAGCAATCGGTGCATCCGCCATCACCCAATACATCTCTACATAAACAGTGCTATCGCTTTTCGTATTTGTTGCATTCAAATCGCTGACTGCACCCGTCTAAATTGCGCCTCAATCCCTGATCCCCTTTTGCCGAAAAGAGCCCCTGCATGAACAAGACGTTAAGCGCACTCTGCACTGCATTACTCCTGACGACAGCTTCGCCCGTTTTTGCCGCCAGCACCGACTTGACCGTCACTGGCGTCATCACCCCAAGTGCGTGCACGCCGACTCTGTCCGGGGGAGGCATTGTCGATCATGGCAAAATTTCCGCGAAAGACCTCCGGCCCGACAACCCCACTACTTTGCCCAAACTAGCGCTGCAAATGGCCGTGAACTGCGATGCGCCGGTTCAGTATTACTTTTCTCCGATCGACCATCGGGCCGGTACCGCCTGGGGCACGCGCAGTCAATTTGGACTGGGCCTGACCAATGCAGGCGAGAAGCTGGGCAGCTTCATGGTTGATGCGTTGAATATGAGGGCCGACGGAGTCGACGTACAACATATTGCATCGACGGACGGCGGAAAAACCTGGATCAAGGATTACTGGGATGCCGACAATCTTTGGGCAGTCGGCGCCATGGACGACACCAGTACGCCGCTCCGGGTGAAAGACCTGACCCTGGATCTTCGAATAACCACTCAAATCGCCAGCACCAGGGAACTGACCCTGACCGACGACGTGCTGATCGACGGCTCAGCGACCCTGCAACTCAAGTATCTGTAACGCCCAATCGTTCGGGCAATGGTGGATCCGCCCTGTTGCCCATTTTTCCTGAAGACCCCACGGGTACATCCCAGCTCCTTTGACCGGCTGCCTGCACGCCGACGACCGTGCGGCCAATGGCAAGGCACTGTTTGCAACACTTTTCTACACACCGGACCGTTGCTTTCGTACTTGTTGCATTCAAGGCGCCAATGCCAGCCGCTTAAATGGCACCTCAATCGGTGAGCCCCCCATTTCCGAAAATCCCTGATGCCCGTTGCATCCTTGGCCCCGTTGTCATCTGCAAGCGGCCATCCGACCGGAACCATCGGCTCCTTATCGAAACTATCAACGAGACACGTCATGACGATGTTTTTTACTTTCGCGCGCCCCTTGATTCACAGCGGTATCGGCGCGCTCGTTCTGTTACTGGCCACCCAGGCGCAAGCCGATGGCATGGTCCCGAACACCTCGGTGGTGATTGTCAACGAGGCCGATGGCGAGGCCTCCGTTTCCGTGACCAACACCGACGCCAACCTGGCGTTGCTTCACGTCACCATTGAAAACATCGAGCAGGACAACGAATCCCTGGTGTTCGTGACCCCTCCGCTGTCCCGCGTCGAGGCGTCGAAAACCCAATTGGTGCGCTTCATCCTGCAATCGGAAAAACCCTTGCTCACTCAACGCTTGAAGCGCGTGATTTTTGAAGGCATTCCCCAGGGCAGGCCTGCCGCCGAAGCCGGGCATGCCCGCGTCGGCGTGACCGTGCGCCAGAACCTGCCATTGATTCTGCACCCTAAGGGCCTGGCGCCCAATCGCACGCCATGGACCGGCCTGCAATGGTCATTGCGGGACGGCCAACTGACCGTGCGCAACGAAACACCTTATGTGGTGCGCCTGGCGCAGGAGCTGCAATTGTTGCCATCCGGGAGCGGTGCTTTGTTGCCACGAACCTATGTGCTACCCGGCGAGAGCATCAGTGTGCCGGCAACGGCCACAACAGCGACGCAGGTGCGCTTCCTGCCCGCCACCGTCTACGGCTTTGCGGTGCCGCACTACGACGCACCCATCGAATCCTGATACGCATCACCCTGGCGCCCCGGCGAAATGCGGGCGCTGGCGAGAGACCAATGCGACGACCCGCTGATCGTCGCCGAACGTGTGCCTGAACCGCAGCGTGTCGAGCAGCACGCTGACAAAAGACTAGTGAACCCCATGAACACCGTATCGACCTACTGTGATGGCGAAGCCATGCCCGCAATTCGGGTGGCGAACGCTCGCCTTCCGCGATCCCGCCCCTGGGCCAGTATGGCGCTGGGGTTGGCCAATGCACTGGTGCTGACCGATGTCGGCGCCGATGTCATGGCCGACTCGCCGCTGCTGACTGCATTTGACAAGAAAACGTTGCAGCAACGCGGTATTGATCCGGCACTGGCGACCCAGCTGCTACAAGCGCCTCGCTTCACCGCGGGTCGACATCCGGTCACGCTCACGGTCAACGGTCAGCGCCGCGGGCGGGTGGATGCCGCGTTCGATCGCCACGGTGACTTGTGCTTTGACCAGGCCCTGCTCGACACAGCGAACCTGAGGCTTCCTGCCGGCACGCCGGACGATCAGCCTTGTAACGACTTCCTCGGTGCCTGGCCGCAAACCGTGATCGACCCGGACCCCGCCAGCCTGAGCCTGTCATTGATCGTGCCCACTGATTCGATCCGGCCGACAACCCGGGACTTTACCGGCTATCAAACCGGTGGCTTCGCCGGTCTGCTCAATTACGACATCAACAGCCTGTACAGCCACCTCGGCGATCAGTCGAGCCGTTATCTGTCAGCCAATACCGAACTCGGCTTCAACGCCGGCGACTGGATCGTGCGCAGTCGCCAGGTGCAGACCCGGCAGGATGACGTGTCGCGCACCAGCCATCTGGCGGCGTACGCCCAGCGCACCTTCGCCAGTCAGCAAGCGGTGCTGCAGGCCGGGCAGATCAATCTCTATAACCCGGTGCTCGCCGGTTCGCAGATAACCGGTGTGCAAGTCATGACCGAGCAGGCCCTGCAGGTCGAAAGCCAAAACGCGGTGATTGAAGGGATTGCGCAGAGCCAGGCGCAGATCGAAGTTCGGCAGAACGGTTCGCTGATTCATTCGACAGTGGTGCCCGCCGGCCCGTTTTCGTTGAATGACGTGCGTCGGCTCAACCATCGATCCGATGTGGAAGTCACGGTCAAAGAGGCGGACGGCAGTGAGCGCAGCTTTATCGTGCCGGCCGCCATGCTTGGCGTCGGCCTTCCCGCGCCAGGCTTTTCGCTTGCAGCGGGCCAGGTACGCAGTACAAGCGATACCCAGGATGGCCTTCCATGGATGATCAGCGGTGACTGGAGCGGTGCGCTGGATCCTCAATTGCAGTTCAGCGCGGGCATGACAGCCGCGGCTGATTATCGTGCGACAGGTTTCAGTCTCGGCCTGTTGCCCTCGCCCGAGACGCAGATTCAGGCCAGCCTTTTGCAGGCGGACGCCGGTGGACGCGCGCCCTCCCGCGGACTGCAAGGCGACCTGAGCGCGTCCCATCGATTCGATGACCAATGGTCGATCAATGTCGGCAGCGCCTACCGGACCTTCGGCTACCGCGAACTTGAGGATGCTGTCTTCGGCATCTCGTCAGACAACGACAAATCCCGTTACCGCGATCGCCAAAGCGTCGCGCTGGCCTGGTCACACCCGGCCCTGGGCGCCTTCAGCGGCGGCATTAGTCGCTCATCTTCATACGACGGTCAAAGCAGCAGTCGCGCCCTGGCGTCATGGGGCACCAGCATCGGTGGGGTATCCGTTTCGGCAAACGCGCAATGGCAACTCAGCGGGGCGGGCCGCAGTGGTGACAGTGTTTACCTGAGTCTCAGTATTCCCCTGGGTGAAAGTCGCCGGGCGCGAACCTGGGTGCGCAGCACCGCTGGCGAATACCGCAGCGGCGTCGGCCTGAACGAACGGGTCAACGACCGATTCGGCTATCGGATCGGCGTCGAACACGACACCCGCGACAAACAGGTGCAGTCCACTGCCGGCGTCTCGTTGCTGCCGCGCTCCAGCCAACTGGACCTCAGTTACACCCGTTCCGACGCCGAGCACTCGAGCTATCAGGCCGGCGCCCGCGGCGGTGCCGTACTGCATGGCGGTGGCTTGACGCTGTCGCCGTATCCAGTGCGCGACACCTTCGCCCTGCTGTCGGTCGGTGAGATGGACGCCATCAAGGTCAGCACCCCCAGCGGCCCGGTCTGGACCGACCGGCAAGGTCAGGCGGTGGTCCCGCAGGTCGCAGCCTATGGCCGCAGTGCGGTGGAAATCGATACCCGTTCGCTACCGCGCAATATCGATATCAACAACGGCATGGCCGTGATATCGGCCGGTCGTGGTGCGGTCGACCGCATCGAGTTCGGGGTATCGATGACCCGCCGCGCCTTGCTCAAGGTCACCACAAGCCAGGGCGCACCACTGCCCCGAGGCGCGACGGTGAATACCGAGGACGGCGAGTTCGTGACGCTGGTTCAGGACGCCGGCCAAGTGTTTTTGCCCAATGTGCTCGACTCACGGCCGCTGTGGATAACCGCGCCGGGGCTGGAGCGCTGCCGACTCGATTTCGAGCTGCCGGCCAAAGCCGACTCCGAGGCGTACTACGAAACCGCCGCTGCCCAGTGCCGAGCCCTCTGAGGATAATTGATGAACCTGTCCCGTTACCTGCTGCCTGTCCTCGCCCCTCTGACGCTGGGCGCCCTCTCATCCCACGCCTGGGCGCTGCCGCAAGACTGTCAGCTCAGCCTCAGCCAGCCCGTGCTCGACTACGGCTTGATGAACCGTGCGATACGCATCGATACAACTCCGGTACGCACCTTGGGTGAACGTCGCCTGGGCCTCAACCTGAGTTGTTCGCAGCCCACCGACATGAGCGTGTTCTACCGCGCCATGGCCGCGACCGCCGAACGCTATGACTTCGCGGAGCACGGCAGCTATGAAATGCGTATTCGCGACGGCGTACTTGATGGGCAATCGGTCGATTTGGGACTGATTTCCAAGGTCGGCCAGTCACCTGTGGAAACCGCATCGACCCTGACCTGGCGCCCGGAACACGGCATCGCGCCAGTGCGCGCCGGCACAGCGGTTCAGGGTCGGAGCTTCTCCGCGCAGATCGAGGTGACCGCCTGGGCTCAGGAGCAAGCGATGCGAGTGCGTGAAGCCGTCACCTGGGAAACCACAGGTGTATTCGACGCGGTCGCGGCAGGCCGCTCCCGGGAAGCCATCCTGCGCGCCCGCTTCGCGCCGGGAGCTTGCAAACCGATGCTGTCCAACGGCGGCCTGGTCGACTTTGGCAGGTTGTCCAAGAGCGATCTGAATGCCGACCAGGGCACTCGACTGCCGCCCAAGTCCCTGACGCTGCGGGTCGGTTGTGATGCACCGACCCACTTTGCCCTGGTGATGCACGACAACCGCGCAGGCTCGGCGACGGTCAACAGTGAGATTTATTTCGGCCTGGCATTCGATAACCGCGGCAACAAGATCGGCCTGTATTCGCTGAACGTCGATCCGGCCGATGCCAGCGCCGACAGCTTTGCGCGCCTGTACCGAACCGACTCCACCACCACAGGCGCCGCCTGGAGTACAGCCAGTTCAAGCCCGATACCCGTCGGCCAGAAAAGCTACCTGGGCTTTACCGACATCGCCGGCAGCACCGCAGGCCCGGTCGCGATTCAGAACCTGACAACCGGCGTCACCGTCGAGGCCGGCATTGCGCCCACCTCAAGCCTGGACCTGAGCTCCGCCGTCCAGCTCGATGGCTCGGGAACGATCGAGATTATTTACCTGTAACACCCAACCCACCTTGTTGACCCCAGGGCGCAATCGAGCGCCCTGGGCCATTCAAGGAAACAACCACCCACAAAAGGAAAAGAAATGAAAAAGTATTTCATGGCCCTGTCGACTGCCGCTCTGGTCAGCGTTGCACCCTATGCCCTCGCGTCGTCAACCGACCTGACGGTCACCGGCGTCATCACCCCGTCTGCCTGCACACCGAGCCTGTCCAAGGGCGGTGTCGTGGATAACGGCAAGATCTCGGCGAAGGATCTCGACCCCGTGCGCGATACGTTGATCGGCACCTATCCGCTGCAATTGGCGGTGTCATGCGATGGGCCGACTCAGTTTGCATTGAAGCCCATCGATCGCCGAGCCGGCACGGCCTCTATGGCAACCTGGTTCGGCCTGGGCCTGACCGACGCTGGCGAGAAACTGGGCTGGGTTCGCGTCGATGTCAAAAATGCCCTGGCAGACGGCGTGGCGGCACACGCCATCGACTCCGAAGACGAGGGTAAAACCTGGAAGGCAGCCTGGGTAACAAGCCCCGGATACCTCCTGTCAGTCGGTTCCACCACCGACCTGAGCACCCCGCTGTTTGTGAAAGACCTCACCATGGATTTCGAGGTCAACACCAACATCGCCCGCGCCGACAGCCTGACCCTGACCGACGAGGTGCTCATGGACGGTGCGGTGACATTTGAAATGACTTACATCTAAGCCCCGGCGCTGAACCACCCGCAGCGTCTGGGCGAGTGGTTCGGCTCACGTCTCCATCCTCTGTGCCTTTGCAACGGGGAATGGAAAGCAAACACCGAAAAGAAGCATTAACCAACATGAAAAACTATTTCGCTGCACTTTCCGCCACCGCACTGATCAGCGTCGCGCCCTTTGCCGTCGCGGCGTCCAGTACCGATCTGACCGTCACGGGCGTCATCACGCCACAGGCTTGCACACCGAGCCTGTCCAATGGCGGCATCATTGATAACGGCAAGATCTCCGCGAAAGATCTCAATCTGGACACCAACACCCGGGTGGGGGCCCATCCGATGCAATTGAGCGTGACCTGCAGTGCTCCGATGGCGGTAGCCCTGTATGGCATCGACAACCAGGCCAGCTCAACGTTGGCCGACAACTACTTCGGCCTGGGGTTTACCGACAAGGGTGAAAAGATCGGAATCTTCCGGGCCGACATCAAAAGCGCCATGGCAGACGGCTCAACCTTAACGCCGATCCGCGCATATGATATCTCCGGGACCCGTCCAGACTGGGTTCGCATCGAGGTTCTGGGCAAGGATCAGTACACATCGGCAGGTACCAGCGCACCGGGCGGCAGGTACATCCCGAGCCCCGTAGAAAACCTCACGATGGATCTTGAGGTCGTGACTTACATCGCTCCAGCCAACAGCCTGACCTTGACTGACGAAATCAAAATGGACGGTTCCGCGACATTTGAATTGATCTACCTGTAAGCCCCTGACGCTGAATCACTCCAGGCGTCAAAGGGAGTGATTCAGTGCCCGATCAGATTTTTTCGCTGACGACCTGCACGTACAGCGCACGACCG
Source organism: Pseudomonas sp. TE12234 (assembly GCF_054061835.1). NCBI lineage: Bacteria > Pseudomonadati > Pseudomonadota > Gammaproteobacteria > Pseudomonadales > Pseudomonadaceae > Pseudomonas > Pseudomonas sp. TE12234. The sequence goes on from NZ_JBSSEP010000012.1 coordinate 24,906, forward strand.
GCCCCAAGGCCAGCGATGATCGCGCCCAGGCCAATCACCCCGAAGATCCAGCCCACCGCAGACCAGCCGCCGGTCCAGTCATGCACGATGCCCACCGCGAACGGCCCCATGGAGGCCAGGGTGTAGCCAAATCCCTGAGCCATGCTCGACAGGTTCGCCGCCACATGGGAATCCCGCGAGCGCAGCACGATCAGGGTCAAGGCCAGGCTGAACGTGGCGCCCTGCCCTAGCCCCAGCACGATCGCCCAACCCCACAAGCCATCGAGCGGCGCATACAGGCAGCCGAACAAGCCGCCAAGGGTCAAGGCCATGACGATCACGATGGCCATGCGTTGATCCTGGCCGCGCGTGGCCAGCCAGGGCGCGGCCAGCGAGCTGACCAATTGCACGATCACTGAACCCGACAGCACCAGGCCGGCCTGGGTCGGCGTCAGGCCACGGCCGATCAGGATCGACGGCAACCAGCCGAACACGATGTAGGCCAGGGACGATTGCAAGCCCATGTACAAGGTCACTTGCCAGGCCAGCGGGTCACGCAGCAATCCGCGAACGCGGTAGGCAACGTTGTGCGCGCCGTGTTTCTGGCCGACTTGTGGCAACCAGAACAGCGCGGCAACCAGCGCCGGGATCACCCAGAAACCGAGGCCCAGTGCCCAGCTCCTGTCGAAATGCTCGCTCAGCGGCACGGTGGAACCTGCGGCCATGGCAGCGCCCAGGCACAGGGCCATGGTGTAGACGCCGGTCATGGTCCCGGCCTGTTTGGCGAAGTCACGCTTGACGATGCCCGGCAACAGCACGCCGATCACACCGATGCTGGCACCCGCCAGCACGCTGCCGGCGAACAGGCCGATCTCGCCAAAGGAACTGCGCAGAACGATCCCGCCGGCCAGGGTCAGGAGAATGCCCAGCACCACCCGCTCGGCGCCAAAACGTCGCGCCAGCAGCGGCGCCAGCGGCGCGAACAGCCCCAGGCAGAGGACCGGCAAGGTCGTCAGCAAGCCCGCCTGGGACGCCGACAGCCCCAGGGATTTCGAGACTTCGCTGAGCATCGGCGCCATGCTCGACAATGCCGGGCGCAGGTTCAGCGCGACCAGAATCAGGCCCAGCAGCAATAGCCATGGCCGGCGCAAGACCGGATGGGTTTGCTGGACTTGTTCATCATCGGCTTCGGCGTCGATCAGCAGCTCTTCCAGCTCAGCCGTGCGTTTGGATTGAGCGGTGCTGCCTGAATCGCTGGTCATGGTGTTCTCGCTTTCAAGGTTCATTGATCAACTGCCTCGACAAGGCTTTGGCCCGCTCCGGGTCGCGTTGCTCGACCGCATCGAGCAGCGCGATGTGCAGGTCGAACACTTCCTGTCGGCGCGGGACGATGTTCAGGGTCTGACGCAACTGCGCGCCGACCACGCTGGAGAAGTAGCGATACAGCTCGCTGAGGGTCGGGTTGTGTGCGGCGTCCACCAGACGGCGGTGGAACACCAGATCGCAGGCGATGTACGTATCGAGATCGCCGTGATAGTGACTGCCGCTGGCCGCCAGCGCCTCACGCAAGGCCAGCAGGTCTTCATCGGTACGACGCAAGGCCGCCAGACCGATGGCCTCGACTTCGAGGATGTGCCGGGTTTCCCGGGCCTGCTCAAGGGAGCAACGGGACAGCGCCTTCAGCGTGTCCAGCGGGTCGACCACCGCCCGCAGGTAACTGCCGTCACCCTGACGGATTTCAATCAGGCCGGAAAACGCCAGCACCCGCATGGCTTCACGCACGGTGTTGCGGCTGATGCCCAGCTCGGCGGACAACTCCGGCTCGGTAGGCAAGCGCTGGCCCACCACCCAGACCCCCTCATTGATGCGCAGGCGCAATTGATCCAGGGCCTGATCGACCAGGGATCGTTTAACTAATGGAGAAATTTCAGACATTGGATTCGCCCTGTCATCCAATCATAGGATGAATTTTCTGACATGTTAGTCAGCTTGTTTCAGAACGGCAACCACCCACTGTAGGAACGAGCACGCTCGCGATGGACGTCAACGATAAACGCCTGACGTCCCGCGGCGCTCTCTCGGTCATCGCGAGCAGGCTCGCTCCTACAGGGTCGCGGTTTTCTTTGGGTAAAAAAAACCCGGAACATGTCCGGGTTTATTTCACTGGCGAGCGTCGATCAATGCAGGATCTGGCTCAGGAACAGCTTGGTGCGGTCGTTCTGCGGGTTGTCGAAGAAGTCGTTCGGCGCAGCCTGTTCGACGATTTCACCCTTGTCCATGAAGATCACGCGGTTGGCCACGGTACGGGCGAAGCCCATTTCGTGGGTGACGCAGAGCATGGTCATGCCGTCTTCGGCCAGGCCGATCATGGTGTCCAGCACCTCTTTCACCATCTCGGGGTCGAGTGCCGAAGTCGGTTCGTCGAACAACATGATTTTCGGTTTCATGCACAGCGCGCGGGCGATCGCCACACGCTGCTGCTGACCGCCGGACAGTTGCCCCGGGAATTTATGCGCCTGCTCCGGAATGCGTACGCGCTCCAGGTAGTGCATGGCGATTTCCTCGGCCTTGCGCTTGGGCATCTTGCGCACCCACATCGGCGCCAGGGTGCAGTTCTGCAAAATGGTCAGGTGCGGGAACAGGTTGAAGTGCTGGAACACCATGCCGACTTCACGACGGATCGCTTCGATCTGCTTGAGGTCGTTGGTCAACTCCACACCATCGACCACGATGCGGCCTTGCTGGTGCTCTTCCAGACGGTTGAGGCAGCGGATGGTGGTGGACTTGCCGGAACCCGACGGGCCGCACAGCACGATACGCTCGCCCTGTTTGACGTTGAGGTTGATGTCCTTGAGTACGTGAAACTGGCCGTACCACTTGTTCACGCCCTGCATCTGAATAATGCCTTCAGGGCTCACAGGCTGTTTGATTGCTTCGCTCATAAAAGAACTCCTAACGCTTGTGGCCAGTGTCGAGCTTACGTTCCAAATGCATGGAGTAGCGGGACATACCAAAACAGAAAATCCAGAACACCAGGGCGGCGAACACATAGCCTTCGGTGGCCATGCCCAGCCATTTCGGGTCGGCGGCGGCTTGTTTGACGCTGTTGAGCAAGTCGAACAGGCCGATGATGATCACCAGGCTGGTGTCCTTGAACAGCGCAATGAAGGTGTTGACGATGCCTGGGATCACCAGCTTCAGGGCTTGCGGCAGAATCACCAGGCCCATGCTGCGCCAGTAACCCAGGCCCATCGCCGCGGCGGCTTCGTACTGCCCCTTGGGAATCGCTTGCAGACCGCCACGCACCACTTCAGCCACGTAGGCCGACTGGAACAGGATCACGCCGATCAGGGCCCGCAGCAGCTTGTCGAAGTTCATGCCTTCGGGCAGGAACAACGGCAGCATCACCGAGGACATGAACAGCACCGTGATCAACGGCACGCCGCGCCAGAACTCAATGAAGGTCACGCAGACCACACGAATCGCCGGCATGTTCGAACGACGACCCAGGGCCAGGATAATCCCCAGCGGCAATGCACCGGCGATACCGACGGTGGCGATCACCAGGGTCAGCATCAAGCCGCCCCATTGGCTGGTCGCCACGTTGGTCAGGCCGAAGAGGCCGCCATGCAACAGGAAGTAGGCAATGATCGGGTACAGCACCAGGAAGCTCAGGCCATACACCGCTTTATGGTGAAAGCGCGAGATGAACAGCGGTGCCACTCCGATGACCGCCAGCCACACGGTCAGGTCCACGCGCCAGCGCAGTTCCGGCGGGTAGTAGCCGTACATGAACTGGCCGAAGCGTTGCTGGATGAACACCCAGCAGGCGCCGGATTTGGTGCAGTCGGCGCGGGTGGTACCGACCCAGTTGGCGTCGAGGATCGCCCAATGCAGGATCGGCGGCACCACCAGGTAGATCAGGTAGAACGCAAACAGGGTCAGCAGGGTGTTGAGCCAGCTGGAGAACATGTTCGCGCGCATCCACGCCACCACACCGATGCTGCTGCTCGGAGGTGGCATGTCGGGTTTGAAGGTATGAGTACTCATGCGCTTTTCCTTACCGCTCGATGAGCGCAATGCGCTTGTTGTACCAGTTCATCAGCAGGGAAATGCTGATACTGATCGCCAGGTACACGCTCATGGTGATCGCAATCACTTCGATCGCCTGCCCGGTCTGGTTCAGCACCGTACCGGCAAACAGCGAGACCATTTCCGGGTAACCGATACCGGCCGCCAGCGAGGAGTTCTTCGCCAGGTTCAGGTATTGGCTGGTGAGCGGCGGAATGATCACGCGCAGGGCCTGCGGGATGATCACCTTGCGCAGGGTCGGACCGTTGCGCAGGCCGAGCGAGTGCGCCGCTTCGGTCTGGCCGTGGCTGACCGATTTGATGCCCGAGCGCACGATCTCGGCGATGAACGCCGCGGTGTACACCGTCAGGGCCAGGGTCAAGGCCAGCAGTTCCGGGATCAGCACCCAGCCACCGACGAAGTTGAAGCCTTGCAGCTTCGGCATTTCCCAATGCAGCGGTGCGCCGAAGATCAGCGCGCACAGCGCCGGAATCACCAGGAACAACGCCAGACCGGTCCAGAATTTGTGGAACGGTACGCCGGTTTCTTCGAAGCGTTTGTTGGCCCAGCGGCTCATCAGCACGATGGCGACGATAGCCACGATCACGCTGACCACGAACGGCCAGAAACCGTCCGCCAGCTTCGCGGCCGGCATGTTCAGGCCACGGGCGCTGACGAAAAAGGTGTCGCCGAAGTTATGGCTGTTGCGCGGTCCCGGCATGGTCAGGAACACCGCGAAATACCAGAACAGGATCTGCAGCAGCGGCGGAATGTTACGGAAAACTTCCACGTAGACCGTCGCCAGCTTGGCGATGATCCAGTTCTTCGACAGCCGTGCCACACCGACGATGAAACCGAGGATCGTCGCCAGGATCACGCCGATGAAGGTCACCAACAGGGTGTTGAGCAGGCCGATGACAAAGACTCGGGCATAACTGTCCGATTCCGTGTAGTCGATCAGGTGTTGAGCGATGCCGAAACCGGCACTGCGCTCCAGAAAGCTGAAGCCCGAGGTAATGCCCCGGTGCTGAAGGTTGGTCTGCGTGTTATCGAACAGATACCAGCCCATCGAGACCACCGCGACAATGGTGATGATCTGGAATAGCCACGCACGCACTTTCGGATCGCTGAGACTGAGCCTCTGCTTCGGTGCGCCGATTGAATTTTGCATGAAGTGCCCCGCAAATAATGGAACAGAACATCACCCGGTGGTTGGCCCACCGGGTGATAGAACCATCAGCGCACTGGTGGTGCGTATTGAATGCCGCCAGCGTTCCACAAGGCGTTCAGCCCGCGGTCGATTTCCAGCGGAGTGCTCTTGCCGAGGTTTCTCTCGAACACTTCGCCGTAGTTACCGACTTGCTTGACGATCTGGACGACCCAGTCTTTTTTCACTTTCAGGTCTTTGCCGTATTCACCGTCGGTACCCAGCAGACGGGCAACGTCCGGGTTCTTGGTGGATTTGGCTTCAGCTTCGACGTTCTTCGAAGTGATGCCTGCTTCTTCAGCGTTGAGCATGGCGTAGCCAGTCCAGCGCACGATGGCCAGCCACTCGTCGTCGCCGTTACGCACGACCGGGCCCAGTGGCTCCTTGGAAATGGTTTCCGGCAGAACCACGTAGTCCTTCGGCGAAGCCAGCTTGCTGCGCTGGGCGAACAGCTGGGACTTGTCGGAAGTCAGCACGTCGCAACGACCGGATTCCAGCGACTTGGCGCTTTCGTCGGAGGTGTCGAAAGTGATCGGGGTGTACTTCAGGTTGTTGCCGCGGAAGTAGTCGGAGACGTTGAGCTCGGTGGTGGTACCGGCCTGGATGCAGATCGTTGCGCCGTCCAGCTCCTTGGCACTCTTGACGCCCAGCTTGTTGTTTACCAGGAAGCCGATGCCATCGTAGTAAGTGATGAAGCCCGGGAATTTCAGACCCATGCCCGCGTCACGGGAGCTGGTCATGGTGGTGTTGCGCGACAGGATGTCGATTTCGCCGGACTGCAACGCAGTGAAGCGTTCCTTGGCGTTCAACTGACTGAACTTGACCTTGGTCGCATCGCCGAAGACCGCAGCGGCCACGGCACGGCAGTAGTCGGCATCGATACCGACGATCTTGCCGGTGGAGTCTGGGACCGAGAAGCCAGGCAAGCCGTCACTGACGCCGCACTGTACGAAACCTTTCTTCTGCACTGCATCCAGGGTCGCGCCCGCCTGAGCGAACCCACTGACGCCGAGTACTGCCGCTGCAGTCACGACTGCCAGGGTGGATTTCAACATCTTCATTCAAACCTCCAGTTTTGCTCTTGTTGTGTCGGAGCGTGAGTCCAATCGCACCCTTTTGAGGCGTTGTTGACCCGTGTTGGCTTTTTTTAGGGTCAACCGACGTAGGACCGTAGCTATGAGTCTAGTAGGAGAAAATCCACATCATGGACAACTCACTTCTCACCAATCGGCCGAACGGGCTGTAGCCCTTTCACGTTCGCGAAGCCCGTAACGGCCACTGGCGAACATCCATCACCGGATTTTTTGCTATCCCACGGTCAGCAGTACACTGATAGTGTTACCGCCAAGCGTGAGATGGGTTGCACCGCTTCCCCATAGCAAACCCCGTACCACACCGCTTGCAAAATCGTTTCAGGCACAGGTCAAGAGCAAAACTTGCAGCCTTGCGACATCTTATTAACAGATCAACCAGACGCGCACTCAGACCTCGCACTCAATGAGAGCGCATGCACAACATTGGAGCAGCCATGACCGAGCCCTTGATTCTAGAACCCGTCAAGCCCGCAGACGCCTGCGTCATCTGGCTGCACGGCCTTGGCGCCGATCGCTACGACTTCCTGCCCGTCGCCGAAGCGCTGCAGGAAACCTTGCTGACCACCCGCTTCGTCCTGCCCCAGGCGCCCACCTGTGCTGTCACTATCAATGGTGGCTACGAGATGCCGAGCTGGTACGACATATTGGCCATGAGCCCGGCGCGAGCAATCAATCGCGAGCAGCTGGAAGCGTCGGCACAGCGGGTCATGGATCTGATCGAAGCACAGCGAGCCGCCGGAATAGACGCCTCGCGGATTTTTCTGGCAGGTTTTTCCCAGGGTGGCGCCGTGGTACTACACACCGCGTTCCTCAAATGGCAGGGCGCACTGGGGGGTGTATTGGCCCTCTCTACTTATGCACCGACTTTCAGCGAGACCCTGGAACTGTCCGCCAGCCAGCAACGCATCCCGGTGCTGTCGCTGCACGGTCAGTACGACGATGTCGTGCAAAACTCGATGGGCCGAACCGCCTACGAGCATTTGAAGCAGCGTGGTGTCACCGTGACATGGCAGGAATACCCAATGGGTCACGAAGTGTTACCCGAGGAAATCCGCGACATAGGCGTCTGGCTCACCGAGCGTCTGCGCTAAACACTGCGTTTAAAAACACCCTTTGATCCATCCCACTACGCCGCGCCCGATTCTTGCATTACACTGGCCGGCGTATATTCCTTAACCAATTGATGAGATGACCGTGCTCAAAGCACTCAAGAAAATGTTCGGTAAAAGCGAGACTGAGCAACTCGCGCCAGTCCCCAGCGCTCCGTCTCACACACCCAGCCACCGCCCCGACGGTCATCAGCCTGGTCGGGCCGCCACCGCCGCGGCACCGAAACACGAGCCCAAGCCCGCAGCGGCCGAGCAGCCTGCGGTGACCACTGTCACCGAACAACCGCGCAGCGAAACGCCAAAACCCGCCAAACCGCGCCGCGAACCGAAACCAAAAGCCCCGGTGATCCCGTGGAAACTCGAAGATTTCGTCGTCGAGCCACAGGAAGGCAAAACCCGCTTCCACGATTTCAAACTCGCCCCGGAACTGATGCACGCCATCCAGGACCTGGGCTTCCCGTATTGCACGCCGATCCAGGCCCAGGTGCTGGGCTTCACCCTCGCGGGCAAAGACGCCATCGGCCGCGCCCAGACCGGCACAGGCAAGACCGCCGCGTTCCTGATCTCGATCATCACCCAGCTGCTGCAAACCCCGCCGCCGAAAGAGCGCTACATGGGTGAGCCACGGGCACTGATCATTGCGCCGACCCGTGAACTGGTGGTGCAGATCGCCAAGGACGCCGCCGACCTGACCAAGTACACCGGTCTCAACGTCATGACCTTCGTTGGCGGCATGGACTTCGACAAGCAACTCAAGCACCTCGAGGCCCGCCACTGCGACATCCTGGTTGCCACGCCGGGCCGCCTGCTGGACTTCAACCAGCGCGGTGACGTGCACCTGGACATGGTCGAAGTCATGGTGCTGGACGAAGCGGACCGCATGCTCGACATGGGCTTCATCCCGCAAGTGCGCCAGATCATTCGCCAGACCCCGCCCAAGAGCGAGCGTCAGACATTGCTGTTCTCCGCGACCTTCACCGAAGACGTGATGAACCTCGCCAAGCAATGGACCACCGACCCGGCCATCGTCGAAATCGAAATCACCAACGTGGCCAACGAAAACGTCGAGCAGCACATCTACGCGGTGGCCGCTGCCGACAAATACAAACTGCTCTACAACCTGGTCAACGATAACGGCTGGGAGCGAGTGATCGTGTTCGCCAACCGCAAGGATGAAGTGCGGCGCATCGAAGAACGCCTGGTGCGTGATGGCATCAATGCGGCGCAGTTGTCCGGCGACGTGCCGCAGCACAAGCGCATCAAGACCCTGGAAGGTTTCCGCGAAGGCAAGATCCGGGTGCTGGTGGCCACTGACGTGGCCGGGCGCGGCATCCACATCGACGGCATCAGCCACGTGATCAACTTCACCCTGCCGGAGGTTCCGGACGACTACGTGCACCGCATCGGCCGTACCGGTCGCGCTGGCGCAGACGGCGTGTCCATCAGCTTTGCCGGTGAAGACGACTCCTACCAGCTACCGTCCATCGAAGAGAAGCTGGGTCGCAAGATCAGCTGTGAAACACCACCGACGCATCTGCTGCGTGCGGTTGAGCGCAAGCGCCCGTAACGGACGACTTGCAGAAAAAGGCGCAGCCGGCAACGGACTGCGCTTTTTTTTGCCCGGCTTTTTTTCAACGGACGCTTGATCGCGATATTTAAATGTCCATAATAGACAAATTAGTTTATTTCACTGCCCGGAGCCACCATGACCCACAGCCCCCACGTGATCACCCAACCGCAGGCCCGTGAATGGCTGGCCCAGGTCGACGTACCGCAAATCATGCGCAAGCTGTTCCGCGACCTCGCCGCCGGCCAGGCCGTGCAACCTGCGCAGCAACTGGTGGAGTTTCCCCAGGGCGCCGGCGACTTCATCAACTACCTGGGCGTGCTGGCCGAAGAAGGCGTGTACGGGGTCAAGACGTCGCCGTACATCGTGCGCGAACAAGGCCCGCTGGTGACCGCCTGGACCTTGCTGATGTCGATGAAAACCGGCCAGCCACTGATGCTGTGCGACGCCGGTGAACTGACCATCGCACGGACGGCCGCGACCACCGCCGTCGCCATCGATGCCCTCGCACCGCCACAAGCCACGCGCCTGGCGATCATCGGCGGCGGCAAAGTCGCCCAGGCGCACGTGCACTACGTCAAAGGCCTGCGCGACTGGCAGTCCATCAGCCTGTATGCCCCGGGCCTCAGCGAGGCCAGCCCGCAGGATCTGGCGCAGATCACAAGCCTCGACCCACGCCTGACCATCGTCGACAGCCGTGAAGCCGCCATTGAGAATGCCGACGTGATCATGCTGTGCACCTCGTCCGCCGGCCCGGTGATCGACCCGTCCCGCCTGAGCAAAGCGGCGCTGATCACCTCCATCAGCACCAACGCCCCACGCGCCCACGAAGTACCGCCACAGAGCCTCAATGACATGCAGGTGTTCTGCGACTACCGTCTGACCACCCCCGGCTCGGCGGGTGAGATGCTGATCGCCGGCGAGCAACACGGCTGGGATAAAAATGCGCTGGTCGGCGACCTGGCCGATCTGCTGAGCGGCAAGGTGCAGCGCCCCGACTACGATCGTCATGTGTACTTCCGCTCCATCGGCCTGGGCCTGGAAGACATCGCGCTGGCCAATGCCATCTACCGCCTGCTGCCCTGACAACACATAACCCCTTGCAGGAGCGAGCTTGCTCGCGAAGGTGGATCAGGCACCACTGAGTCGTCTGACAGACCATCGCGAGCAGGCTCGCTCCCACATAGAGCATTCAAATCATTGGCATTTACGCCCCATCAGGAGACGTTCATGAGCCACGCAGACTTCATCATCATCGGCGGCGGGATTGCCGGCGCTTCCACCGGCTTCTGGCTGTCCCGGCACGGGCGCGTGGTCGTGCTCGAACGCGAATCCCATCCGGCCTATCACTCCACCGGTCGCTCGGCCGCGCTGTACACCGCCGCTTATGGCACGCCGCAGGTTCGCGCATTGACCCAGGCCAGCCGCGAGTTTTTCGACACCCCACCCGCCGGCTTCTGCGAGCATCCGCTGCTGACCCCGCGCGGCGAGATGACCGTGGACTTCACCGGCGATCCGGCCGAGCTGAACAATCAATACCTGAGCGCCAAGGCCACGGTGCCCGAGATGCAATTGCTCAGCGCCGAGGAGGCCTGCGCCCGCCTGCCGATCCTGCGCCAGGAAAAAGTCCACGGTGCTATCTACGACCCGACCGCCAGCGACATCGACACCGACGCGCTGCATCAGGGCTATCTGCGCGGTATCCGCCGCAACACAGGCCAAGTCCACACAGACTGCGAAGTACTGGGCCTGAGCCGCGATGCCGCAGGCGTATGGCACGTACAGACCCAAACTGAAACCTTCAGCGCACCGATCATCATCAACGCCGCCGGCGCCTGGGCGGACAAGATCGGCGAACTGGCCGGCGCCAAACCGCTGGGCCTGCAACCCAAGCGGCGCGCGGCGTTCATCTTTGCCGGTCCCGAAGGCGTGGACATTCATCACTGGCCGATGCTGGTCAGCCTCGACGAATCCTTCTACATGAAACCCGATGCCGGGATGTTCCTCGGCTCGCCGGCCAACGCCGACCCGGTAGAACCCCACGACGTGCAGCCTGAAGAGCTGGACATCGCCATGGGCATTTACCAGATCGAAGAGGCCACGACCCTGACCATCCGCCGTCCGACCCGTACCTGGGCCGGTCTGCGTAGCTTCGTCAGTGACGGCGATCTGTTATCCGGTTTCGACCCGCAGGTGCCAGGCCTGTTCTGGGTGGCGGCACAGGGCGGCTATGGCATCCAGACTTCGCCCGCCATGGGCCAGGCCAGCGCCGCCCTGGTGCGCGGCGAGGCCCTGCCCGAGCAACTCACGCGCTTCGGCTTGAACGCCGACATGCTCTCCCCTGCCCGCCTGGGTTGATTTTCGTCCTCAGGTGACGCGCCGACACGATTGCGGCACACTTTCAGAGCCCCGTTTTTCGGGGCGCTGAAGCTTCCCGGAGCCCCACGTATGAACGCCCCCGAAAAAGACCCGGCCCTGAACGACGCATCCCTGGATAACTTCCGGGCGATTGCCGACGCCATCGCCACGCTGTTCTTTCCCCACGCCGAAGTGGTGCTGCACGACTTGCGTACGCAAAAGGTCGATTACATCGCCAACAACCTGTCGAAACGGGAGATCGGCGACGACTCGGCGCTCGAAGACATGCTCAGCGACGATGTCAGCGAACGAAATATCGGGCCGTATGAAAAGCTCAATTGGGATGGTCAGAAAATTCGCAGCTTGAGCACCGTCCTGCGCGACCGCGAAGGTCATCCGCTGGCGGTCCTGTGCATCAACCTGAATATTTCGCTGTTTGAAAATGCCAAGGCGGCGCTGGACCTGTTTCTGTCGCCGAACAAACTGATTCCGCAACCGGACTCACTGTTTCGCGACGACTGGCAGGAGCGCATCAATACCTTCCTGCATAACTGGCTGCGCGAGCGGCAACTGAGCCTGAACCTGCTGACCCGCGACCACAAACGCGAACTGGTGCTGGCGCTGCACGCCGAAGGGGCCTTCAAAGGCAAAAGCGCTTCGAACTACGTGGCCAATGTGCTGAACATGGGACGGGCGACGGTGTACAAGCATTTGAAGGAATTGAAGGGCTAGAGATCTGCATCGGCAGTTCCGGCCTCATCGCTGGCAAGCCAGCTCCCACAGGTTCTGCGGTGATCACATCGTTGTGCACGGCGCAGACAATGTGGGAGCGGGCTTGCCAGCGATAGCGGACTATCAGTCGCCGTAAATATCCGACTTGAAGTACTTCTCGGAAATCTTCTGATACTCGCCATTGGCGCGAATGCCGTCGATGGCGGTGTTCAGTTCGCTGACCAACTCGGCATTACCCTTGCGCACGGCAATCCCGGCGCCCTCGCCGACGTATTTCGGGTCCTTCAACTCAGGCCCGACAAACGCGTAGCCTTTACCGCGCGGCATCGACAGGAAGTCATTGAGCGGAATGGTGTCGGCAAAAATGGCGTCGAGGCGACCGGCCGCCAGGTCCATGTAGATTTCTTCGTTGTTGCCGTAACGCTTGACGATGATGCCTTTGGACTCAAACACCTCGGTGGCATAACGGTCCGTGGTGGTGGCGCGCTGCACGCCGACCGTCTTGCCTTTGAGGCTGGCGTACTGGTCATCCACCACTGCGCCTTCCTTCATCACCAGACGCGATGACGTGAAGTAGTACTTGTGGGTGAAATCCACCGACTTCTTGCGGTCGTCGTTGATGGTCATGGACGACAGCGCCATGTCGATTTTCTTCACTTTCAGGGAAGGAATCAGACCGTCGAACTCGCCTTCAACCCACACACACTTGACCTTCATCTGTGCGCACAAGGCATTCCCGATGTCGTAGTCGAAGCCGACGATTTCGCCTTGATCGGTTTTGGAAGCGAACGGCGGGTAAGCGGCCTCGATACCGATGCGCAAGGTTTTCTCGGCGGCAAACAGGCTACTGCACGCCAACAGGCTCAGGGCCAGACCGGTGATGAGGGGAAACTTCTTCATGTTCGTTCTCTCGCGGGTTGTTGTTGGTTTGGCAAGACAGAAGAAAGAGCTGAAACAGGGAAAGCCTTTTTTGTACTTATAATTCCATATTGGACTTTTACGTATTATCCGTCAATCAGACAAATGCAGTCCGTATCGGCCGGTGGTCGGGAGGGGAGTCAGGAAATTATTGGGTGATGCGGATGGCCTCATCGCGGGCAAGCCCGCTCCCACAGTGTTCGAGTCGTACACGACATGTATGTACGCCATCGAACCTGTGGGAGCGGGCTTGCCCGCGATAACGGTCGAAAGAACAGCGCAGGAATTACTGCTTCCAGCGATCCGCCGCCGCATGATCACTGTCACGCCCTTCCACCCATCGCGGGCCGTCGCTGGTGTTTTCTTTCTTCCAGAACGGTGCGCGGGTTTTCAGGTAGTCCATGACAAAGGCGCAGGCGTCGAACGCCGCCTGGCGGTGCGCACTGGCGGCGCCGACAAAGACGATGGGCTCGCCCGGTTCCAGGGCGCCAATGCGATGCAGCACTTCCAGCTTGAGCAGCGGCCAGCGCTGCCCGGCTTCGCTGGCAATCTTGCCGAGGGCTTTTTCGGTCATGCCCGGATAGTGCTCGAGGAACATCCCGGCCACGTCGAGCCCGTCATTGAAGTCGCGCACGTAGCCGACAAAACTCACCACCGCGCCGACGCCGACATTGGCATCGTGCATGGCGTTGACTTCGGCGCCCGGATCGAACGCCGTGGACTGCACGCGAATCGCCATGGCTCAGCCCCCGGTCACGGTCGGAAAAAACGCCACTTCATCGCCCTCGCTCACCGGCTCGTCGAGCTGGCAGAGGTCTTCGTTGCGCGCGCACATCAGGTTCTGCTCGGTTAGCACTTCGGCGCCATCGCGCTGAGCCAGCAGCGCCCGCACATCGTCTACAGTGGCGAAATCGCCCTGGACCTTCAGCGCATCCACGCCAATCGCTTCGCGATAACGGGCAAAAAATTTCACCGTGATATTCATGGCTGATCCGCCTGGAAATGCGCGCTCTTGCCGCCGACCTTTTCCAGCAGGCGCACGCTTTCGATGGTCATGCCGCGATCGACGGCCTTGCACATGTCGTAGATGGTCAGCGCTGCCACACTGGCGGCGGTCAGGGCTTCCATCTCGACGCCGGTCTGCCCGGACAGTTTGCAGCGAGCGACGATACGCACGCTGTCCTCGCCCTCGGCACTGAGCTCGACTTTCACGCCGGTCAGCATCAGCGGGTGGCACAGGGGAATCAAGTCGCTGGTTTTCTTCGCCGCTTGAATGCCGGCAATGCGCGCCACGGCGAAGACATCACCCTTGGGGTGACCGCCGCTGACGATCATCTGCAGGGTTTCGGGCAGCATGCGCACCAGCGCTTGGGCCGTCGCCTCACGGAACGTCACGGCTTTTTCGGTGACGTCGACCATGTTGGCGCGACCTTGGGAATCGAGATGAGTCAGCACGGGGTTACTCCTGATCAGGAGCGTCGATTGTAAACCTGCGGGTCAGAATTCCGCACGCACGATTATCGGCCCACACAGCCCCCTGTAGGAGCGAGCCTGCTCGCGATGGACGCCAACGATAACGCGTACTGCCTGAATGATCGCGTTGTCCCTGCGTTTTTCGCGAGCAGGCTCGCTCCTACAGGGAGATTGTGTCGGGCATAAAAAACCGGGCGGTTTTTGAGGCCGCCCGGTTTTGGCTGAAAGGTTACAGATGCGATTCGGCGTATTCGGCCAGGATCGAACGTGGCACCCCTTGCAGGGTGATGTGCACCCCGTTCGGGAAATCCTTGAAGCGTTCTGTCAGGTAGGTCAGCCCGGAGCTGGTCGCGGACAGGTATGGGGTGTCGATCTGTGCCAGGTTACCCAGGCACACCACTTTAGAGCCGGCACCGGCACGGGTGATGATGGTCTTCATCTGGTGCGGTGTGAGGTTCTGGCACTCGTCGATCAGGATCAGGCTCTGCTGGAAGCTGCGACCCCGGATGTAGTTGAGGGATTTGAACTGCAACGGCACTTTGCTGAGGATGTAATCGACGCTGCCATGGGTGCTTTCGTCATCCATGTGCAAGGCTTCGAGGTTGTCGGTGATCGCGCCCAGCCATGGCTCCATTTTTTCCGCTTCGGTACCGGGCAGGAAGCCGATCTCCTGGTCCAGGCCCTGCACGCTGCGAGTGGCAATGATCCGGCGGTAGCGCTTGCTGACCATGGTCTGCTCGATCGCCGCTGCCAGCGCCAGGATGGTTTTACCCGAGCCGGCCGCACCGGACAGGTTGACCAGATGGATATCCGGATCCAGCAAGGCGTAGAGCGCCAGGCTCTGATAGATGTCCCGTGGCTTCAGCCCCCAGGCTTCCTGATGCAACAGTGGTTCCTGATGCAGGTCCAGAATCAGCAGCTTGTCTTCTTCGATCTCCTTGATCCAGCCGACAAAGCCCTGCTCATCGATGATGAACTCATTGATATGCACGGCCGGCAGGTTGTCGATCAGTTGCACCTGGTGCCAGGTGCGGCCATGGTCCTGACGGGTTTCGACCTTGCTCACACGGTCCCAGAAGGAGCCGGTCATGTTGTGATAACCGTTTGGCAGCAGCGATACGTCGTCGACCAGTTGGTCGGTGCTGTAGTCCTCGGCCGCGATCCCGCAAGCGCGGGCCTTGAGGCGCATGTTGATGTCTTTGGTGACCAGCACCACGGGCAGTTTCGGATCGCGCGCGTGCAGGTCGATCAGCTGGTTGATGATGATGTTGTCGTTGAGGTGCTCGGGCAGAATGATGTTCGGCTCGGCACGCTTGCTCATCAGAATTGATAGCAAGCCCTTCGGACCGCTCTTGCCCCGCTGGATCGGCACGCCCTGCTCGACATCCTCGGGAGAGGCATCGCCCAGGGTCTTGTCGATCAGGCGAATGGCCTGGCGACATTCGGCAGCAACGCTGTGATGCCCGCTCTTGAGCTTGTCGAGCTCTTCAAGCACGGTCATCGGGATGGCAACGTGGTGTTCTTCGAAATTGAGGAGCGCGTTTGGATCGTGAATCAATACATTGGTATCGAGTACATAAAGGATTGGCTGGTTGGAAGAAGAGCTACGTCCGTGATCATCCATACTCGGTCACCTTTGTGGGAGCCAGTCGACGCAATACCTTGGCGGTGCTGCGCCTCGAAGTGGCCGCCGAATCTCACCTGCGGAGATCCAAGTGACTGCAAACAAACGGGTCTTGGAAGACGCCACCTGTGTTGCAGGTTTCGGCGGTCTGTCTTCGTAATACTCCAAAACACATGACAGAAAAAAGCACTTTGACGCTTTTTTGAAGTTTATTTTTCAGAATGACCAATAGCACTTGGCGGACTGCCATCACCCGTTTAAAGTCGGAAGTCCGCCTGCATCGAAATCCCTCCCAAAATCGCCCTTCGCCCAATGTTTACGGGCATTCGCCGTTTCCAGCGAAGCCGCGTCGGCTTTGTCATTGGAAACCGCTCTGGCAGTCCTCCCAACCGATCCCGCTTTGCGCCGTTTGCGTAATCAGCCAGGGCAGCGCCGTTTTCACCCCATCCTGTTTCACATTGAAATTGATCACCCCATGGCGCCACAGCAGCATCAGGGTCAGCACCCGCTGCGCGCTCTGGGTGGCCTTGAGCTTGCCGGCGCCGTCCTGGGCATCGATGTCCCACAACGCCACCCGCACCCCCTGCGACTTGAAGAAGCCTTCGGCATCGGAACGGCGCTGACCGTCGGGCGGACGAAACAACGGCACGTAGTTCTCCGGCAGCTTGTTTTTGACCAGTTCGACGCTGCGCCGTATCGAATCCTGCCAGTCCTGCCAATGGCTGTGGGAGCGGAACTCCCAGCCCTGGACGCCGACGCACTGCATGGAGTAGGTCGACTGCAGGCTCGCCACCGAACGCTCCGCCAGACGCGCTTGAATATCCTTGCCCAGCACGAAGAACGTACCGCTCAAGTTCGACTTGCGCAGGTACTCGGTGACCCAGGTCGTGTTGTCCGGCATGGCGTTGGCGCCGCTGTCGAAGGTCAGCAGAAACAGCCGGTCGTGCATCTCGTCGCCATTGCGCTCAAAGTCGCCAAAACGATCGACTTCGCTGCTGGTTTGCGGAAACAGCGCGGCCTTGCGCAATTGCTCGTCCAGGTACTGGGCATGGAACAGGCGACTCGGTTCGGCCCACTTGATGTAGTAGCTGTCCTCACCGATCTGAAACTTGGCGGCTTGTTCGCGCAGGGTAGGCAGGTCCTCGACCAGAAAACAGAAAGACGCATCCTGGTCGCAGCTCTGCTGGGCGAAGTTGTAGTTGCTCAACAGGCGCTGCCACAGGCGCTGGCGCACGTGATTGACCGACGCCATGTTGACCGTACGCAAGCCCAGGCGCTGCGCGAGCGCCGGTTCGTCCAGGGCTTCGCTGGCCAGCAGCACATGGGCAAACATCAGGATTTCGGCGCGTGAGGCGACGTCGAACAGCGTCGGATTGCCGAGTTGCTCAGGCCAGGTGCTGCGATCAAGGGTCGCCACTTCACCCGGCGCCGCCAGGACCCCGAAGCTCAGGAGCCAGGCCGAAAATAGAAAAACAAAGCGCAATGAGATGTCTCCATAACAAAACCCGCGCGGCACTATAGCTGATCCCGTCCCAACACCCGCAGCCAAGCCGAACTCATTGTGGCGAGGGAGCTTGCTCCCGCTGGGCTGCGAAGCAGACCCAACCGGGCGACCTCATTCCTCCAGGCTAAATACGTGCCCCCTCTTGCGACCGCTTCGCGCTCAAGCGGGAGCAAGCTCCCTCGCCACAGAAGCCCATCCTGGCAAACCACCGATCACCTATGACCTTGATAGCTGGAGTCAACCAGGACAACCCCCTAGAATCGCCACCACGATTAAAGGAGACGACTTCATGCTGATGGTGATTTCACCCGCCAAGACCCTCGATTACGAAACACCGCCGGCGACCCAGCGCTTTACCCAACCGCAATACCTGGACCATTCCCAGGAGCTGATCCTGCAATTGCGCGAGCTGACACCGGCGCAAATCAGCGAGCTGATGCACGTCTCCGACAAGATCGGCGGGCTCAACGCCGCGCGTTTCGGCAGCTGGACGCCCGCGTTCACCCCTGAAAACGCCAAACAGGCCTTGCTGGCGTTCAAGGGCGACGTTTATACCGGCCTCAATGCACAAACCTTCAGCGAAGCCGATTTCGATTACGCCCAACAACACCTGCGCATGCTCTCCGGCCTGTACGGCTTGCTGCGCCCACTGGACCTGATGCAACCGTACCGCCTGGAAATGGGCACCAAACTGGCCAACGCCCGGGGCAAGGATCTGTATGCCTTCTGGGGCACGCGGATCAGCGAATGGTTGAACGAAGCCCTGGCCGACCAGGGTGATGACGTGCTGCTGAATCTGGCCTCGAACGAGTATTTCTCGGCGGTCAAACGCAATGCCCTGAACGCGCGCATCATCAATACCGAGTTCAAGGACCTGAAGAACGGCCAGTACAAAATCATCAGCTTCTACGCGAAAAAGGCGCGCGGCATGATGAGTCGCTTCGTGATTGAAGAACGCATCAACGACCCGGCCGCCCTCAAACAGTTCGACGTGCAAGGCTATCGTTACAGCGCCGAGCAGTCGAAACCGGACAACCTGGTGTTCCTGCGCGATCACGCTCCAGACTGAAGCACCGCTTGGCGCATGACGCTCAAATTCGTCATGCGCCCCCATAGATCACCCCACTTCCCTCGCCTTTTTCGCCATTTTTATGGCGCCAAAAATACATCATTCAGATTTATAACTTTAGTTTCACTCGACTTTTACGATTTTTTTCAGTAGTGGCACTGAAAATTTTTATCGGTAGTGGCAAAAAACTATCCCCTCCAATAAATCGCCTATATATAAAGGGCGAAACGGCAAGTGCTATCAATATGAAAGCAGTGCCATCTTTCTCAATATTTCAAGAAATTACAGAATTCGTGATCAGCGGATCGGAACTATGTCCGAATGCACCGCTCATACCACCGGTAACGATTCTCACAGTGCTTGTACGAGATAACTTACGCAGACCAGAGATCCATGTAGCAAAGTTGTCACATCAACTTGTGCTGAATAATCCCTGATTTGGGCAACACACAACGGACAGGAGATAACGGTTTATGACTATCCCCTACAAGGCCATGGCAGCGCCCCTATAAGCGTGCTCGATGGAGCACCCAACCGCTTGATTTACAGGCTTCCAGCCTGGCTTTGAGCGCGCAAGACGATTGCACGGTCATCCTCTGACAACAGGGGGTCGGCTGCATAACAGGGCACGTCACAATAATAAGGCCTGGTTACGCACACCTTGAGTGCACTTATTTAGACACTCGTAACTTATATGCCAGAACGCGGCATTGTTGCGCCTGCAAGCCGCACTTGCGAGTGCACTATGACCGCTGAAACACCATTAACTACGGCCATCTAATGGCCTGATGAATACAGGCTTGATAATAGAGAGGTAATTGCGATGCGCATCAGCATATTTGGTTTGGGTTACGTCGGCGCAGTGTGTGCCGGTTGCCTGTCTGCACGGGGCCATGACGTCGTCGGCGTCGATGTTGCCAAAGACAAGATCGATATGATCAATGCCGGCAAATCGCCGATCGTTGAACCGGGCCTGGGCGAACTTCTGGCGCAAGGTATCCAGACGGGCCGCCTGCGCGGCACGACCAACTTTGCCGAGGCGATTCGCGACACCGACCTGTCGATGATCTGTGTCGGCACGCCGAGCAAGAAAAACGGCGATCTTGAACTGAACTACATCGAGGCCGTGTGCCGCGAAATCGGTTTTGTCCTGCGTGACAAGAGCACCCGCCACACCATCGTCGTACGCAGCACCGTGCTGCCTGGCACCGTAGCCAACGTGGTCATCCCGATCCTCGAAGACTGCTCGGGCAAGAAAGCCGGTGTCGATTTCGGTGTCGCCGTGAACCCTGAGTTCCTGCGCGAAAGCACCGCCATCGCCGACTACGACCAGCCGCCAATGACCGTCATCGGCGAGTTCGACAAGGCCTCGGGTGACGTTCTGCAATCGCTGTACGAAGAGCTCGATGCACCGATCATCCGCAAGGACATCGCCGTCGCCGAGATGATCAAGTACACCTGCAACGTCTGGCACGCCACCAAAGTGACCTTCGCCAACGAGATCGGCAACATCGCCAAGGCAGTCGGCGTCGACGGTCGCGAAGTGATGGACGTGGTCTGCCAGGACAAGACCCTGAACCTGTCCCAGTACTACATGCGCCCAGGCTTCGCTTTCGGCGGTTCCTGCCTGCCGAAAGACGTTCGCGCCCTGACCTACCGCGCCGGCTCCCTCGATGTGGAAGCCCCGCTGCTCAACTCGCTGATGCGCAGTAACGAGTCCCAGGTGCAGAACGCCTTCGACATCGTATCCAGCCACGACAAACGCAAAGTCGCGCTGCTGGGCCTGAGCTTCAAGGCCGGTACCGACGACCTGCGCGAGAGCCCGCTGGTTGACCTGGCGGAAATGCTGATCGGCAAGGGCTACGACCTGAGCATCTACGACAGCAACGTCGAATACGCCCGTGTTCATGGCGCGAACAAGGACTACATCGAGTCGAAGATCCCTCACGTTTCGTCCTTGCTCAACGCCGACTTTGACGACGTGATCAACAACTCCGACGTGATCATCCTCGGTAACCGTGACGAGAAATTCCGCGCCCTGGCGCAGGACGTCCCGCACGGCAAGCAGGTGATCGACCTGGTCGGCTTCATGTCCAAGGCCACCAGCGTCAGCGGCCGCACCGAAGGGATCTGCTGGTAAGCCCCCTGTAGGAGCGAGCTTGGCGACCATCGCGACGGTGCGACGATTCGACAAGCTCGCTCCTACAGGTTTGTACGCCTGCGTTAACCCGAAATCTCTAGACGGATGCAGATTATGCACAGGCTAAAGCACGGCCTACTCCAGGCCGCCGGTTGGCTGTTTTATCTAAGTTTATTGATGGGCATCGCCCTGGCGTTGCCTGTATCCACGTTCGACTCCGAGTCGAAGGACTTCATTTTCCTGATCGGTATCGTCGGCATCTGGCGCTACTCGATGGGGGCCACGCATTTTCTGCGCGGCATGCTGTTTCTCTACGTGGTCTATCCGCACCTGCGGCGCAAAGTGCGCAAGCTTGGTAAAGCGGCGGACCCGTCCCATGTCTTTCTGATGGTCACCAGTTTCCGCATCGACGCCCTGACCACCGCGCAGGTCTACAGCTCGGTGATCCGCGAAGCCATCGACTGCGGCCTGCCGACCACCGTGGTTTGTTCCATCGTGGAAATGTCCGATGAGCTGCTGGTGAAAAGCCTGTGGAACCGGATGAATCCACCGGCCCGGGTCAAACTCGACTTCGTGCGCATCCCCGGCACCGGCAAGCGTGACGGCCTGGCCTACGGCTTCCGCGCCATCTCCCGTCACCTGCCGGATGACCGTGCGGTGGTGGCCGTGATCGATGGCGACACCGTGCTCGCCGAGGGCGTGGTGCTCAAGACCGTGCCTTGGTTCCAGCTGTTCGGCAATGTCGGCGGCCTGACCACCAACGAGTTCTGCGAAGTGCGCGGTGGCTACATCATGAGCGAATGGCACAAGCTGCGCTTCGCCCAGCGTCACATCAACATGTGCTCGATGGCCCTGTCCAAGCGCGTGTTGACCATGACCGGGCGCATGTCGGTATTCCGCGCCAGCGTCGTGACAAACCCGGACTTCATCGCCGACGTGGAAAGCGACTCGCTGCAACACTGGCGCCTGGGTCGTTTCAAGTTCCTCACCGGTGACGACAAGTCGAGCTGGTTCAGCCTCATGCGCCTGGGCTACGACACCTTCTACGTGCCCGACGCGGCGATCCACACCGTTGAACACCCGCCGGAAAAGAGCTTCATCAAGGCCAGTCGCAAACTGATGTTCCGCTGGTACGGCAACAACCTGCGGCAGAATTCCCGCGCCCTGGGCCTGGGGATCAAGCGTCTCGGTGTGTTCACGTCCGTGGTGCTGTTCGACCAGCGCGTGTCGATGTGGACCTCATTGCTCGGCCTGACCGTCGCCATGATCGCCAGCTTCAAATACGGCACCGCGTTCATCCTGGTTTACCTGCTGTGGATCGGTATCACTCGCCTGATCCTGACCCTGCTGCTGTCCTGCTCCGGTCACCGGATCGGGCCGGCCTACCCGGCGATTCTCTATTACAACCAGATCGTCGGTGCGCTGGTGAAGATCTACGTGTTCTTCCGCCTCGACCAACAGTCCTGGACTCGCCAGCCCACTTCTCTGACCCGTGATCTCGCCAGCTTTCAACGTTGGTTCAACACCTGGTCGTCTCGGACCATGACCTTCTCTGCCGGCAGCATTTTCGTCGCCGTGCTGCTGTTGATGGTCTGACCGAACTCGCCTGAATTAACAAGGAAACCGCCCCTATGAATACCGCCGTCAACGCCAACGTAGTGCATGAATCCGAAGCCCAGCGCCAACACGCCCGAGTGAAAATTCCGGCCAAGCTGCGCTTCTTCGGTCCCGACCGCACGCCGGTCGAAGCGCGAGTGCTCGACCTCTCCGCCGGTGGCCTGGCCTTCAACGCCGGCCAGCTGCCGCTCAAGGCCGGCGATGTGTACAAGGCCCGCCTGCAATTCGTGATCGACAACCTCGGCCTGGCCATGGACGTCGAGTTGCAGGTTCGCTCCTTCGATCGCCAGACCGGTCGTGCCGGTTGCCAGTTCCAGAACCTGGAACAACAAGACATCTCGACCCTGCGCCACCTGATCACCTCGCACCTGGCCGGCGACATCGTCAGCATCGGCGAAGTGCTGGCGACGCTGCAGCGTGACAACTTCACCAAGGCTCGCAAGGTCAAGGACGGCGGCCACGGCATGACCGCGTTCGGACGCATGAAAGCCGTGACCTTCAGCCTGGGGATTTTCGTGGTTGGCCTGGCCGCGTTCGGGTTCATTTTCAAGTCGGTGTATGGCATGTACTTCGTCAGCCACGCTCAGGCTGGTCTGGTCAGCGTGCCCGGCGTGAGCATCACCATGCCCCGCGACGGTACCGTGCAGAGCCTGCTGAAACCCGATGGCGTGGCCGCCAAAGGCGCGCCGCTGGCGACCTTCAGCACCAGCATGCTCGACGTGCTCAAGGGCCATCTGGAAGACGATCAACTGACACCGGCCAAGGTCGAAGAGCTGTTCGGCAAGCAAATGACCGGCACCCTGACTTCGCCGTGCGATTGCACCCTGGCCCAGCAAATGGTCGCCAACGGTCAGTACGCCAGCAAAGGCGACGTGATCTTCCAACTAGTGCCACGCAACAGCGAAGCCAACGTTGAAGCGCGCTTCTCCTATCGCCAGTTCAGCGACGTGCTGCCAGGCACTGCGGTGCGCTTCCAGATCGCCGGCGAAGACAAATCCCGCACCGGCAAGATCGTCAGCAGCACCAGCCTGAAAAGCGCCGACCTGTCGTCTGACATTCGCGTCCTGATCCAGCCGGACGAAGCCCTGGACACCACCCTCGCCGGCCGCCCGGTGGAAGTGAGCAGCGACCGTGGCCCGAACCTGAACTGGCTGATCGACAAAGCCATGGCCGCTGGTCTTTAAGCGGAGGACATGCCTGTGACGACTATCTTGAACACACCGCCGACCCTGTGGGAGCGAGCCTGCTCGCGAAAGAATCGACGCGGTTTGTCTGATGCACCGGGGCGCCTGCTTCGCGAGCAGGCTCGCTCCCACATGGGCTCACTGTGCGCCATTGCTCTGGCAGTCAGCCTCGCCGGCTGTGCCGGCCTGCCCGACCAGCGCCTGGCCAACGAAGCCCTCAAGCGTGGCGACACCACCACTGCGGCGCAAAACTACCGCGCGCTGGCGGACCTGGGCTACAGCGAGGCGCAAGTCGGGCTGGCTGACATTCAGGTCGACAGCCGCGACCCCGATCAGATCAAACAGGCCGAGGCGACCTATCGCGCCGCCGCCGATGTATCGCCACGGGCACAGGCGCGCCTCGGTCGCCTGCTGGTGGCCAAACCCGGCTCCACCGAAGCCGAGCATCATGAAGCCGAAAGCCTGCTGAAAAAAGCCGGCGCCAATGGCGAAGGCAACACGTTGATCCCGTTGGCCATGCTGTACCTGCAATACCCGCACAGCTTCCCCAACATCAATGCCCAGCAGCAAATCAGCCAATGGCGCGCCGAAGGCAAACCGGAAGCGGGTCTGGCGCAGGTGCTGCTCTACCGCACCCAGGGCACTTACGACCAGCACCTGGACGAAGTGGCAACGATCTGCAAAGCCGCGTTGAACACCACCGACATCTGCTACGTCGAGCTGGCCACGGTCTATCAGAAACAGGCCAAGCCTGAGCAGCAGGCCGAACTGATCAAGCAGCTGCAAGCCGCTCACGCTCGCGGCGCGGTTTCGGCGCAACGGGTCGACAGTGTGGCCCGTGTGCTCGCTGATTCGACCCTTGGCACGCCTGACGAAAAAACCGCGCAGTCGCTGCTCGAACCCATTGCTCCGGGTTACCCGGCATCGTGGGTCACCCTCGCGCAACTGCTCTACGACTTCCCCGAGCTGGGCGATGTCGACCAGATGATGAAGTACCTCGACAACGGTCGCGCCGCCGACCAGCCACGCGCTGAACTGCTGCTGGGCAAGCTCTACTACGAAGGCAAGATGGTCCCGGCTGACGCCAAGGTCGCCGAAGAACACTTCCAGAAAGCCGTCGGCCGCGAAGTCGCCGCCGATTATTACCTCGGCCAGATCTATCGCCGGGGCTACCTGGGCAAGGTTTATCCACAGAAGGCCCTCGACCATCTGCTGACTGCGGCGCGCAACGGCCAGAACAGCGCCGACTTCGCCATCGCCCAATTGTTTTCCCAAGGCAAGGGCACCAAGCCTGACCCGCTCAATGCCTATGTCTTCAGCCAATTGGCCAAGGTCCAGAACACCCCGCAAGCCACCGAGCTTGCGCAAACACTCGAAGCCCAACTGCCGCCCGCGCAGCTTGCCGAGGCCCAACGACTGTTGAAACAGGAACAGGCGACTCGTGGTGCCTTGAGCCAGAACACGCTGCAACTGCACGCCCTGCAAGAAGAGGACGGCGAGGAATCCCTATGAAGCTCAATCCATTCATGAAGGCCGGTATTGGCCTGACATTCGCGCTGATCTGGTCCTGCCCGACACTGGCGGCCATCACCGAAACCAAGAACTTCGGCCTCGAAGTGAAGATCACCGGCCAGTCCGAAGACGACCGCGACCTCGGCACCCGGCCCGGCGGCGACGTCAACGGTGTCGGTCTCGACCTGCGTCCCTGGGTCTATGGCGAAAGCGGCGCGTGGAGCGCCTACGCCATGGGTCAGGCCGTGACGGCCACGGACATCATCGAAACCGACACCCTGCAACAGTCCGAAGGCACCGAGAACACCAGCAACAATGATCGCCAGACCAAGAAGAACTACCTGGCGATGCGCGAGTTCTGGGTCGGCTACAGCGGCTTCACGCCCTACCCCGGCGAGATCCTCAAATTCGGTCGCCAGCGCCTGCACAACGACGACGGACAATGGCGCGACACCAACATCGAAGCCCTGAACTGGACCTTCGACACCACCCTGTTGCGCGCCAATGCCGGTGTCGCCGAACGCTTCAGCGAGTACCGCACCGATTTGAAAGAGCTGGCGCCCAAGGACAAGGATCGCCTGCACGCTTACGCCGAGGTCGAGTACCAGTGGACGCCAGGGCAATGGGTCGGCATTCGCGGTCATCACACCCACGACGACGGTAAGCTCGACTATCCGCAACCGGGTGTGCCCAGCGACTCGCTGGACAAAAAACAGAACGGCGACATCAGCTGGATCGGCCTCCAGGCCAACAGTGATGCCTATAACTGGCGCAACACCAACACGGTCAATTACTGGGGCAGCGTCACCGGCATGAGCGGCGACCGCGATACGGTCAACCCGCTGAACGCCGATGGCACCGTGCCCGCGCAACCCAAGCAAAGCGGCAATGTCAACGGCTGGGCCACCGACCTGGGCGTGCGCCTGCGCCTCGATCCGCAATGGCAAGTCGGTGCGGCCTACGCCCGGGCCAGCGCCGATTACGAACAGAACGGTCTGGAAAGTAACCGCTCGAACTACACCGGCACACGCTCGCGGGTCCACCGTTTCGGCGAAGCCTTCCGTGGCGAAATGAACAACCTGCAAACCGCCACGCTGTTTGGTTCATGGATGCTCAACGATGAGTACGACGCCAGCCTGATCTACCACAAGTTCTGGCGTGTCGACGGCAACAAGCCGGTCGGCAGCAACGGCATCGATGCGGTGCAGAACACCACCGACGACGTCACCGGCGCCGTGCTCTCCAGCACCTCGCTGCCGCTGAACGATGGCGAGAAAGACATGGGTCAGGAAATGGACCTGGTGGTCACCAAGTACTTCAAACAGGGTCTGTTGCCAGCGGCATTGAGCCAGAAGATCGACGAGCCTTCGGCCCTGGTGCGCTTCCGTGGCGGCGTGTTCAAGCCCGGCGATGCCTACGGCAGCCAGGTTGATTCGTACATGCACCGCGCGTTCATCGACGTGATCTGGCGCTTCTGATGCACACCGCGAAGGGAGTCCCCGACATGAACAATGCCAAGAAAGGTTCGTTGACCTTGCTGGCTGGCGCGATGCTGCTGGCCAGTGCGGCTGCCTTCGCCAATGTGGAGCCGGCCAAAGTCGAACCGGCGGCCCCTCAACCAGGCAAGCCGGCCACCCTGGCCAAGGAACTGCAACAGGCCAAGACCTACACCGTCAGCAGCGCACCGACCGCGCCGCTGGAACTGGCCACGCCGAAACTGCCGGACATCTCCGGCTACACCGCCGAAGCCATCGCCGCGAAAATCGTGCGCAGCAAAGCCGGCAAGATCAGCGTGCGCCGGATGATGCAGGAAGACGCCCTGAAGGACTTCATTGGCGGCGACAACAAAATGGCCGAATGGGTGGTGCGTCAGCACGGCATCCCGCAAGCGATCTTTGTCGACGACGGCTACATGAACCTCAAGGACGTGGCGAAAAAGCTGCCCAAGTACGTCATCGAAACCTCGCCGGGCGTGTTCCTCGCCCGGTTGCCGATCGTGGTCGGTCGCCACGGCATCCTGGAAATCGACAAGCAGACCCAGGAGCTGCGCCTGTCGCAAGAAGCCGGCTCGTTCCTGGTCAACGACGGCCAGCTGTTCGTGCGTGATACCAAAATCACCGGCTGGCGCGAAAAGGACAACGGTCCGGCGACGTTCACTTCGCCGAAGGAATTCCGGCCGTTCCTGCTGTCCTGGGGCGGCACCGAGACCTACATCGCCAACAGCAAGATCGCCAGTTTCGGTTACGCCAACAGTAAGTCCTACGGCGTGAGTATTTCCCAATACACGCCGAACATGGCCAAGGTGCTCAAGCGTCCCGAGCCGACCGGCTGGATCGTCGGTTCCGAGTTCTCGGACATGTGGTACGGCTTCTACTGCTACGAAACCCGCGACTTCGTGGTCAAGGGCAACACCTACAAAGACAACATCGTCTACGGCATCGACCCGCACGACCGTTCCCACGGCCTGATCATTGCCGACAACAGGGTGCACGGGACCAGGAAGAAGCACGGGATCATTATTTCCCGTGAGGTCAACGACAGCTTCATCTTCAACAACCGCAGCTACGACAACCACCTCTCGGGCCTGGTGATCGACCGTAACAGCGTGAACAACCTGATCGCCCACAACGAGATCTACCAGAACCACACCGACGGCATCACCCTCTACGAGAGTGCCGACAACCTGTTGTGGGGCAACAAGGTGATCAGCAACCGGCGCCACGGCATCCGCATTCGTAACAGCGTGAACATCCGCCTCTACGAAAACGTCGCCATGGCCAACGGCCTGACCGGCGTCTACGGCCACATCAAGGACCTGACCAACACCGACCGCGACATCAAGCTCGATCCGTTCGACGCCCAGGTGTCGCTGATCGTGGTCGGCGGTGAACTGGCGGGCAATGGCAGCGGGCCGCTGTCCATCGACTCGCCGCTGAGCGTCGAGCTGTACCGCGTGTCCATGCTCGCACCGACCAAATCCAGCGGCATCAG
Organism: Pseudomonas sp. TE12234; assembly: GCF_054061835.1. NCBI lineage: Bacteria > Pseudomonadati > Pseudomonadota > Gammaproteobacteria > Pseudomonadales > Pseudomonadaceae > Pseudomonas > Pseudomonas sp. TE12234. The sequence continues at coordinate 53,055 of NZ_JBSSEP010000012.1, forward strand.
CTTCTCGGGGATTCTCGGCGAGCGCCAGGATGAAATTCTCGACCTGCTGGTGCGCCAGCAGAAAGCCGTGCTGATCGACCCTGTCGAACGCCAGACCGAAATGCAGGACTGAGGATAATTTTATGCACCCACACTTGATCAAATTACTCAGCCTGTCGGGCCTGACACTCGGGATTCTGGCGGCCGCCAGCGGTGCCCGTGCCGACGAAGCCAAGGCGCCCACTTACACCGCCGAACCATGCTGCAGCCTGTGCCCGGCCGCCCATGACGCGAAGAACTACACCACGCGCTATCAGCAGAACTTCACCACGCTGGTACAGGCTCAGGGCGACTGGTTGTTCCGGACCCAGGAAGACCTGCGCACCGAATTCGACACCACGCCCGCCGGCTACAAACGCATGAAGCAACTGCACGATGCGTTCAAGAGCAAAGGCGTGGAACTGGTGGTGGTCTACCAGCCGACCCGTGGCCTGGTGAACCGCAACAAATTGAACCCGGCGGAAAAAGCCAGCTTCGATTTCGACAAAGCACTGAGAAACTACAAGACCATGCTCGGCCGATTCGCCGCCATGGGCTACGTGGTGCCGGACCTGTCGCCACTGACCAACGAATCGTTGCCCGACACCCTGCCCGCCCACGACTTCTACTTCCGTGGCGACCAGCACTGGACGCCTTACGGTGCCCAGCGTACGGCGAAAATCGTCGCCGAGAAAATCAAGCAAATGCCCGAGTTCGCCGGCATTCCCAAGCGTGAGTTCGAGACCCACAAGTCGGGTCGCATGGGCAAGACCGGAACATTGCACAACATGGCCGGTCAACTCTGTGGCACCAGCTACGCGATCCAGTACATGGATCAATTCACCACCGAGCCCAAAGGCGAAGCGGGCGATGGCGATCTGTTCGGCGATTCCGGCAATCCGCAAATCACCCTGGTCGGCACCAGTCACAGTGGCAAGAACTACAACTTCGCCGGTTTCCTCGAAGAGGCCATCGGCGCCGACATTCTCAACGTGGCGTTCCCCGGCGGCGGCCTGGAAGGTTCGATGCTGCAGTACCTGGGCAGCGAAGAGTTCCAGAAGAACCCGCCGAAGATTCTCATCTGGGAATTCTCGCCGCTGTATCGCCTCGACCAGGAAACCATCTACCGCCAGATGATGGCGCTGCTGGACAACGGTTGCGAAGGCAAGGAAGCACAGATGTCCGGCAGCACCACCCTGAAGCCGGGCAAGAACGAACTGATGGTCAACAGCAAAAACCTGAACCTGCAAAACAGCAGTCATCAGGTCGACATCCGCTTCGCCGACACGTCGGTGAAAACCCTGCAAGCCACCCTCTGGTACATGAACGGGCGCCACGAGGACATCAAGATCGACAAACCGGAAACCTCCGAGACCGACGGGCGTTTCGCCTTTGAGTTGCGCACGGACGAAGACTGGGCCTCGCAGAACTTGCTGGCCGTCGAAGTCCAGGGCCCTGAAGCGGGTGCCGCGCCACAGAAAGTCGAAGCGAAAATCTGCAAACGCAACGTATTCCCGAGCGCTGAGCAACGTACCGCTCAGGCCGGGCAATGAGGTCTGCCATGCGAAATCCGATATTGAAAAATCTGTTGGCCCCCACGCTTTTGAGCCTGGCGATGTTCGCCGGCGCAACCCAGGCGGCCGCGCCATTGCGCCCGCCACAGGGTTACTTCGCGCCAATCGAAAAACTCAAGACCGGCGACAAGGGCGAGGGCTGCGAAGCGATGCCGACGCCTTATACCGGCGCCCTGCAATTTCGCAGCAAGTACGAAGGTTCGGACAAGGCCCGCGCCACGCTGAACGTGCAATCGGAAAAAGCTTTCCGCGACAGCACCGCCGACATCACCAAACTGGAACGCGGTACCAGCAAACGGGTCATGCAGTTCATGCGTGACGGTCGTCCGGAACAGCTCGAATGCACACTCAATTGGCTGACGGCCTGGGCCAAGGCCGATGCGTTGATGTCCAAGGACTTCAACCATACCGGCAAGTCGATGCGCAAATGGGCGCTGGGCAGCATGGCGTCCGCGTACATTCGCCTGAAGTTTTCCGACTCCCATCCGCTGGCCAACCATCAGCAGGAGTCGCAGCTGATCGAAGCCTGGTTCAGCAGGATGGCCGATCAGGTGGTCAGCGACTGGGACAACCTGCCGCTGGACCAAACCAATAACCACTCGTACTGGGCCGCCTGGTCGGTGATGGCCACCTCCATCGCCACCAACCGCCGCGACCTGTTCGATTGGGCGGTCAAGGAATACAAGGTCGGCGCCAACCAGGTCGACGCCGACGGCTTCCTGCCCAACGAACTCAAGCGCCAGCAACGCGCACTGGCCTATCACAACTACGCCCTGCCACCGCTGGCGATGATCGCCAGTTTCGCCCAGGTCAACGGTGTGGACTTGCGCCAGGAAAACAACGGCGCGCTCAAACGCCTGGCTGATCGCGTCCTCGCCGGAGTGAAAGACCCCGACGCGTTCGAGAAAAAGAACGGCAAGGAACAGGACATGACCGACTTGAAAGAGGACATGAAATTCGCCTGGCTGGAACCGTTCTGCACCCTCTACACCTGCACGCCCGACGTGCTGGAGAAGAAGCACGGCATGCAACCGTTCAAGACCTTCCGCCTCGGCGGCGACCTGACCAGGGTCTATGACCCAGCCAACGAGAAGGGCAAAGGCTCTTAGGCCAACCCAAAACCCTGTGGGAGCGGGCTTGCCCGCTCCCACAGGGTCGGTGTCGAGTTTGAGTTTTTGTGTGTTACGCCCCCCGGTTTTTGGTGGGGGGGTTTGGGGGGGCTGCGGCCCTTGACTGTGGTTAAACAAGGAGAGATCGGGATGGTTTTTTCGTCCAACGTGTTCCTGTTTTTGTTCTTGCCGATCTTTCTCGGCTTGTACTACCTGAGCGGGCAACGCTATCGCAACTTGCTGCTGCTGATCGCCAGCTACGTGTTCTACGCCTGGTGGCGGGTGGACTTCCTCGCGCTGTTCGCCGCGGTCACGCTGTGGAACTACTGGATCGGCCTGAGGGTCGGTGCCGCCGGCGTGCGGACCCAACCGGCGCAGCGCTGGCTGCTGCTCGGCGTGGCCGTCGACCTGTGCATCCTCGGCTACTTCAAGTACGCCAACTTCGGCGTCGACAGCATCAACGCGATGATGACGTCGGTGGGCCTGGAGCCGTTCATCCTGACCCACGTGCTCTTGCCGATCGGGATCTCGTTCTACATCTTCGAGTCCATCAGCTACATCATCGACGTCTACCGTGGCGACACCCCGGCCACCCGCAACCTGATCGACTTCGCGGCATTCGTGGCGATCTTCCCGCACCTGATCGCCGGCCCGGTGTTGCGTTTCCGTGACCTGGCCGACCAGTTCAACAACCGCACCCACACCCTCGACAAGTTCTCCGAGGGCTGCACGCGGTTCATGCAGGGTTTCATCAAGAAGGTCTTCATCGCCGACACCCTCGCGGTGGTGGCCGACCATTGCTTCGCCCTGCAAAACCCGACCACGGGTGATGCCTGGCTCGGCGCGCTGGCCTACACCGCGCAACTGTATTTCGACTTCTCCGGCTACAGCGACATGGCCATCGGCCTGGGCTTGATGATGGGTTTCCGCTTCATGGAAAACTTCAAGCAGCCTTACGTCAGCCAGTCGATCACCGAGTTCTGGCGGCGCTGGCACATCAGCCTGTCGACCTGGCTGCGCGACTACCTGTACATCACCCTGGGCGGCAACCGCAAAGGCACGTTGATGACCTATCGCAACCTGTTCCTGACCATGCTGCTCGGTGGTCTGTGGCACGGCGCGAACATCACCTACATCGTCTGGGGTGCGTGGCACGGCATGTGGCTGGCGATTGAAAAAGCCATCGGCCTCAACACTTCGCCACGCCGCTTCAACCCGATCCGCTGGGCGCTGACTTTCCTGCTGGTGGTGATGGGCTGGGTGATCTTCCGTGCGGAAAACCTGCACGTCGCCGGCCGCATGTACGGCGCGATGTTCAGCTTCGGCGACTGGTCGCTGTCGGAACTCAACCAGGCCAGCCTCACCGGCCTGCAAGTGGCAACGCTGATCGTGGCCTATGTGACCCTGGCGTTCTTCGGCCTGCGCGACTTCTACACCAACCAGCTACCGGTCAAGACCAGGCCTGCGGTGAACGTCGACAGCGACGGCCCGGCCGCCGCCGAGCCGGGCCTGATCAAGGCCGCGCCTGGGGATAACCCGGCGAGCATCCATCAGCCTGGCTACACCGTCGGGGTTGAAGCCCAGGTGCAACCGGCCTACTGGACAGCTGACTGGTCGCGTTATGTGATGCGCGCCCTGGTGCTGCTGCTGTTCATCGCCTCGATTCTCAAACTCTCGGCACAAAGCTTCTCGCCGTTCCTTTACTTCCAGTTCTGAGGGATCTGACCATGACCCGCTCATTACGCATCTTCTACATCGCCTTGTTCCTGGTGACCCTGTTGGCCCTGGGCCTGTGGTCCACGCGCAGCTTCTTCGGTTTCAGCACCAACGCCGACGCCACGGTGCTGAACGGTCGCTGGACCAAAGCGGTAGAGACGCACTACGACGACGAGTTTCCGATCAAGCGCCTGGGCACCAACCTCTGGGCGGCGCTGGACTTCAAGCTGTTCAACGAAGGTCGTCCGGGCGTTGTGCTCGGTCGCGACCAGTGGCTGTACAGCGATGAAGAGTTCCACCCGATCGTCAACGAAGAGCTGAACCTGCAAGGCAACTACGCGCTGGTCGAAGGCGTGCGCCAGACCTTGAAAGCCAAGGGCGTGCAACTGGTGATGGCGGTGGTGCCGGCCAAGGTGCGGCTGTACCCGGAACACCTCGGCGAGGTGAAACCGGCGAGCATCCACGCCAATCTCTACCAGGACTTCCACCAGCGCCTGGCGGCCGACCGGATTCCTGCGCCTGACCTGCTCGGCCCGCTGCTGAAAGCCAAACAGAACGGTCAGCAAGTGTTCCTGCGCACCGACACCCACTGGACGCCGGAAGGCGCGGAAATCGCGGCCAACCGCCTGGCCAAGACCATTGCCGACAAGTTCCCGCTGAGCGGCGAACCGCAGAACTTCGTCACCCAGCCGGCGGAGAAAGTCACGCACAAGGGCGACCTGCGTCTGTTCCTGCCGCTGGACCCGCTGTTCGAGAACCTGATGCCGGCGCAAGAGCCTTTGCAGAAGCGCAGCACCGTCGCCGCTTCCGACCAGCCAGCCGGTGAAGACGCCCTGTTCGCCAACACCGAAGTACCCGTGGCGCTGATCGGCACCAGCTACAGCGCCAACCCCAACTGGAACTTCGTCGGCGCGCTGAAACAAGCGCTGCACAGCGACGTGGTCAATTACGCCGAAGACGGCCACGGCCCGATCCTGCCAATGCTCAGCTACCTGAAAAGCGATGCTTTCAAGAACAGCCCGCCACAGGTGCTGATCTGGGAGTTTCCAGAACGATATCTGCCTGTGAACAACGAAATCGGCGACGCCGACCCGCAGTGGGTCGCAGAGCTTAAACAAGCCGGCGCGCGCCAACAAAACGTAGCAATCAACACTAAATCCGAGACGCCCGACCGGGCGCAAAACTGAAAGAGAGAGGTACTTCCATGACTTTCACGACTACGAATCAAAGTCTCGCCAAGACCTTCGCACTCGTTGCTGGTATGAGTGTGCTTTCGATGCAGGCCTTCGCCGGTGGCGACGCGGCGCTGTATGGCCCGACCGCACCGAAAGGCTCGACCTTCGTGCGGATCTACAACGCCAGCAACGCCGAAGTCAGCGCCACCGTCGGCAGCACCAACCTGAGCGATGTCGCGCCCCTGTCCAGCAGTGACTTCAGCTTCATGCCGGGCGGTGACTACAGCGCCAAGGTCGGCAGCCAGAGCCTGCCGGTGAAACTGGCCGGCGATCACTATTACACCCTGGTCAACAACGCCAGTGGCGCACCGCAGTTGATCGAGGAACCACCGTTCAAGAACAAACAGAAATCCCTGGTACGGATGCAGAACCTCAGCGACAAGGCACTGACCCTGAAAACCGCCGACGGCAATACCGACGTGGTACCGAACGTGGCCGCCAAGGGCCGTGGCGAACGTGAAATCAACCCGGTGAAAGTCAGCCTGGCGCTATACGATGGGGACAAGAAAGTCGGCGACGTAAAACCGGTCGCCCTGGAACGCGGTGAGGCCGCGGTGCTGTACGTCACCGGCAATGGTAGCAGCCTGTCGCCGGTCTGGGTGAAACGCCCGGTTTCGACGCGCTAATACATTTTTCCGGCTGACCAGGAACCCTGCAGGAGCGAGCCTGCTCGCAATGAACTCAAGGACAACGCATTCATCCAGACAGCACGCGTTTTCGTTGACGTCCATCGCGAGCAAGGCTCGCTCCTAAAAGGGACCGAGGTGTCAGCCGGGACACGGAACAAGAACAAGAGTGAAACGACACAGCGTTCGTAGCTCTAACCAAACGATTTTCAAGGAGTAACAACATGATTCCGGTGATCTTGTCAGGTGGTAGTGGCTCACGTCTTTGGCCGCTTTCCCGTAAGCAATTCCCGAAACAGTTCCTGGCCCTGACCGGCGAGCACACGCTGTTCCAGCAAACCCTGGAGCGCCTGGTGTTCGAAGGCATGGACACGCCGATCGTGGTCTGCAACAAGGACCACCGTTTCATCGTCAACGAGCAACTGACCGCACGCAAACTGGAAACCCAGCGCATCCTGATGGAGCCGTTCGGTCGCAACACTGCGCCGGCCGTGGCCCTGACCGCGATGATGCTGGTCAATGAGGGGCGCGACGAGTTGATGCTGGTGCTGCCGGCCGACCACGTACTGGAAGACCAGAAAGCCCTGCAACGCGCCCTGGCGCTGGCCACGGTCGCCGCCGAAAACGGCGAAATGGTGTTGTTCGGTGTGCCGGCCACCAAACCGGAAACCGGCTATGGCTACATCAAGTCGACCAACGATTCGCTGTTGCCCGAAGGCGTCAGCCGCGTCTCGCACTTCGTCGAAAAACCCGACGTGAAACGCGCCACCGAGTTCGTCCAGTCCGGCGGTTATTTCTGGAACAGCGGCATGTTCCTGTTCCGCGCCAGCCGTTTCCTCGAAGAGCTGAAAAAGCACGATCCGGACATCTACGACACCTGCCTGCTGACCCTGGAGCGCAGCGAGCAGGATGCCGATACCGTGAGCATCGACGAAGCGACTTTCGCCTGCTGCCCGGACAATTCCATCGACTACTCGGTGATGGAAAAAACCCGGCGCGCCTGTGTCGTGCCCCTGACCGCCGGCTGGAGCGATGTCGGCTGCTGGTCATCGCTGTGGGAAGTGAACGAAAAAGACGCCAATGGCAACGTCACCAAAGGCGACGTGGTCATCCAGGACAGCCGTAACTGCATGATCCACGGCAACGGCAAACTGGTGTCGGTGATCGGCCTGGAAAACATCGTGGTCGTCGAAACCAAGGACGCCATGATGATCGCCCACAAGGACAAGGTCCAAGGCGTGAAACAAATGGTCAACACCCTCAACGAACAGGGTCGCAGCGAAACCCAGAACCACTGCGAGGTCTATCGTCCGTGGGGCTCCTACGACTCGGTGGACATGGGCGGGCGCTTCCAGGTCAAGCACATCTCGGTCAAGCCGGGCGCGTGCCTGTCGCTGCAAATGCACCACCACCGCGCCGAGCACTGGATCGTGGTCAGCGGCACGGCTGAAGTGACCTGCGACGAGAACGTGTTCCTGCTCACCGAGAACCAGTCGACCTACATTCCGATTGCCTCGGTTCACCGTTTGCGCAACCCGGGCAAGATTCCACTGGAGATCATCGAAGTGCAATCGGGCAGTTATCTGGGCGAAGACGACATCGAGCGGTACGACGATATCTACGGTCGCTCCACCCCGATCGAGCGTGGTGTTTCGGTAAAAACCATCGCGCAGTGATCGACCTGTAAAAAAAACAAGCCCCCGTCCAGCTTGCTGCGTTCCCTATCCGCAGCGGGTTGGACGGGGGCTTTTTTTGCCTGGATTGTATGTTGTCCCGACTGGCCTCATCGCGGGCAAGCCCGCTCCCACAGGGTTTTCAGTTGGTCACACATTTTGCGTTCAACACCCAACCATTGTGGGAGCGGGCTTGCCCGCGATGAGGCCAGTCAATCCACCGCCGAAATCCCGGCCATCGCCAACCTCACCTACGCTTAGGTAGGATGCTCCTCTCTGCTTCCGAGGTTTGCGCGTCATGTTCATCGGTGTCCTGCTGGTCATCACCTGGCTGATCCTGCTACTGCGCTATCCGGCCAAAGCCCTGCCCGTTTCCATGGCCGCCGCCGTGGGCCTGGGCATCGTCGCCACGTGGGTGATCTGGATGGACCACCGCGAACTCAAGCAACTGGAACGTCTTGAATTGCGCATCAGCTACGCGCCGAAACACTGCCCTGCCGACCGGCCGCTGCAATTGACCCTGAAAAACGGCAATGACGTACCGCTGACCGAACTGCGCTGGCGTGTCGCTGCCTACGCGCCGGGCGACACGGTCAATCTCGCTGACAACCAGTACACCGCCCCGCGCTATCGTGGCCCCGGCGAATTGCAGGCCGGTGGCAACTGGGAAGACTGTCTGCCGCTGCCACCATTGCGCCCTGGCTACCGCCCGGAAACCCTGGAGTTTCGCGCCGAGCGTTTGCAGGGTAGTTTCTCCGACTGAGCCCTCCCCCCCCTTTTTTTTGCACAAGGACCGCGCCATGCCCGTTGCGTTGATTACCGGATGTTCTAGCGGCATCGGCCGCGCCCTGGCTGATGTATTCAAAGCCGCCGGCTACACAGTCTGGGCCAGCGCCCGCAAACCCGAAGACGTGACAGCCCTGACCGCCGCCGGCTTCAGCGCCGTGCAACTGGACGTCAACGATGGCCAGGCGCTTGAACAGTTGAGCGAGCGCATCAACCAGCAGCATGGTGGCCTCGACGTGCTGATCAACAACGCCGGTTACGGCGCCATGGGCCCGCTGCTCGATGGCGGCGTGCCCGCGATGCAACGTCAGTTCGAAACCAATGTGTTCGCCATTGTCGGCGTGACCCGCGCACTGTTCCCGGTGTTGCGCCGGGCCCGAGGCCTGGTGGTGAACATCGGCAGCGTCTCCGGTGTGCTGGTGACGCCCTTCGCCGGCGCCTACTGCGCGTCGAAAGCGGCGGTGCATGCCTTGAGCGATGCCTTGCGCATGGAACTGGCGCCATTTGGCGTGCGGGTCATGGAAGTTCAGCCGGGGGCCATCGCGTCGAGTTTTGCCAAGAACGCCGGCCATGAGGCCGAACAATTGATCAGCGAGCAGTCGCCGTGGTTTCCGTTGCGCGAAGGTATCCGCGCCAGGGCCAGGGCCTCGCAGGACAAACCGACACCCGCCAGCGAATTCGCCGCTGGCGTGCTCAAAGCTGTGCAGCAAGGCAAGCCGCCACGGCTGTTACGCCTGGGTAACGGCAGCCGGGCATTGCCGTTGATGGCCGGACTGTTGCCCAAGGGCCTGCTGGAATCAGGCTTGATGAAGCGGTTCGGATTGCGCGGGCAGCTCTGAGACCGGGTTATCGTTCTTCGCGGCCAGGCAGATTTTGAGGAAACACCATGACCGACTACACCGAATACTTCGACGAAGTGATCCAGGCCCACGTTGCCATCGAACAATGGCTGGCCGAAGAACGCGATGTGCGCGAACTCGAACAGTTGCTGACACGTTTTTCGCCGCAATTTTCCATGGTTTCACCATTAGGCCGCGTGCTGGATTTTGCCGCGCTGAACGAGTTGTTCCTGATGGCGGGCGGCAAGAAGCTGGGGTTTCGTATCGAACTCAGCGAATTGCGCGGCATTGCGCTGCATGACGGTGGCGCCACCGTCAGTTACCGCGAGCGGCAGACCGATGCGACGGGGCTGCATTCGGATCGGCGCTCGACCGTGGTGTTCGAGAAACAGGCGGACGGCAAGGTGCTGTGGCGACATTTGCACGAGACGTTTAGCCAAGTCTGAAACTGTTGTTTTCTGTGGCAAGGGAGCTTGCTTTCGCTGGGCTGCGCAGCGGCCCCAAAGGGACTGCTACGCACTCCAGCGGGAGCAAGCGCCCTCGCCACAATGTCATGCTTGTCCAGGAGCTACTCACCAGCCGCAGGCTTCACCACCACCGTACACGTAATCCCCGCCGCCAACAGCACGCCTTCCGGCACGTCGTCGATGTGAATCCGCACCGGCACCCGTTGTGCCAGGCGCACCCAGTTGAACGTCGGGTTCACGTCGGCGATCAACTCACGGCTTTCCGGGTTGTCGCGGTCGTAGATGCCGCGCGAGATGCTTTCCACATGGCCCTTGAGCACTTCGCCGCTCATCAGCTGCATGTCGGCCTGATCGCCCACGCGCACATGGGGCAGTTTGGTTTCTTCGAAAAAGCCGTAGACCCAGAACGAATTCATGTCGACCACGGCCATTTTCGCTTCACCAATGCGCGCGTAGTCGCCGCGATGCACATTGAGGTTGGTCACGTAACCGTCCACGGCGGCGCGGACTTCGGTGCGCTTGAGGTTCAGTTCGGCGGCTTCCAGTTGCGCCTGGGCCTGCTGGTAGTCGGCCAGGGCCGAGTCGGCGAGGTTGCTGGCGTCATCGCGGTTTTCTTTGGAGATCACCAGGTTGTCCATGTCGGCACGGCGATGGGCGTTGACCTTGCGCATCTCCCACGTGGCCTTGCGCGACGCCACCAGCGACTGCGCCTGCTTGACCGCCAGGCGATAGTGCTCGGGGTCGATCTGCATCAGCAGGTCCCCCTTCTTCACCAACTGGTTGTCACGCACCGGCACGTCCACCACTTCGCCGGTGACATCGGCGGCGACGTTGATGATGTCGGCGCGTACCCGCCCGTCGCGGGTCCATGGTGTCTCCATGTAGTGCACCCAGAGGGTCCGGCCGATCCATATCGCCAGGGCCAGTACCAGCAGGGTTGCGAGCAGGCTGAATAGCTTTTTCATCAGGGTGTTCTCAACGGTAGACAGTCAGCGCCAGGGCGCCGAACAGACAGGTAAACAGACTCAGGCGCAGCAGCGCCGGGTGCCAGAAGAAGCGGTACAGGTCGAACCCGGACAGGAAGCGGTCCAGCGCCCAGGCCAACGCCGCCGCGATCAAAAACATCAGAGTCATGGTCGGCATGTACACGCCGTGGAAGGCGATTTCACGAGGCATGTTCAAGTCCTTGGGGCTTGGCAGTGGCGATGGCATGGGTGTAGCCGGCGAGCGGTGATTGCGGGTCCAACAGCGAAGTGCGGATGAAGTGCAGGTAGCTCTTGACCCGGCGCAGCGCCGAGGTATCGAAGTGCGGAGCGAATGGTTCGTCGGTGGCTTGCACGCGGCTGATGGCATGGTCGACCGCGATCAATGCACGCTCCTGATTGCTCTGGCCGGGTTGCAGGAACAGCCGCACCAGCGCTCGGCCCATCACGCGGATCGACTGGCGCCACGGCTGGGATTCGGCATAAGCGGGATGCACCGGCAGGATCGCCTGCTCCTTGCGCAGCTCAATGATCGCGTGCCCCACTTCCAGCACCACGAACATCCAGCGCAGCAGGTTTCGCTGGACCTGCGGCTGCCCCGCCGCGAAGCCATAGGCCTGATGCACCAGGTCACGGGTACGGCTTTCAAAACTCGACGCCAGGCCCTTGAGTTTGCCACTGATGGCGTACACCACCTGACCACGCAGATCCTGCTCCATTCGCCGCCACAGCCAACGGCTGTTGGGCGGCAGAATGATCGCCCCCGCCGCCGCGCACACCAGCATGCCCAGCACCATGGCGATGTAGTCGTTGATGAAGTTGTACGGGTTGTAAACCGTGAGATTGTCCGGTACCGAACCGGTGCTGAAAAAGATCAGCAGCCCCAGCCCGACCCCGGCGTACTGCGGCCGCGAGGCGAGGAACGAACCCAGCACGATCACCGGTGCGAGCATCACACAGAGCAACGGGAAACCATCGATCCACGGGAAAATGAAGAACATCTCGACGAAGCCGATCAGCGCCCCGAGGAAGGTGCCGCAAGCCATTTGGAACGACATGCGCTTGGGGTTCGGTGTGGCGGCGGAGAGGCCGACGGTGGCGGCGGCGATCAACGTCATGGTCGCCCCGCTCGGCCACGCCGTGGCGACCCAATAGCTGCCCAGCACCACCAGGATGAACGCGGCGCGAATGCCCGAGGCCGCTGACACCAGCCAACTGGTCTGCGGCGTGAACGGCTCGTCCCAGCGCTCCCGTTCGTGGCTGTGATCGGCCAGTGATGCGTGGGTCTGTGCGTAACTGTGCAGGTCATCGACAAAGCGATAGAGCAGCTCGTACGCCGTGTGGAAATCCAGTTGCTCGGCGTCGCTCGGATGACTTTCCTGGAAAATCGCCCGCAGGCTGCGCACCCGTGCCGGCAAGCCTTCCTTGTAAACGCTCAGGGCTGTCACCAGACGCGCCGCATCGGCGTTGGTCAGGGCGCGACCGCTAAAGCCGTCGAGCAACTCGGCGAGGTCCTGCAACCCCGGTTTGATTGCGGCCACCACTTGGTCCGCGGCACTGCTGCGCAGACGTTCCAGCAACTGGTGCAAGGCGTTGAAGCGGGTGGTGATGCCCATGAACTCGCTGTTCAAGCGACTGAGCCGACCGTTGCGCCGACGCATGTGCGGGTCTTCGAACACGGTGACGCTGCGCAGCCCCTCCAGGCCCACGGCCTCGGCGATGAAGCGCACGTTACCGGCCTCGAATGCCTCGCGCTGGCTGCGCCCGCGCAACCCGTCGGTAACGAACAAGGCGAACACACCGAAACGCTGATACAAGGCGTTGCGCATGGCGGCACTGGCCGATTGCGGCAGGATCGCGGCGCTGACCAGGGTCGAGCAGAGAATCCCCAGGGAGATTTCCAGCACCCGCCAGACCGCCGCCATGAACGCGCCTTCCGGATGCGCCAGCGCGGGCAAGCCGACCATCGCCGCGGTGTAACCGGCCAGTACGAAACCGTAGGCGCGGAAGTTGCGGCAACGGGCCGCCCCGGCCGTGCAGATACCGACCCAGATTGCCAGCGAACCGAGGAACAACTCGGTGTTCTGCGCGAACAGGGCGATCAACGCGACCATCACCGACGACCCGGCCAGGGTGCCGAGGAACCGATAGAAACTCTTGGCGAATACATGACCGCTCTGCGGCTGCATGACGATGAACACCGTGATCATCGCGGTGCGTGGCTGCGGCAGCTCCAGGCGCATGGCCAGCCACAGGGTCAGGAATGCGGCGATCAACACCTTGAAAATGTACACCCAGGTCACGCCGTCGCTGCGTGCCCAGTCAAAGAACCCCCGGCGCCATTCCAGGGAGTACAGCCAGCGTAGAGGTGCGGGCAAGGAAGTCATGGAGTCCTGCTCACTTGGGAAAGTCTGGAAACAATTGACGCCCTGTGGCGAGCGAGCTTGCTCGCGCCGGGCTGCGAAGCAGCCCCAAAACGCTGGCAGTCATTGCTGATGTTGTGAGTGCTGCGCACTCAAGCGGGAGCAAGCTCCCTCGCCACAAAGATGGCCTGGCCTGATGCATCCGGGTCACCTCAGCAGTCTCGGGGTTTTCGGCGCGGCTGTCTGACTGTCCTTGGGCACATCGTTACCGGCCCCCAACCCGCCGCCGAGTGCTGTCACCAGCTCGGCATGGGCGCTCAGTCGCGCCGCCTGCACCTGCTGCTGCACTTGCTGCTGCTTGAACAACAGGGTCTGGGCATTGAGCACGTTGAGGTAATCGGTGAGCCCGCGCTGATAGGCGATCATCGCGATGTCATAGGTTTTCTGCGCAGTCGCCACCGATTCGGTAGCGAAGGCTTGCTGCTTGTCCATGGACTCGCGGCGGATCAACTGGTCGGAGATGTTCTTCAGGGCATTGACCAGGGTCTGGTTGTACCTGGCCACCGCCATGTCATAACCGGCCGAGGCTTCACCCAGCTCCGCGCGCAGTCGCCCGCCGTCAAAGATCGGCAAGGAAATCGCCGGGCCGACGCTGTAGTTGAGTTTCTTGCCGGTCAAAAACTCCAGCGCGCCACCGCCAGTCGCCATGTAGCCGAGGCTGCCGACCAGATCGACGTTGGGATAGAAACCGGCATGGGCAACGTCGATACCACGGGCCTGTGCCGCGACTTGCCAGCGACTGGCGACCACGTCCGGGCGCTGACCGAGCAACTGCGCCGGCAACGCCGACGGCAATTTCAAGGCGGCGCCCAACGACAGGGTCGGGCGCTGCAACCGCGCGCCCTCGCCCGGTCCCTTGCCGGCAAGGGCGGCCAGTTGATTGCGGCTCAGGGCGATCTCTTCGTCCAGCGCGTCGATCTGACGATGGGTTTCCGGCAGCGGCGTTTCGGCCTGGCTGACTTCGAAATGGGTGCCGATCCCGCCGTTCAAGCGCTTTTGCGCCAGTTCGAGGATCTGCTGTTGCTGCTTCAAGGTGGCTTCGACGATGTCCCGCTGCGCGTAATGCAGCGAGAGTTCGATGTAGACGCGCACGATGTTGTTCTGCAGTTCGAGCTGGGCCTGGCGCGCTTCGGCGACGGTCATGTGGGCCATGTCCACGGCGCGCTCGGTGGCATTGCTTTCACGACCCCAGAGGTCAAGGGCGTAGCTGAAGCCCAGTGCCGCGTTGTTGTCCCAGGTGGTGGTGTTGGCCAGCTCACCCGGGCCATAGAACTGATCGGTCGGCCAGTTGTGACGCTTGAGGGTCGACTCGCCATTGATCTGCAGCGATTCGGCAGATTCTGCGACCCCAGCCAGGGATTTGGCCTGACGCACCCGGGCGGCGGCCATGGCCATGGTCGGGCTGCCTTGCACGGCGAGGTCGATCCAGCGGTCCAGTTGCGGGTCGCCATAAGCCTGCCACCACTGGGCGGTCGGCCAATGCGCATCCTGAGCGGCGCTTTGGATGGCTTCATCGGTGACCAGTGCATTGGCCTCCAGCGCCTTGCCCTGCGGGGCAATACCTCCGGTTCCGATGCAGCCGCTGATTGCCAGGGTTAAAGCCAAAACACTGAGCGGTTGAAGCGCTCTGCTGATGCGACGCGGCACTGCTGCGATATCCTGAGGTGGGGGATTATTTGCGGGATGCGCAATTCTAGGGGGCGGCCGGAATGGCGATAAGCCGGGATTCCTGTGAATCTTTGTTACCGTAAACGCGATAATCCCTTGGTCGGGGTCTCAGTCTCTGAAACTTCGTGTCACAATTTGCCATCGAACCCGAGAGCACCCCATGGACACATTGCAAAACATGCGCGCCTTCAGTTACGTGGCCGAGGCTGGCAGCTTCACCGCCGCGGCCGTACAGCTGGACACCACCACGGCCAACGTCTCGCGCGCGGTCTCCAACCTGGAAGCCCACCTGCAAACCCGTCTGCTCAACCGCACGACCCGCCGCATCGCCCTGACCGAAGCCGGCAAGCGCTACCTGCTGCGCTGCGAACAGATCCTGGCGTACGTCGAAGAAGCCGAAGCCGAGGCCAGCGACGCTCATGCGCGCCCGGCCGGACAGCTGAAGGTGCACACCATGACCGGCATCGGTCAGCACTTCGTGATCGACGCCATCGCCGGCTACCGCAAGACACACCCGGACGTGACCTTCGACCTGACCATGGCCAACCGCGTGCCAGACCTGCTCGACGAGGGTTACGACGTCTCCATCGTGCTGGCCAGCGAACTGCCGGACTCGGGGTTCGTCTCCCAACGCCTGGGAATTACTTACAGCATCGTTTGTGCCTCCCCGGCCTACGTCAAAGCCAACGGCTGCGCGCAAAAACCCAGCGACCTGCTCAACCACGCCTGCCTGCGCCTGGTCAGCCCGGTGATCCCCCTGGAAAAATGGGCCTTCGACGGCCCGGACGGCCAGGAAATGGTCACCATCAGCAGCTCGCCCTTTCTGGTGAACTCCGCCGACGCCATGAAAAGCGCGATCACCAGCGGCATGGGCGTCGGCGTGCTGCCGCTGTACGCCGCGATCGACGGCCTGCGCAACGGCACCCTGGTACGCGTGATGCCCAAATACCGCTCCCAGGAACTGAACCTGTACGCCATCTACCCGTCGCGGCAATACCTGGATGCGAAGATCAAGACCTGGGTCGAGTATTTGCGTGGATCGCTGCCGGAGTTGTTGGCCGCGCATCAGGCGGAACTGGCGGCTTATGAATTGAGCGGAAGCCTGGCCGGGGCGCGAATGGCGAACTGAGCCTGCCAGGGACACACAATGCTCCCACCGGGCAATGGGCTGCGTAACCGTATTCCGCGTTCGACCAAGACCACTTGCAGGAGCGAGCTTGCTCCGGGCGGCGTTCCGACGATGGACTTCAACGATGACGCGGGCCGTCTGAATGCCCGCGTTGCCCAGTCATTCATCGCGAGCAGGCTCGCTCCCACAGAAAAGCACAGCAGCGCGCGCCACCCGCTCTTCACCACTCATCAGGCCGAGCGTTAGCTCGCCTGCAGCTCTTGATCTTGATCCACCCGCCCCTTCGGGAGGCTGAGTGGAGGTGTTCATCCGGGGAGTGGCGCGCAGCGCCGTTCGACGCAGTCGAACACGCTGCATGTAGGTCGTCGCGAAGCAGACCGGAGGGCAGTGTCCCCGGATGAATACCGCAGCGAAGGAACGCCGAGCCTTAGCGAGGGGCCGGACGCCGGGGCTGAAGGGCGAAACCCTAAGCCGCCGTTACCGCAGCAACGGATATGTACTCGATCAACCCAAAACCTGGTCGGCCCAAAGGCCGCCAAGGTCAAACCAAACTGACAGCGCCGTCAGTTAGCAGTCACCTTCCTGACCGCCAAACAGGTTTATAAAGGAAGCTATCAACCTACCGACTACCCAGCCCTGGCGTCCCACTCGCATGCGAATCCAGCAAAAACCCGCCCTGCTCGTCGCCCTCCTGATCGTCCTGGCAGCGCTGGGCCTGTGGTATGCCACTCAACCCGCCAAAACCAGACTCACCGCCCCCACCGCCATCCCCGTACGCGTGGTCAGCGTCGTCCAAAAAGACGTCCCCCGCTACGCCAGCGGTATCGGCTCGGTCCTGTCCCTGCACAGCGTGGTGGTCCGCCCGCAAATCGACGGCATCCTCACCAAATTGCTGGTCAAGGAAGGTCAACTGGTGAACAAGGGCGACCTGCTGGCCACCATTGACGACCGCTCGATCCGCGCCAGCCTCGATCAGGCCAAGGCGCAACTGGGTGAAAGCCAGGCGCAACTGCAAGTGGCGCTGGTCAACCTCAAGCGCTACAAACTGCTGAGCGTCGACGATGGCGTCTCGAAACAGACCTACGACCAGCAACAAGCGCTGGTCAACCAGCTCAAGGCCACCGCCCAGGGCAACCAGGCCTCGATTGATGCGGCACAGGTGCAACTGTCCTACACACAGATTCGCTCCCCGGTCACCGGCCGCGTCGGTATTCGTACGGTGGACGAAGGCAATTTCCTGCGCATGGCCGACGCCCAAGGGCTGTTCACCGTGACCCAGATCGATCCGATCGCCGTGGAGTTCTCCCTGCCACAGCAAATGCTGCCGACCCTGCAAGGCTTGATCGGCGATCCGGAGCGCGCCCAGGTGAAGGCCTACATCGGCGCCGACACCGATGGCGAAACCGGCAACCTGCTGGGTGAAGGCCATCTGACCCTGATCGACAACCAGATCAACGCCAACACCGGGACCATTCGCGCCAAGGCTGAATTCAGCAACCCTGCGCAGAAGCTCTGGCCGGGCCTGCTGGTGACGGTAAAAATTCAGACAGCGCTGGATAAAGATGCTCTGGTGGTTCCGCCCACCGTCGTACAGCGTGGCCTTGACCAGCATTTCGTTTACCGGGTGAACGGCGACAAGGTCGAAACCGTTAACGTACAGATGATTTCCCAAGGCAGCGGCCAGGACATCATCCAAGGGGTCAAACCGGGCGATCTGCTGGTCAGCGACGGCCAGTCGCGGCTCAAACCCGGTTCGACCGTGCAGGTCCTGACCGACCCGCCGCAAGTGGTCCAGTCGGAGTCGAAACCATGAAGGGCCACGGTTCGGTTTCGGCCTGGTGCATCGATCATCCGGTCGCGACCATCCTGCTGACGTTTGCCCTGGTCATGCTCGGCGTGATCGCCTTCCCTCGGCTGCCGATCGCGCCGCTGCCGGAAGCGGAGTTCCCGACCATCCAGGTGGCGGCGCAATTGCCGGGCGCCAGTCCGGAAACCATGGCGTCGTCAGTGGCCACGCCGCTTGAAGTGCAGTTCAGCGCCATCCCCGGCGTAACCCAGATGACCTCGAGCAGCGCCCTGGGCTCGACCATCCTGACCCTGCAATTCACCCTCAATAAAAGCATCGATACCGCCGCTCAAGAGGTCCAGGCCGCGATCAACACCGCCGCCGGCAAACTGCCCAAGGACATGCCGACCCTGCCGACCTGGCGCAAGGTCAACCCCGCCGACAGCCCGGTTCTGATCCTCAGCGTCAATTCGACCCAGATGCCCGGCACTGAACTCAGCGACCTGGTGGAAACCCTGCTCTCGCGTCAGATCAGCCAGATCGATGGCGTAGGCCAAATCAACATCACCGGTCAGCAACGCCCGGCGATTCGCGTCCAGGCGTCTGCCGACAAGCTCGCCGCCATCGGCCTGACGCTGGCCGATATCCGCCTGGCGATCCAGAAAACCAGCCTCAACCTGGCCAAAGGGGCCCTGTACGGCGAGTCGAGTATTTCGACGCTGTCCACCAACGACCAATTGTTCCACCCCGAGGAATACAGCCAGCTCATCGTTTCCTACAAGGACGGTGCCCCGGTTCACTTGAAGGATGTGGCCAAAGTCG
Source organism: Pseudomonas sp. TE12234 (assembly GCF_054061835.1). Taxonomy (NCBI): domain Bacteria; kingdom Pseudomonadati; phylum Pseudomonadota; class Gammaproteobacteria; order Pseudomonadales; family Pseudomonadaceae; genus Pseudomonas; species Pseudomonas sp. TE12234. The sequence goes on from NZ_JBSSEP010000012.1 coordinate 71,909, forward strand.
TCAACGGTTCGGAAGATGCTTACGTCCAGGCCTGGGCCGGTGACCGGCCTGGGGTGAACCTGGTCATATCCCGGCAGCCGGGTGCCAATATCGTCGAGACCGTGGACCGCATCCAGGCCGCATTGCCCACCCTCGAAGCCATGCTGCCGGCGTCGGTACAGGTCAAAGTGCTGGTCGACCGCACCCAGACCATTCGCGCCTCGCTGCATGAAGTGGAAGTCACCCTGCTGATCGCCATCCTGCTGGTGGTCGCGGTGATGGCGCTGTTCCTGCGCCAATGGTCGGCAACGATGATTGTGTCGGCGGTGCTCGGGGTTTCGCTGACGGCCAGTTTTGCCCTGATGTACATCATGGGCTTCAGCCTGAACAACCTGACGCTGGTAGCAATCGTGGTCGCCGTGGGGTTTGTGGTCGACGATGCGATTGTGGTGGTGGAGAACATTCACCGACACCTGGAAGCCGGCGATGGCATGCGCGAAGCGGCGATCAAAGGCGCCGGCGAGATCGGTTTCACCGTGGTTTCGATCAGTTTCTCGCTGGTGGCGGCGTTCATTCCGCTGCTGTTCATGGGCGGCGTGGTCGGACGGTTGTTCAAGGAGTTCGCGTTGACCGCCACCTCGACCATCATGATTTCGGTGGTGGTGTCACTGACATTGGCCCCGACCCTGGCGGCGCTGTTCATGCGGGCGCCCGTGCATCATGCCCACAGCAAACCGACCTTCGGCGAACGCTTGCTGGCCCTCTATGAAAAAGGCCTGCGCCACGCCCTGGCGCATCAGAAGTTGATGATCGGGGTGTTCGGCCTGTCCCTCGGACTGGCGATTGCCGGGTACATCTTTATCCCCAAAGGTTTCTTCCCGGTGCAGGACACCGGATTCGTCCTCGGCACCACCGAGGCGGCTGCGGATATTTCCTACAGCGACATGGTGAAAAAGCATCTGGCGATGGCTGAAATCGTCGCGGCGGACCCGGCGGTCGAAGCCTTTTCCCACTCGGTCGGGGTGTCAGGCAGCAACCAGACCATCGCCAACGGCCGCTTCTGGATTTCCCTGAAAAAACGCAGTGATCGTGACGTTTCGGCCAGTCAGTTCATCGACCGGATTCGCCCGCAACTGATGAAAGTACCGGGCATCGTGCTGTACCTGCGCGCCGGCCAGGACATCAACCTCAGCTCCGGCCCGAGCCGCGCCCAGTACCAATACGTACTCAAGAGCAATGACGGCGCGGTGCTGAGCACCTGGACCCAGCGCCTGACGGAAAAACTGCGCAGCAACCCGGCATTTCGCGATGTGTCCAATGACCTGCAACTGGGTGGCAGCATCACCCACATCACGATCGACCGCAGCGCGGCGGCACGTTTCGGCCTGACCGCCAGCGATGTCGACGAAGCGCTGTACGACGCCTTCGGCCAGCGGCAGATCAACGAATTCCAGACCCAGATCAACCAGTACAACGTGATCCTGGAACTGGACACCCAGCAACGCGGCAAGGCGGAAAGCCTCAACTATTTCTACCTGCGCTCCCCGCTGAGCGGCGAGATGGTGCCGTTGTCGGCGTTGGCGAAATTCGATGCGCCGACCATCGGCCCGCTGTCCATCGCCCATGACGGGATGTTCCCGGCGGCCAACCTGTCGTTCAACCTGGCACCCGGCGTGGCGTTGGGCGATGCGGTGATCATGCTCAACCAGGCCAAGCTCGACATCGGCATGCCGGCAGCCATCAGCGGCAATTTCCAGGGCGCGGCCCAGGCCTTCCAGAGTTCGCTGGCCAGCCAGCCGTGGCTGATCCTGGCGGCGCTGGTGGCGGTGTACATCATTCTCGGTGTGCTCTATGAAAGCTTCGTGCATCCACTGACGATCATCTCGACCCTGCCCTCGGCGGGCCTGGGCGCGGTGATCATGCTGTGGATTTGCGGTCAGGACTTTTCGATCATGGCGCTGATCGGACTGGTGCTGCTGATCGGTATCGTGAAGAAGAACGGCATCCTGATGATCGACTTCGCCCTCGAAGCGCAGCGCAAAGGTGGCTTGTCACCGGAAGAAGCGATCTTCCAGGCCTGCCTCACGCGGTTCCGGCCGATCATCATGACCACCCTCGCCGCCCTGCTCGGCGCCCTGCCGCTGATGCTCGGCTACGGCACCGGCGCCGAGTTGCGCCAACCCCTGGGGATCGCGGTCGTTGGCGGTTTGCTGGTTAGCCAGGCGCTGACGCTGTTCACCACTCCGGTCATATACTTGTGGCTTGAGCGGTTATTTCATAAGCCCAAACCTACGCCCGTACCGGCGCTGGCAACCACAGACTGAGGCGGGGTCATGCGCGTTCTGATTATCGAAGACGAGGAAAAAACCGCGGATTATCTGCACCGCGGCCTGACGGAACAGGGTTACACCGTGGACCTGGCGCGCGATGGTGTGGAAGGCTTGCACCTGGCGCTGGAAAGCGACTACGCGGTGATCGTCCTCGACGTGATGTTGCCGGGTCTCGACGGCTTCGGCGTACTGCGCGCCCTGCGTGCGCGCAAGCAAACTCCGGTGATCATGCTCACTGCCCGTGAGCGTGTCGAAGACCGGATCAAGGGCCTGCGCGACGGTGCCGATGATTACCTCGGCAAGCCGTTTTCCTTCCTTGAGCTGGTGGCGCGTCTGCAAGCGTTGACCCGGCGCAGCGGCGGCCATGAACCGGTGCAAGTGAGCATCGCCGACCTGTGGATAGATTTGATCAGCCGCAAGGCCACCCGCGCCGGTACGCGCCTGGACCTGACCGCCAAGGAGTTCTCGTTGCTCAGCGTACTGGCCCGCCGGCAAGGTGAAATCCTCTCGAAAACGGCCATTGCCGAGATGGTCTGGGACATCAATTTCGACAGCGACGCCAACGTCGTCGAAGTCGCGATCAAACGCTTGCGGGCCAAGCTCGACGGGCCGTTCGAAGAGAAACTGCTGCACACCATTCGCGGCATGGGTTATGTGCTGGAGAGCCGTGGTGTCCAGTAACTCGATCGCCCTGCGCCTGAGCGGCATGTTCACGCTGGTGGCGTTATTGGTGTTCCTCCTGATCGGCTGGGCGCTGTATCAGCAGGTGGATAAAGGCCTGGGACTGTTGCCTGAAGCCGAACTGGATGCGCGCTACAGCGTGCTCGAATCCACCGTCGGCCGCTACGGCACGCCTGAGCACTGGGTGAAGATCAACAACAAGCTCAAACTGCTCGGCGAAGAGGACAAGCGCATCAGCTTCTGGATCACCAGCGGCGATCCCCAGTACGAATACGGCAACCTCACCCCGCAGATCCGCGCCTTCGCCCAAGGGCCGCTGGGCATGCGCGACCTGCAACTGCCGGATCAGCGTTATCCACTGAAAGTGCTGGTCAGTGAATTCCCGGCCAAGGATCAGCGCCCGCCGCTGCGCTTCATGATCGGCATCGACACCGAGACCTTTTTCCAGACTCAACACCACTTGCTGATTGCCCTGATCAGCCTGGCGATTATCGGGGTGCTGCTGGCGTCGGCGCTGGGTTATTGGGTGGCGCGCATTGGCCTCAAACCCTTGATCAAGCTGTCTCAGGAAGCCCAGCGTCTGGCTCCGCCCTTGCGCTCGGGGCGTCTGCAAATGTCGTCGTTGCCGCCGGAGTTGAATCAGTTCGTCAACTCGTTCAACTCCACGCTGGAACGGGTCGAGCAGGCCTACTCGCGCCTTGAGTCGTTCAATGCCGATGTCGCCCACGAACTGCGCTCGCCCCTGACCAACCTGATCGGCCAGACCCAGGTCGCCCTGACCCGCGGACGTTCGGCCGAGCATTATTTCGAGGTGCTGCAATCGAATCTTGAAGAGCTGGAACGACTGCGTTCGATCATCAACGACATGCTGTTCCTCGCCAGCGCCGACCAGGGCAGCAAGGCGACCAAACTGACCTCTACCTCATTGGCTGACGAAGTGGCGACGACCCTCGAATACCTGGATTTCATTCTCGAGGATGCCCAGGTTCAGGTGCAGGTCAGCGGCGATGCTCAGGTTCGGATCGAGATCGCGCATCTGCGCCGGGCGTTGATCAACCTGCTGAGTAACGCCGTACAACACACTGAACCCGGGCAGGTCATTCAGGTACGGATCGAGGCCGAAGAGCATCAGGTCAGCATTGGCGTGGCCAACCCCGGTTCGCCCATTGCCAGCGAGCACTTGCCGCGTTTGTTCGAGCGCTTCTACCGCGTCGATGCTTCGCGCAGCAACAGCGGCAACAACCATGGATTGGGATTGGCGATCGTCAAGGCGATTGCCCTGATGCATGGCGGCGACGTGTTCGTGCGCAGCGACCATGGGATGAATACCTTCGGGATTCACCTGCCTGTCTGACGCACCCGCCAGCACTGCCACTCGCTGCAATCTTTGCTTTTTCCGCAATAGTCCTTTCTTGAATCAGGTCTGTTTCCCGGCGCCCAACATCCTTATCTTTGCCCGCACCAAACAGCACTTGCCAAGCAAGAAGGTTTTAAAGATGTCCAACAGTATGGGTATTGCCAGCGCTTTCGTTTTGTCCTCTTTGTTCGTGTCTCCATTCGCCATGGCTGAAGAGTCGCACGCATTCGTCGCACAGAATTCGGCACGCGCCGCCGCGTTTGAAGAACGTCAGAGCGAGATGACCGCGAAAGCCCAGGATGCCCAGTCCCCTCAGGCATCGAGCACCCAGAGCGAGCAGCAGGCCCTGAAAGACAGCTGATTGCCACGCATCACTCCTGTTTCCCTCGACGCTTTTCATCGGCTCATCCCTTTGAAAAGTTGTCTTCAAAGCCGCTGCTATCAGCGGCTTTTTTTATTGCATTGGCTGCAACGATGACTGCCCTCCCCTTGTGGGAGCGAGCCTGCTCGCGAGGGTCGTGAACAAAAACGCGTAAAACCGGATTTACTGCGGCGTTGCTGGATTTTTCGCGAGCAGGCTCGCTCCTGCAGGTGTCGGCATTTTTTCTGGCTGCCTGGGTTATGGGACTACGCTTACTCAGTCATTCCAGCAGATATCAGCCTCATGACTGAACGCCGCCCCCCACATCATTCAGGCAGTGCCGGACGGCCTGAGCTACTGGTAATCCTTGGCAGCAGCCTGACGGTCATCGCGATTCTCGGCATCGTGACCTTCCTGCTGATCCGCGAACGCGCCAATGCCCAACAGGCAGCAGCACGCGGCGCGACCACTGTCGCGCAATTGATCGACGCCGACGTATTGCGCACGGTTGAACTCTACGACCTGACCTTGCAGGGTCTGATCGCCGCCGCGCAACGAGACGATCTCAAACAGGTTTCGGCGCAGATCCGTCACCTGGTGCTCTTCGACCGCTCCACCACCGCACGTTACAAGGGCGACATCCTGTTGCTCGACAAGCACGGCGACGTGCTCGCCGACTCTTCGCTGATCGACCCCAAGCCGGGTAACTTCGCCGATCGCGATTACTTCCTCGCCCATGCCTACAACCGGGACACCGGCATGTTCATCAGCCAGCCGTACAAGCCTCGTTGCGACTGCGCGTACAGCGATGAATGGCAAATCAGCTTCAGCCGGCGCATTTCCTCATCCACGGGTGAGTTTCTGGGGGTCGCGGTGGCGTCGATGCGCCTGGCTTACTTCGATCAGTTGTTCAGCAGCCTGGACATCGGCACCGATAACACACTGGCCATCATCAATGACGACGGCGTTCTTTTGGCACAGAAGCCATACCTGGAGGACAACTCCATCGGCAAAAGCTTCGCCGGTCGTCCCAATGTCGTGCGGATGCTGCGTGAAGGCAGTGGCAGTTTCGACGGTGTGTCAAGCGTCGACAACGAGCAACGCCTGTACACCTTCAGTCGGGTCGGCAACCTGCCATTGACCGTGATTGTCGCTCTGTCCAGCGATCAGGTGTTCGCCACTTGGAGGCGCACGGCCATCGTTATCAGCGGTGCCACTGGCGTCCTGTGCATCGGTTTGCTGTGGCTGACCTGGTTACTCTGCCGCGAATTGCGCCTGCGTCAGTTCGCCGAGCAGGAACTGGCGCAACTGGCCGCCACCGATGCCTTGACCGGCGTGGCCAATCGCCGGACGCTCGACCAGACCCTGCGCCATGAATGGTTTCGCGCACAGCGTTCCGGCAAGCCCATGTCGGTACTGATGATTGATGCCGATCACTTCAAGTCCTTCAACGACCGCCATGGACACCTGAGCGGTGACGAGGCCTTGCGTTCGCTGGCCGCCGTCATACGCGCCAATGTGCATCGCCCGACCGACCTGGTGGCCCGTTATGGCGGCGAGGAGTTTTCGGTGATCCTGGCCGAAACCGACAACGAAGGCGCGCGGCAGATCGCCGAGCGCATTCGAGCGCAGGTCGAACAACTGCCCCTGGTGGGCGATGACGATGCGCCGATGACGGTGAGCATCGGCATCAGCACCTGGACAACCGCGAGCGACAACAGCCTGGAACTGCTGTTGTTTGCGGCCGACAAGGCGCTGTACCAGGCCAAGGAAGGGGGTCGCAATCGTGTGGTGGTTGCCTGAGTCTTCGTCGTGCCGACTGGCCGCATCGCGGGCAAGCCCGCACACAGGATTTGTGAACGAAGAAAATCCCTGTGGGAGCGGGCTTGCCCGCGATGAGGCCCGCTCAGACACCAACGCAATTCGAGGCATAAAAAAAGGCTACCCGAAGGTAGCCTTTAAAAAACTAGAGAGGTTTTTTTCTTACACGGCCGCTACAGGGCGCATGTAAGAGATCGGTGCAGTGCTGGCGTCTTCGAAAGTCACGACTTCCCAAGCATCTGTCTGCTCAATCAACTTGCGCAGCAGCTGGTTGTTCAATGCATGTCCGGACTTGAAGCCCTTGAACTCACCAATCAGGCTATTGCCCAGCAGGTAGAGGTCACCAATTGCATCGAGGATCTTGTGCTTCACGAATTCGTCTTCATAGCGAAGGCCGTCTTCGTTCAGTACTCCATCCGCGTCGACCACAATAGCGTTTTCAACGCTGCCGCCGAGTGCGAGGTTGTGCTTGCGCAGGTACTCGATGTCACTCATGAAACCAAAGGTACGGGCGCGGCTGACTTCTTTTACGAACGAAGTGCTGGAAAAATCCACGCTTGCACTTTGTGTGCGGTCACGGAAAACCGGGTGATCAAAATCGATCTCGAAGCTCACCTTGAAGCCTTCGAAAGGGACGAAAGTGGCGCGCTTGTCGCCGTCTTCCACTGTCACTTCCCGCAGGATACGGATGAACTTCTTGGCGGCGTCCTGTTCTTCCAGGCCAGCCGATTGAATCAGAAATACGAAGGGTCCAGCGCTACCATCCATGATTGGAACTTCGGACGCGGAGAGCTCGACGTAGGCGTTATCGATGCCCAGGCCAGCCATGGCCGAGAGCAAGTGCTCCACCGTATCCACTTTGGTGTCACCGTTGACCAACGTGGTCGACATTGTGGTTTCACCAACGTTTTCCGCGCGGGCCGGGATCTGCACCGCAGGGTCCAGGTCGGCACGAACAAACACGATGCCGGTGTCGACAGGCGCAGGCTTGAGGGTCAGATAGACCTTCTCACCAGAGTGCAGACCTACACCTGTGGCACGGATAATATTTTTCAGTGTGCGTTGTTTAATCATGGCTTGGGCCGCTTCAGCGCAAATTGCGAACTGGTATCAACAAAGGCTGGCGATGATAGCAGACCACGCCTTTGCTGAACACCAATCACCTTCATAGCCCTGATACATTTCATCAATCGGCCTGACGACGCAGGAATGCCGGGATATCCAGGTAATCCAGATCATCTTGCGGATTCATCTTCGCGGCAGTCGCAGCACCGGCCTGAGCCTGGTTGCGCATGACGGTCGGACGGTCCAGGTCACGGTAGTTCACCGCTGGAGCTTCCTGACGAGCAGGGGCTTGTTGTTGCGGCTGCGAAGCCATCGAGGTGTGAACGGTATTGTCGATGACCTTCACAGGCTTCTCGATTTTTGCGCCCAGACCGGTGGCAACCACAGTCACGTGCAACTCGTCGCGCATGTCCGGATCGATAACGGTACCGACCTTGACCATTGCGTGCTCGGAAGCGAAGGCTTCGATGATGCTACCCACGTCGGAGTACTCACCCAGGGACAGGTCAGGACCGGCCGTGATGTTCACCAGGATGCCGCGTGCACCTTGCAGGTTCACGTCTTCGAGCAACGGGTTACGAATGGCGGCTTCAGTCGCTTCACGCGCACGGTTCGGACCGCTGGCGCAGCCAGTGCCCATCATCGCCATGCCCATTTCGCTCATCACGGTACGTACGTCGGCGAAGTCGACGTTGATCATGCCCGGACGCTTGATGATGTCGGAGATACCACGAACGGCACCGGCCAGTACATCGTCAGCCTTGGCGAAAGCCGACAGCAGGCTGGCGTCTTTACCGAGGATGGTCAGCAGCTTCTCGTTGGGAATGGTGATCAACGAGTCGACGCTTTCGGAAAGCAGACGGATGCCTTCGTCGGCGATCTGCATGCGCTTGCGACCTTCGAACGGGAACGGACGGGTCACCACCGCAACGGTGAGGATCCCCATTTCCTTGGCCACTTCAGCAATGATCGGCGCAGCACCGGTACCGGTACCACCGCCCATGCCAGTGGTGATGAACACCATGTTGGTGCCCTGCAGGACTTCGGCAATGCGCTCACGATCTTCGAGAGCGGCCTGACGACCTACTTCAGGGTTGGCGCCAGCGCCCAGACCTTTGGTCACGCCGGTACCCAGTTGAAGGATGGTCCGTGCGCCGATGCTTTTCAGCGCCTGGGCATCAGTGTTGGCGCAGATGAACTCAACGCCTTCAATGTTGCTCTTGACCATGTGATTCACGGCGTTGCCGCCGCCACCGCCAACACCGATAACTTTAATAACCGGGCTTGCGGGGATGTTGTCTACGAGTTCGAACATTTTCCCTCTCCTTTACGTTCTCTAGTTTTTCGCCTACTGCCTGTATCTACAACGGTGTAACGGTGCTGCGGTAAATCTTAGAAATTGCCCTGGACCCAGCTCTTGATGCGATCGAGCAAGGCGCCTTTCGGCTCTTCGTTGCTGTAGCTGTCGCGGCTGCCGATGCCCGAGAACGAAATGCCGTCGGATTGCTTCTGCAGGCCGTACATCAACAGGCCAACGCCGGTGGAATAGATCGGGTTGCGGACCACGTCATCGAGGCCTTTCACGCCATGCGGCACGCCCAGGCGCACTGGCATGTGGAAAATTTCCTCGGCCAGTTCGGTGGCGCCTTCCATTTTCGACGTACCACCGGTCAGCACGATGCCGGCCGGGATCAGGTCTTCGTAGCCACTGCGGCGCAGTTCGGCCTGGATCAGCGTGAACAGTTCGTCGTAACGCGGCTCGACCACTTCGGCCAGGGCCTGACGGGACAGCTCGCGAGGTGGACGGTCGCCAACGCTTGGCACCTTGATGGTTTCACCGGCGCCAGCCAGTTTGGCCAGGGCGCAGGCATAGCGAATCTTGATTTCTTCGGCGTACTGGGTCGGGGTGCGCAACGCCATGGCGATGTCGTTGGTCACCTGATCGCCGGCAATCGGGATCACCGCGGTGTGCCGGATTGCGCCTTCGGTAAAGATGGCGATGTCGGTGGTGCCGCCGCCGATGTCGACCAGGCATACGCCCAGTTCTTTCTCGTCGTCGGTCAGTACCGAGTAGGCCGAAGCCAGTTGCTCGAGAATGATGTCGTCGATTTCCAGACCGCAGCGGCGAACGCACTTTTCAATGTTCTGTGCGGCGTTGACGGCGCAGGTGACCACATGAACCTTGGCCTCCAGACGTACGCCGGACATGCCCAATGGCTCGCGGACGCCTTCCTGGTTATCAATCACGTAATCCTGCGGCAGGGTGTGCAGCACGCGCTGATCAGCCGGGATCGCCACGGCCTGGGCAGCGTCGAGTACGCGCTCGAGGTCGGCAGAGCTCACTTCGCGATCACGAATCGCCACGATGCCGTGGGAGTTCAGGCTGCGGATATGATTACCCGCCACACCGACGAATGCCGAGTGAATGCGGCAACCCGCCATCAGTTGGGCCTCTTCGATCGCGCGCTGGATCGACTGCACGGTGGACTCGATGTTCACCACCACGCCTTTCTTCAGGCCACGGGACGGATGGGTACCGATCCCGACGATTTCCAGCGTGCCGTCGTCAGAAACCTCGCCCACCAGCGCCACCACCTTGGAGGTGCCGATATCGAGACCGACGATCATTTTGCCGCTTTGCACGTTTGCCATGGGTCCTGCCTCTTCTTAATTCTTCGCGACAGCGGGTTGGGCTGTCGTGGGCGCTACAGGTTCCCGCCAGCCAACGGCGAGGCCGTTGGCGTAACGCAGATCGATGCGCGCAATGTTCGTAATCTGTTCTTTGAGCGTCTTGTCATAGATGGCAATGAAGCGGCGCATCTTTTCCACCAGGTTGCCGCGTCCCAGCAGCAGCTCGATCCCAGGGCCCGCACTGCCGGGGCCGGTGGTCAGGAACCAGCTGCCACGTTCACGCAGCTCCAGGCGTGCAATCGAAAAACCCAGCGGCCTGAGCATCTGACTCAACACCTGGTATTGCTGCATCACTTGCTGTTGAGCCCGTTGTGGGCCAAACAGCTGAGGCAAGTGTTCGTAGTTCGCCAGTTCACGCGGGGTGAACGCCTGACCCTGGTTGTTCAACAGCGACTCGTCGCCCCAGCGGGCTACCGGCAGTTGTTCCTCCAGGCGGATCACCACTTGATCCGGCCACACCCGACGCACTTCGGCGTGGGCAATCCATGGCATTTGTTCCAGCTCGGTGCGCATGCTCGCCAGGTCGATGGTGAAGAAGCTCGACGCCACGTACGGGGCGATCCGCTGCTGCACGGCTTGCTGGCTGATGTAACTCAAGTCGCCCTGCACGTTGATCTTGGTGATCGGCCGGTCGGCGTACGGCAACAAACGCTGCGCGCCTTCGTAAGTCCCGAACCCCAATGCGACCAGCAGTACCGGCCAGAACAAGGCTTTGAGAAAACCAAAATTGGCTTTCGGCAGGCGCACGGACATCGGCTCTTTGGCCACCATTCGGCTGGCACCCCGCGGCACCGGCTTGCGGCCGGGAGCGGGTGGCTGATGTCTTAGCTGTGCGCCTTGCATGGTCTTAACCTCGCGTCGACTCTGGGTTGCCGGCCGTGTTGCCGACAACGCTCTCAGCCAGGATGGCCAGAACCAGTTGCTGGAAATCCAGACCGGCGGCACGGGCCGCCATCGGAACCAGACTGTGATCGGTCATGCCCGGTGCCGTGTTGACCTCCAGGAACCAGAACTGCCCTTCGGCGTCCTGCATCACGTCCGCCCTGCCCCAACCGGCGATCCCCAGCGCCTCACAGGCTTTCGCCGTGAGGTCCATGAGTTCCTTTTCCTTGGCGCTGTCCAGCCCGCACGGAATGCGGTACTGGGTATCGTTGGCGATGTACTTGGCGTCGTAGTCGTAGAAACTGTGCGTCGTGCCCAGGGCAATCGGTGGCAACACCTGGTCACGCAGGGTGGCGATGGTGAACTCCGGACCTTGAATCCATTGCTCGACCAACACTTGCGAATCGTAGGTACTGGCCGCTTTCCAGGCGTCAATCAATTCGGACGCGGAAGTCACTTTGGCCATCCCGATACTTGAACCTTCATGGGCCGGTTTGACGATCAAAGGGAAGCCCAGTTCCGTCGCTGCCGAAATACAATCGGCCTCGCTGCTCAGTACCGCGTGACGCGGCGTCGGAATGCCCAGGCTGTGCCAGACCTGCTTGGTGCGCAGCTTGTCCATGGCCAGTGCCGAAGCGAGAATGCCACTGCCGGTGTACGGAATGCCCAGGCATTCGAGCAGGCCTTGCATGCTGCCGTCCTCACCGCCACGACCGTGGAGGATGATGAAGGCGCGGTCGATTTTTTCGCTCATCAGCCGCTGCAGAAGGTCATCGCCCACGTCAAGCCCGAACGCGTCCACACCCGCGCTTTGCAACGCATCGAGAACCGCGTTGCCCGACTTCAGGGATACTTCGCGCTCGGCACTCTTGCCACCGAACAGTACGGCGACCCGGCCGAAGTCTTTCGGCGCAACAGTGGAGACGAGGTTGGCGTACGCAGCAGTCATTTCAACTTCCCCTCGACCGACGCCGCAACGGCGCCAGCGAACAACTCACTCTTCAACAGTTTTGGTGCAAGGCCACCGATATCACCGGCGCCCTGGCACAGCAGGATGTCGCCGGCGCGCAGCAGCGGCTTGACGATAGGCGCGAGGTCGACGCCGCGATCGATGTAGATCGGATCAAGCTGTCCGCGCTGGCGGATGCTGTTGCACAGCTTGCGGCTGTCGGCGCCCGGGATCGGCTCTTCGCCGGCCGGATAGACTTCCATCAGCAGCAGCACGTTGGCGTCGGCCAGTACATTGACGAAATCGTCGTACAGGTCGCGCGTGCGGCTGTAACGGTGCGGCTGGTAAACCATCACCAGGCGACGCTCCGGCCAGCCACCGCGTACCGCCTTGATGACTGCCGCGACTTCGGTCGGGTGGTGACCGTAATCGTCCACCAGCATCACATTGCCGCCCTCTACCGGCAGTTCGCCGTAGACCTGGAAGCGTCGACCAACGCCCTGGAACCCGGACAGGCCCTGGACGATGGCTTCATCGCTGACGCCTTCGTCAGTGGCGATGCAGATGGTGGCCAGTGCATTCAGCACGTTGTGGTTACCCGGCATGTTGACCGAGACGTCCAGCGGCTCGCGATCGGGACGCAGCACGGTAAAGAAGGTCTGCATGCCTTGCTGGCGCACATTGATCGCGCGCACGTCGCAGTCATCGCCAAAGCCGTAGGTGACGGCCGGACGTTTGACCAGCGGCAGGATTTCACGCACCACCGGATCGTCCAGGCACACCACTGCCAAACCATAGAACGGCAGGTTGTGAAGGAACTCGACGAAGGTTTTCTTCAGTTTGTTGAAATCACCGTCGTAGGTCGCCATGTGGTCGGCGTCGATGTTCGTGACCACGGCTACCAGCGGTTGCAAGTGCAAGAAGCTCGCATCGCTTTCGTCAGCTTCGGCGATCAGGTAACGGCTGGTGCCCAGCTGGGCATTGGTGCCCGCGGCGTTCAGACGGCCACCGATCACGAACGTCGGGTCCAGGCCACCGGCAGCGAACACCGAAGCGATCAGGCTGGTGGTGGTGGTCTTGCCGTGGGTACCGGCGACGGCGATGCCGTGGCGATAGCGCATCAGCTCGGCCAGCATTTCCGCCCGAGGCACCACCGGAATCCGGCGCTCCAGCGCGGTGGCGACTTCCGGGTTGGACGTGTTCACCGCGCTCGACACCACCAACACATCGGCGGCAGCCGCGTTTTCTGCGCGATGGCCGATGAAAATATGCGCGCCAAACGATTCCAGGCGCTCGGTGACCGGGGATGCTTTCAGGTCGGAACCGGACACTTCATAGCCCAGGTTCAACAACACTTCGGCGATCCCGCACATGCCCACGCCGCCGATCCCGACGAAGTGGATTCGACGGATGCGGCGCATTTCCGGTTGTGGCATGGCTTTCTGATTCTCAACCATGGGCCACCTCCAGGCAGGTATCGACCACGCTACGGGTGGCATCGGGTTTGGCCAGGCGGCGAGCCGCGGTAGCCATATCGTTGAGTCGTTGTGGTTGCATCAGGACCTCTGTCAGGCGCGCGGCAAGATCCGCTGCGCCGGTCGTTCTTTGCGGCATCAGGAAGGCAGCACCTTCCCGGGCCAAATATTCGGCGTTGCGGGTCTGGTGATCGTCGATCGCGTGGGGCAAGGGCACCAACATCGAGGGCAGACCGGCGGCGGCCAGTTCACTGATGGTCAGCGCACCTGCGCGACATACCACCAGGTCGGCCCAGCCATAGGCTTGGGCCATGTCTTTGATAAAGGGCTGCACTTGCGCCTCGACGCCAGCCGCGCGATAGCGCTCCGCAGTCACTTCATCGTGGTTTTTGCCGGCCTGATGGAACACTTCCGGACGCAAGTCGACGGCGACTTGCGACAAGGCTTCAGGCAGCAACTTGTTCAACGGCTCTGCGCCCAGGCTTCCGCCCAGGATCAGCAAACGCGCCTTGCGACCGGCCAGGGCCGGTCGCGGTGTTTCGAGGAACAGCTCGGTGCGCACCGGGTTACCAGTGGTCCGACGGCTGCCCGACAGGGTAAAGGTGTCAGGGAAGGCTTCACAGACCCGGGCGGCCAACGGCATCAGCAACCGATTGGCGGTACCGGCAACGGCGTTCTGCTCGTGAACGATCACCGGCACGCCGGCCAGTTTGGCTGCAACACCACCAGGACCGGTCACATAACCGCCAAAACCGACGACACAGACGGGTCGCAACCGACGAATGATCGCCCGCGCCTGCCACACCGACTTGAGCAACATGAACGGCGCCTTGAGCAGCGACAGCTTGCCCTTGCCACGCAGACCGCTGGCATTGATCCGATGCAGCTCAATGCCGGCCGCCGGGACCAGATCGTTTTCAATGCCACGCGGCGTGCCAAGCCAGTGCACGGTGTAACCGCGAGACTGGAATTCACGCGCACAGGCCAGCGCCGGGAACACGTGGCCACCGGTGCCGCCGGCCATGATCAAGACATTAGCGCCCATGGTTCGGCTCCTCGGCGAAGTCGCTCTCATGGAACTCCATCTCCTCGCTGCCCAGGTGGGTTCGACTCTCCCACTCGATGCGCAGCAACAAGCCGAGACAGGCACAGCAAATCACCAACGAACTGCCGCCATAACTGAGGAACGGCAGCGTCAGGCCTTTGGTCGGCAGCAGGCCGACGTTCACGCCGATGTTGATCAGGAACTGACCGATCCACAGGAACGACAGACCATAGGCCACGTAAGCAGCAAAAAACTGTTTGGCCTTTTCGGCCCACAAGCCGATGTACATGCCGCGAATACAGACGAATACGAACAGTGCCACGGTGCACAACGAACCCACGGCACCCAGTTCTTCGGCCAGGACCGAGAACACGAAGTCGGTGTGGGCTTCCGGCAGGTAGAACTGTTTCTGCACACTGTTGCCCAGGCCAACGCCCAACCATTCACCACGACCAAAAGCGATCAATGCCTGGGACAACTGATAACCGGCACCGAACTGGTCGGCCCACGGGTCGGCAAAGTTGGTCAGACGCGCCATCCGATACGGCTGCATCTTGATCAACAGCACCACCGCCCCCACGGCCAGCACGACCATCAGGGAAAAACGGAACAGCCCGACACCGCCGAGGAACAGCATCGCCGCCGCAGCGCCCATCATCACGACGGTGGCACCGAAGTCCGGCTCCATCAGCAACAGTCCCGCCATCGGCAGCAGCACGATGAACGGCTTGAAGAAACCCATCCAGCTTTCGCGCACTTCTTTCTGGCGACGCACCAGGTAACCGGCGAGGTAGATCACCACAAACACCTTGGCGATCTCGGAAGGCTGAACGTTGAAGAAGCTGAAGCCGATCCAGCGCATAGAACCGTTCACTTCGCGACCGATGCCCGGGACGATCACCATCACCAGCAAACCGAACGCCCCCAGCAACATCAGCCAGCCCAGGCGCTGCCAGGTCGCGATCGGAATCATCATGGTGATGACGCAGGCGCCAAGACCCAGTACGACGTAGATCAGGTGACGAATCATGTAATACAGGGCACTGCCCGATTGCGCCGCCGCGACTTCGGTCGACGCCGAGGCAATCATGATCAACCCCAGACCGAGCAAGCCCAGGCAGCCGGCGAGCATCGGAAAATCGAGGTCGATGCCACGCCCGGTGATGATCGGCGATGGATAAGGCTTGATGATGTTTCTCATGCTCATGCCAGTTCCTCCACGGCGCGGACGAACTGGTGACCACGGTCTTCGTAGTTCTTGAACATGTCAAAACTGGCGCAGGCCGGAGACAGCAGCACGGCATCGCCCGGTTGGGCGACAGCACGGCATTGCTCGACCGCTTCGATCAGCGAGTTGACTCGAATCAGTGGCACGGCGTCGCCGATGGCCTGGCCGATCTTGTCGGAGTCGCGGCCCATGAGGATCACGGCGCGGCAATTGGACGCCACTGGATCACGCAGGTCCTTGAACTCGGCACCCTTGCCATCGCCACCGGCGATCAGCACGAGTTTACCGTCGATGTCCGCGCCCAGACCTTCAATCGCGGCCAGTGCAGCGCCGACGTTGGTGGCCTTGGAATCGTTGTAATAACTCACGCCGTCGAGATCGCGGACCCACTGGCAGCGATGCTCAAGGCCGGCGAAAGTGCGCAGGCTCGACAGCATGGCGTCGAACGGCAGGCCGACGGCGTGCCCCAGCGCCAAGGCCGCCAAGGCGTTGGACTGGTTATGGGCGCCGCGAATTTTCAGCTCGCGCACCGGCATCAGGTTCTGGAATTCGAAAGCCAGGTACTTCTCGCCGTCTTCCTCACGGATACCGAAGGCCTTGAAATCGGGCTTGCTCAGACCGAAGGTCCAGCACGGCTGCCCCTCGCCCATCAGGGGACGGCTCAAGGCGTCCTGGCGGTTGACCACGAATTGTCTTGCACCGCGGAAGATCCGGTGCTTGGCCAGGTGATAAGCCGGCAGACCGCTGTAGCGGTCCATGTGGTCTTCACTGACGTTGAGCACGGTGGCCACTTCGGCACCGAGGTGATCGGTGGTTTCCAGCTGGAAGCTCGACAGCTCCATCACGTACAGCTCGATGTCATCGCTGAGCAGGTCCAGCGCCGGTGTGCCGAGGTTGCCGCCGACGGCGACACGCTTGCCGGCCGCCGCGGCCATCTCGCCGACCAGGGTGGTCACGGTACTTTTCGCGTTGGAGCCACTGATGGCGACGATGGGCGCCTTCGCGTTACGCGCGAACAGCTCGATGTCGCCGGACAGTTTTACGCCACGGGCGGCGGCGGCCTGCAGGGCCGGGGTCGCCAGCGCCAGGCCAGGGCTCACGTAGAGTTCGTCTGCACGGCACAGGAATTCCACGTCCAGTTCGCCACAACGCACTTCCACGTGCGGATAGTCACGCTTGAGCGTGGCCAGTTCCGGTGGGTTTTCCCGCGTATCGGCCACTGCAAAGGCCACGCCCCGGTTCGCCAGGAAGCGAACCAGGGACATGCCGCTCTTGCCGAGGCCGACAACGATGCGGAAGTGGTCAGAAGCGATCAGAGACACTCGTTCTACCTCAGCTTCAGGGTGGCAAGGCCGATCAGCACGAGAATTACGGTGATGATCCAGAAACGGACGATCACGCGCGGCTCGGGCCAGCCCTTGAGTTCAAAGTGGTGGTGAATCGGCGCCATGCGGAATACGCGGCGACCGGTCATTTTAAAGGAAGCAACCTGGATCACGACCGATAGGGTCTCCATCACGAAAACGCCGCCCATGATGAACAGGACGATCTCCTGACGGACGATCACGGCGATGGTGCCCAGAGCAGCGCCCAAGGCCAGCGCGCCGACGTCACCCATAAAGACTTGGGCCGGATAGGTGTTGAACCAGAGGAAACCCAGGCCCGCACCGATCAACGCGCCGCAGAACACGATCAACTCGCCCGCGCCCGGTACGTAGGGAATCAGCAGGTACTCGGCGAACTTCACGTTACCCGACAGGTAGCAGAAGATGCCCAGGCCACCGCCCACCATCACCGTCGGCATGATCGCCAGGCCGTCGAGGCCATCGGTCAGGTTGACCGCGTTACTCGAACCGACGATCACGAAGTAGGTCAGCACGATGAAACCAGCCCCCAGCGGGATACTGTAGTCCTTGAGCATTGGCAGTATCAGGGTGGTTTCCACCGGAGTGGCGGCAGTCATATAAAGGAAGATCGCCGCGCCCAGGCCGAATACCGACTGCCAGAAATACTTCCAGCGGCTAGGGAGGCCGCGAGAGTTTTTCTCGATCACCTTGCGGTAGTCGTCGACCCAGCCAATGGCACCGAACAGCAACGTCACCAGCAACACAACCCAGACATAACGGTTGGTGAGGTCAGCCCACAGCAGGGTACTGACGGCGATGGACGAAAGAATCAGCGCGCCGCCCATGGTCGGGGTGCCGGATTTTGACAGGTGCGATTGCGGACCATCGTTGCGAACGGACTGACCGATCTGACGGTTCTGCAGGGTGCGGATCATCCACGGGCCATAGCACAGCGACAAAACCAACGCGGTCAGTACACCGAGAATCCCGCGCAGGGTCAGGTACTGAAAGACCGCGAAGCCTTTGTAGAACTGTTGCAGATACTCCGCTAGCAGCAGCAGCATTAATGTTTCTCCAGACTGGTCCCGCACAAAGCGGCAACGATGTTTTCCATCGCGGCGCTGCGCGAACCCTTGATCAAAATGGTGGTGTTTGTGTCTTGCTCGGCACCCAGGGCGTTGATCAATTCAGCCTGCGTGCTGAAGTGATAGGCCTGTGGGCCGAAGGCGTTGACGGCGTGGACCATCATCGGCCCGACGGCGTATAGCGCAGAAACCTTGCCTCGGGCGTATTCGCCCACATCGCGGTGCCCCTGCTCCGCCCATTCGCCCAGCTCGCCGATATCTCCGAGCACCAGAACGGTGCGACCGGAAAAGCCGGCCAGTATATCAACCGCCGCGCACATGGAGGTGGGGTTCGCGTTGTAAGTGTCATCAATTACGCGCATGCCATTGCTGGCCAGTTGCGCGACAGTCCGTCCCTTGACCGGCTGTACCGCGCCGAGGCCCGTCGCAATGCCGAACAGCGACACGCCCAAGGCATGGGCGGCAGCCGCGGCGGCCATGGCATTGGCGACGTTATGGGTGCCAAGCAGGTTCAGCTGGACGCGTTCCACGCCTTCGGGGCTGTGCAGATCGAACGCTGGGCAGCCGCGAGCATCACGACCAAGGTCACTCGCATGGAAATCCGCGTTGACATTGCTCAGGGCAAACGTCAGCACTTTGCGACCAGCGGCGCGAGCCTTCCAGATGTCGAAAGCCTTGTCGTCAAGATTGAGAACGGCGACGCCATCGGCATCCAGCCCTTCAATAATCTCACCCTTGGCCTCGACGATTTTTTCCGGCCCGCCGAACTCACCCACGTGGGCGGTCCCGGCATTGTTGAGAATGGCCACGTGCGGCTTGGTCATGCCGACGGTGTAAGCAATTTCGCCCAGGCGCGAAGCACCCAGTTCGATCACGGCAGCGCTGTGTTCCGGCGCCAGTTCGAGCAAGGTCAGCGGCACGCCGAGGTCGTTGTTCAGATTGCCACGGGTTGCCAGCACCGAACCGCGTGTGCGCAGGATGCTCGCGAGCATTTCCTTGACCGTGGTCTTGCCGCTGGAACCGGTGATGGCTGCGACAGGATGTGTGAAGGCCGCACGGTTCAGCGCACCCAGTTGACCCAACGCCCGACGGGTATCTGCGACCACCAATTGCGGCAGCGCGCTGTCGGCGACTTCGTGCTCGACCAGCGCTGCCACGGCGCCTTTGCCGGCGACATCATTCAGGTAGTCATGACCATCGAAGCGCGGACCTGTCAGCGCAATAAACAGTTGCCCGGGCTTGATCGCGCGACTGTCAATGCTGACGCCGTCGAAGCTGGCATCGGCGCCGACCAGACGAGCATTCAGCGCGCCAGTCAGTTCACTCAGTTTCAAGGCCTTAAGCATGGGCCACCTCCCACGCAGTCAAGGCATGATCAGCCTCGACCAGATCAGAGAAGGCGTGACGCTCGCCGTTGATTTCCTGATAGTCCTCATGACCTTTACCGGCCAGCACGATCACGTCATCTGCCGAGGCGCTGGCTATCAGTTGGGCAATGGCCTGGCCACGGCCGGCAACGAACGTCACGTTATCGACAGCCGTGAAACCGGCGCGGATGTCGTCGAAAATCAGCGCAGGGTCTTCCGTGCGCGGGTTGTCATCGGTCACCAGCACACCGTCGGCCAGGCGCTCGACCACTTCAGCCATCAACGGACGCTTGCCGCGATCACGGTCGCCGCCACAGCCAAACAGGCACAGCAACCGGCCCTTGGCATGCGGACGCAGGGCCAGCAATACTTTTTCCAATGCGTCCGGGGTATGGGCGTAATCGACCACGACCAACGGCTGCGAGCCTCCACCCAGACGCTGCATGCGCCCAGCCGGGCCTTCCAGCTTCGGCAGCACCTTGAGGATTTCGTCCAGCGCATAGTCCAGCCCGAGCAAAGCGCCCACCGCTGCCAGCACGTTGCTCAGGTTGAAGCGACCGAGCAGGGCGCTGCGCAAATGATGCTCGCCTTGCGGCGTGACCAACGTGGCGCGCACGCCTTCGTCGTCGAACTGCGCTTCGCGGCAATACAAATAAGCACTGGAGTCTTCGAGGCTGTAGGTAATCAAGCGCGACTCGCGCTTATCGGCGGCAAGTTGCCGGCCGAATTCGTCATCGAGGTTGACCACCCGGCATTTCAGGTCATTCCACGCAAACAGCTTGGCCTTCGCTTCGCCGTAGGCCTGCATGGTGCCGTGGTAATCCAGGTGATCTCGGGACAGATTGGTCATCACTGCCACATCGAACGCCAATGCCGTCACACGGCCCTGATCCAGACCATGGGAAGAAACTTCCATCGCCACGGCTTTGGCTCCGGCCTTTTTCAGGTCCGCCAGAGTGGCTTGTACGGCGATAGGATTCGGCGTGGTATGCAGGCCGCTTTCCAGCGCACCGTAGAAACCGGTGCCGAGGGTGCCAACCAGGCCGCAGTGCTGACCGAGCAGGTCCAGCGCCTGGGCAACCAGCTGAGTCACGCTGGTCTTGCCATTGGTGCCGGTCACGCCGATCAGGTTCAGATGATGACTCGGCTCGCCATAAAAGCGTCCGGCGATGTCCGAAAGTTGCGCCGCCAGGCCTTTGACCGGAATCAATGGCACTTCAGTGATCGGCAGCACGGTGGCGCCTTCCACTTCGTAAGCCACGGCGGCAGCGCCGCGCGCCAGAGCGTCGGCGATGTGCGTACGACCATCGAATTTGCCGCCCGGTACCGCGAGGAACAGATCGCCCGCGCGTACGTTGCGACTGTCCAGCGCCAATTCACGAATCAGCAGATCGTGGCCCGCGTGAGGGAAAATCTTGTTCAGGCTAAGAGACATCAGCCGCGCCCTCCATTGGCTTTCAGTGGAACGACCGGCGTTGCGTTCGCTTGTTGAGTAGGTGGCAGGTTGTCCGGGGTGATGTTCATCAGGCGCAAGGTGCCGGACATGACGCGACTGAATACCGGTGCCGATACCAGACCACCGAAGTAGCCGGCCTTGGTCGGTTCATCGATCACCACCACAATGGCGTAACGCGGATCGCTCATCGGGCCGAAGCCGGCGAACAGCGAGCGATAGGAGTTCTCGGCGTAGCCTTTGGTACCGACCGACGTTTTACGCGCAGTACCCGACTTGCCGCCCACGTGATACGCCGGCACCTGCGCACGGAACACGCCGCGCGGGGCCTCGATCACTTGCTGCAGCATGCCCTGCATGGTTTTCGCCACGGCTTCAGGCAGCACTTGGGTGGTTTGCGGCGCCTTGTCGGTCTTGATCAGGGTCAGCGGCGCGAGGCGGCCGTTGTTGGCCAGGGCCGAGAAGGCGTGAACCAACTGGATCGCCGTTACCGAAATACCGTAGCCGTAGGACAGCGTGGCGGTCTCGGCCTTGCGCCATTCGCGGTAGTTCGGCAGGTTGCCGACGCGCTCGCCCGGGAAACCCAGGCCGGTGTCCTGGCCGAGACCGACTTTCTGCGCCAGCCGGAAAATCGTCTCGCCGCCGATATCGAACGCGACCTTACTCATGCCGACGTTACTGGAGTTGATCAGAATGCCGGTCATATCCAGCACCGGACCTTCGGTCTTGGAGACGTCCTTGATGGTGTATTTACCAATCTGCAAAGTGCCCGGGTAAACCTCGACGGTATCGCTCGGTTTCCAGCGCCCGGTTTCAATGGCCGCGCTCATGGAAATCGCCTTCATGGTCGAACCCGGTTCGAACACGTCGATCATCGCGCGGTTACGCATCATCGCCGGTTGCAGGTTGCGGCGGTTGTTCGGGTTATAGGTCGGCTGGTTGACCATGGCGAGAATCTCGCCGGTCTTCACATCCATGATCACCAGGCTGCCGGCTTTCGCGCCATTCTCGATGATAGCGTTGCGCAATTCACGGTTCGCCAGGTATTGCAGACGCAGGTCAATGGACAACGCCAAGGGCTTTCCGGCCTTGGCGTTTTTGGTGACCTGGACATCCTTGATCAACCGGCCGCGCCGATCCTTGATGACCTGGCGCTTGCCGGGAACGCCGGCCAGCCATTCGTCATAGGCCAGTTCGACACCTTCCCGACCGTGGTCATCGATATCGGTAAAACCGACCATATGCGCGGTCACTTCACCGGCCGGATAGAAGCGACGAAACTCTTCGATACCGTAAACACCCGGCACCTTCAGATCGAGCACAGCCTGGCCTTGCTCAGGCGTCAGCCCGCGCACCAGGTAGATGAATTCTTTATTGGCTTGAGCCTCAAGGCGCTCGGCCAGGGCTTTCGGGTCCTGACCCAGGGCCGCGGCCAGTGCAGGCCACTTCTCTTTGGCCAGCTGCATTTCCTTGGCGTTGGCCCACAGGGTGGTCACCGGAGTACTGACGGCCAGAGGCTCGCCGTTACGGTCGGTAATCAAACCACGGTGAGCTGGAATCGGAATATGACGAACGCTGCGTGCATCTCCCTGACCCTTGAGGAAGTCACGGTCGACGACTTGCAGATCGATAATGCGCCAGCAAATCGCCGCCACCATGATACCGAGCAAACCCAGGACCACGCGGAACCGCCATGGGAAGAGTGCACCTTCGAGTTTCATCATGGCGCCACCATCTGCACTTCGGCGGCACCGGGAATGTGCATCTTCAGTTGTTCGGTCGCCAGCACTTCGATTCGGCTGTGCGCGGTCCAGGTGCTTTGTTCAAGAATCAACCGTCCCCACTCGGCCTGGGCCTTGTCCCGCACGCTCAACTCGTTGTAGAGCGAGTTGAGCAGTTGACGATTCCAGTGCGCGCTATAGGACACGCCGATCGCCGACACGAGCACGGCGATAAACAGCAGCAGCATGAAGAAGCTTCCGCCGGGCAGTGGCTTGGCGAATAGCTTGCTCACCGCAGCTTCTCCGCCACGCGCATGACAGCGCTACGGGAGCGTGGGTTGGCTTTGAGTTCGGCGTCGGAGGCCGTCTGCGCTTTGCCATGGACTTTGATTTTCGGTTCGAAAGCGACATGCCGAACCGGCAGGTTGCGCGGCAGGTTGTCGGCTTCGCCTTTCACCAGTTTGCGCATGAACAGTTTGACGATGCGATCTTCCAGCGAGTGGAAGCTGATCACGACCAGACGACCGCCCACTTCCAGGCAGTCCAGAGCGGCTTCGAGGCCAGCTTCCAGATCGCCCAATTCGTTGTTGACGTGAATACGCAAGCCCTGGAAAGCACGGGTTGCCGGGTTTTTGCCCTTTTCCCACGCCGGGTTGGCGACCTTGAGGACTTCAGCCAGGTCGGCCGTTCGCTCGAACGGTTTGATATCGCGACGCTCGGCCACGGCACGGGCCATGCGACCGGAGAAACGCTCTTCGCCGTATTCCTTGAACACACGGGCAATTTCTTCCACCGGCGCGGTATTGACGAATTCGGCGGCGCTGATCCCGCGAGACGGATCCATGCGCATGTCCAGAGGACCGTCATTGAGGAAACTGAAGCCACGCTCCGGGTCGTCCAGTTGCGGCGAAGACACACCCAGGTCGAGCAATACGCCGCTGACCTTACCGTGCAGGCCACGATCGGCAACCTCCGAACCAAGCTCGGCAAAGCTGCGCTGCACAACGACAAAGCGGCCGTCTTCGGCCGCTAGCGTCTGCCCGGTGGCAATCGCTTGAGGATCTTTATCGAACCCGAGCAACCGGCCATCGGGACCGAGCTGGCTGAGGATCAACCGACTGTGCCCGCCGCGCCCGAACGTACCGTCCAGATAGCAGCCATCAGGACGTACGGCGAGAGCCTCGACGGCTTCGTCAAGCAGTACGGTGATGTGGTTAAAGCCGCTATCAATAGTCACAGGATCAAATCACGCAGTTCATCAGGCATGGCGCCCGGTTGTTGAATAGCAGCCAGGTCCGCGGCAGAAACCGCGTTCCAGGCATCCTCGTCCCACAATTGGAACTTGTTCAGTTGGCCTACCAACATCGCGCGCTTATCCAACTTGGCATATTCACGAAGACGCGGCGGAACCAGAAAACGACCACTGCCATCGAGCTCGAGGTCGACGGCATTACCAATCAGTAAACGTTGCAGGCGGCGGTTCTCTTCGCGAAGCGAAGGCAGTGCGCGCAGTTTGGTTTCAATAATTTCCCACTCGTCGAGGGGGTAAACACACAAGCACGGATCAACGGCATCAATTGTGACAATTAACTGACCGGAACTACGCGAAACGAGCTCGTCACGGTACCGGCTCGGCATGGCGAGACGGCCCTTTGCATCGAGACTGATAGCGTTGGCTCCGCGAAACACGTCAGCGTTTCTCCAAATATTAGCTTTTTGCGCTCAAAAAACCCACTTCATGCCACTTTCCGCCACTTGCGCACACTATAGGAATGCGCCCACCACACCGTCAAGGCGCGCATTAAAGGAAAACCCTTACAGAACTGAGATTTAGGAGCATAAAAGGAGGGAGAACGAGAATCCGGCAGATGAAACTGCCCGACAACTTGAATCAGCACAGAAGGCTGCGTTCAGAAGTTAAAGTAACTTATTAAGAGTAAGATTTTTTCGGTATTACGAAAGTGCTTCTGCCGACGATTCTGAAAGGAGGGAAAAACGATGCTGCTTCGAGTTTCGGCGATCATCATCAGCGCAGGCTAATTGATATCACCTAACTCCGGATCCCGACGACACTCCATGACAAGAATGCCATCACCCGCACCCTGCTAAATGATTTAAGCAGAGGATAGAAAAAAGGTGGAGAGTCGATCTGTAAGCCGGGTTCTGTCTTGAACAGTCATTCGTCTACGATGGCCATCACTGGACATCTTTAGCAACCTACCCGGTCCCAGCGCGGGCCACGCCTTGGGACCCTATTTGGTCTTGCTCCAAGTGGGGTTTACCTAGCCACGAACTGTTGCCAGACGTGCGGTGCGCTCTTACCGCACCTTTTCACCCTTACCGGCGCCGAAGCGCTTAGGCGGTTATTTTCTGTGGCACTTTCCGTAGGCTCACGCCTCCCAGGCATTACCTGGCACTTCGCCCTATGGAGCCCGGACTTTCCTCCCCCCCCTAATTTTCATAGAGGGCAGCGACTGTCCGATCGACTCTCCGCCGCGAAGGTTAACGGCAGAGCGCCTGAAGAACAAGCGCTAAAAGCCTTTAGCCACCCCATTGCGTCGGGTTTTACTCGCCCTTTTGTTTATCCAGCGCGACCTGGTACAGCACATTCTTGCGCTCGCCGGTAATTTGCGCCGCCAATGCCGCAGCACGCTTGAGCGGCATTTCTTCGAGCAACAGATTGAGGATGCGCATCGCCTCGCTGCTGACAGCATCCTCGCTTTCCGGAGCCGTCCATCCCGCCACCAGCACGACGCATTCGCCGCGCTGCTGATTGCTGTCCGACTCGACGAACTCACGCAGCTCGGCCAATGGCAAGCCTTTGAGTGTTTCAAAGGTCTTTGTCAGTTCCCGCGCCAACAATGCCGGACGCTCACCGCCAAATACCAGCTCCATGTCCTGCAGGCATTCAAGGATACGGTGCGGCGCTTCGTAAAAAATCAGCGTGCGCGGCTCCTCTTTAATGAGTTCAAGGCGTGCGCGCCGCCCCACGGCCTTGGCCGGCAGAAACCCCTCGAAAATGAAACGATCCGATGGCAACCCCGCCGCCGACAGTGCCGCGATCAACGCACAGGCGCCTGGCACCGGCACTACATTAATGCCTGCCGCACGGGCTTGACGCACCAGGTGATAGCCTGGATCGGAAATCAGCGGTGTCCCCGCATCGGAAATCAGCGCCACATCGTCACCGGCCAGCAGCCGGGTAATAAAGCGGCTGCCTTCATCCCGCTCGTTGTGCTCATGGCAAGCCGCCAGCGGCGTCGGGATACCGAAGTGCTGCATCAAGCGCTGGGAATGCCGGGTGTCTTCGGCGGCGATCAGCGCGACCTCGCGCAAGATCTTCAGCGCTCGCGCACTGATGTCGTCCAGGTTGCCGATGGGCGTCGCCACCACATAAAGCGAGCCAGCAGCGGAATTCAAAGCACCTGGAGCAGTCAAAGCGCACACCTCACAATCGATAAAGCCGACATTGTAACGCGTAGCGACGCTCGCTTTTTCAGCCTTTTGTGCCTTGCCGCAACATTTCTACGAGCTAAATTGATCGATTCACGCCAGTAACATCGCGCCCCGGCCAGTGCTTGGGTACAATTCCACGCTAATTTGATCGAGTATCAGGAACGCTTACATGATCGCTTGCCTGCGGCTGTTTACTGCCCTTTGCCTCGCTGCCTTGCTGGCGGCTTGCGCCAGCTCGCCCTCCTCCAGCCTTGGCGAACTTCCTCGGACCCCGGATGCCAGTATCGAGCAATTGCTTGAAAAGGCAGCCCAAAGCAAAAATCCGGAAGACGCCGCCCTGCTTCGCCTGAGCGCGGCGGACATGGCCTATCGTCAGGGCAATGCCGGCCAGTCCGCGCAGATCCTGCAACAGGTTCCGGTCGAACAACTCAAGCCGGGACAACAGATCTTCGCCAACACCCTGGCGGCTGAGCTGGCCATGGCCCGCAACCAGCCCAAGGCGGCGCTGACCGCCTTGAGCCACCCAAGCCTGCAACGCCTGAGTGAAATGCCCGCCGAACAGCAGGTACGCACTGGCACCGTTCACGCCCGGGCCCTTGAAGCCGATGGCCAGACGCTCGCCGCAGCACGGGAACGCGTTTTTATCGCACCGATGCTGACCGGTGACGCAGCCCGCAAAAACCACGAAGCCATCTGGGCACTGATCGCTTCGTTGCCCACCGATCAATTGCAACCGACCACCACCGACGACCTCGGCGGCTGGATGGCACTGGCACTGGCCGTAAAATCGGCCGGCACCCTGGAACAACAACAGGCCGCAATCGACAACTGGCGCGCCCAGAACCCGAAACACCCGGCCGCTATCCAGCTGCCTCTGCCATTGACCAATCTCAAGGAGCTGGCCAGTCAGCCCCTTGGCAAAATCGCCCTGCTGCTGCCACAGGACGGTCCATTGGCTTCGGTCGGAAAGGCATTGCGCGAAGGTTTCATGGCTGCCCATTACCAGGCCCAACAAGCCGGGCAGAAGCCGCCAGCCATCGAGTTCTATGACAGCTCGCACCTGACCTCCCTTGACGAGTTCTATCGCAAGGCCCAGGCCGACGGCGTGCAACTGGTCGTCGGTCCGCTGGAAAAGCCGCTGGTCAAACAGCTCAGCACTCGCCCACAACTGCCGATCACCACACTGGCGCTGAACTACAGCGAAGGTGAACAAGGCCCTGCCCAACTGTTCCAGTTTGGTCTTGCAGCGGAAGACGAGGCACGCGAAGTATCGCGCCGCGCTCGCGCCGATGGCCTGCATCGTGCTGCCATCATGGTGCCGAAAGGTGAATGGGGCGATCGCGTACTCAAGGCTTTCAGCCAGGACTGGCAAGCTAACGGAGGCAGCATCGTCGTCACCGAACGCGTCGACCAGCCGGTACAACTGGCCCAGCAAATTGCCGACATGTTCCAGCTGCGTCAGAGCGAAGGTCGCGCCAAGAGCCTGCAAAGCACCATTGGCTCCCAGGTCAGCGCCCAGCCTTCCCGGCGCCAGGACATCGAGTTCATCTTCCTGGCTGCCACGCCACAACAAGCCCAACAAATCAAACCGACCCTGAACTTCCAGTACGCGGGTGATGTTCCGGTTTACGCCACTTCCCACGTTTTCAGCGCCAGTGGCGATGTGAACCAGTACAACGACATGAACGGCATCCGTTTCTGCGAGACCCCATGGCTGCTGGATGCCAATGATCCACTGCGCCGCCAGGTCACCGCACAATGGCCACAAGCGGCCGGAAGCCTGGGGCGCCTGTACGCCATGGGCGTCGATGCCTATCGCCTGGCTCCACGCCTGGGGCAACTCAAGGCCTTGCCGGAGAGCCGTGTCGAAGGTCAATCGGGCAGCCTGGGCATCACTCAGAACCAGCGCGTCGTAAGACAGTTGCCATGGGCCCAGTTCGTCAATGGCCAGATTCAACGTCTGCCGGACACCCCGCGCTGATGCCTGACAGGTCACGCCAGCAAAGCGGTAAAGATGCCGAGCGCCATGCGCTCGAGCATCTCCAACAACAAGGTCTGCGCCTGCTGGCGCAGAACTGGTTGTGTAAACGCGGCGAGCTTGATCTGGTCATGCTTGATGGCGATACAGTAGTATTCGTTGAAGTTCGCTACAGAAAAAACACTCAATGGGGTGGCGCGCTCGATAGCATCGATGAGCGCAAACGGCAGAAACTGATTTTTGCCGCGCAGTATTTTCTTCAGTGCGAGTCGCGCTGGGCCAATTCCCCTTGCCGTTTCGACGTGGTTGCCATCGACAGTAAACTCGATCAGTTGAACTGGTTGCAGAATGCCTTCGACAGCTGATCGCTTAAGCTCCGAACCGGACACCCGACAACACTTTTGCTCTTTGCTTTGCGGGCTGCACATTCACGTGCCGGACAGCCGCGCTCATTAAGGTCACACAGATGGACATGCAATCCCGAATTCGCCAGCTTTTTCAGGCCAGTATCGACACCAAGCAACAGGCGATGGACGTACTTGCACCGCACATCGAGCAAGCCAGCCAGGTGATGGTCAACGCCCTGCTCAACGAAGGCAAAATGCTCTCCTGCGGCAATGGCGGCTCTGCTGGCGACGCCCAGCACTTCTCGTCCGAGCTGCTGAACCGCTTCGAGCGTGAGCGACCAAGCCTGCCAGCCATTGCGCTGACCACTGACAGCTCGACGATCACCTCGATCGCCAACGATTACAGCTACAACGAAATATTCTCCAAGCAGATCCGCGCCCTTGGTCAGCCGGGCGACGTGCTGCTGGCGATTTCCACCAGCGGCAACTCGGCAAACATTATTCAAGCGATCCAGGCCGCACATGATCGCGAAATGATTGTCGTAGCATTGACGGGTCGCGATGGCGGCGGCATGGCATCGCTGCTGCTACCCGAGGACGTGGAGATTCGCGTTCCGGCCAATGTCACCGCACGTATCCAGGAAGTCCACCTGCTGGCGATCCATTGCCTATGCGATCTGATCGACAGCCAACTGTTCGGGAGTGAAGAATGACCCCTAATCGCCTCGGCCTACTGGCCCTGACCCTGTGCCTCGGCATCAGCGGCTGCACCTCGGTGGTAAGTGCCAGCCGTGAAGCACCGATTGAAGATGACCGCGGCACCCGCACCTTCGGCAGCAAGATCGATGACTCCCTGATCGACACCAAGGTCGGTGTGAACATCGCCAAGGCCGATCCGGCCCTGGACAACGATTCCCATATCGTCGTCACCAGCTTCAACGGCGTGGTACTGCTTGCCGGACAAACCCCGCGCGCAGACCTCAAGGCCAAGGCCGAACAGGCCGCCGCCGCTGTTCAACGGGTGAAGACCGTCCACAACGAACTGCAGATTCTGCCACCCTCCGGCTTCCTTGCCCGCCAGAACGACACCTGGCTGACTTCCAAGATCAAGACTCAGATGCTTACTGACCCGAACATCCCCGGCTCACGTATCAAGGTCGTCACGGAAAATGGCATCGTCTACCTGCTGGGCCTGCTGACCAAACAGGAAGCCGCTCAGGCAACCAATCTGGTGCAAGGCGTTTCTGGTGTGCAGAAGATTGTGAAGCTGTTCGAGTACATCGATTAAGACCTGTGAGCCAGCCTGCTCGCGAAAAACGCCGGTGAATACGTTCATTCAGGCAGCCCGCGTTATCGTTCACACCCATCGCCGGCAGGCTCGCTCCTACATCGTTTGAAGGTAGTGAAATAAAAAAAGGGTGATCCCTGCGGATCACCCTTTTTTTATTTCACTACCTTCAAACTTGGTCGGCCGCTAGGACGCGGCGGCTCGCTGTCGGGTGGCGGGAGGTCGTCATCCGGCTCGATCTCATCCTCGTCTTCAATAGGCGATTCCAGATCAAACACCATGCCCTGGCCGTTCTCCCGGGCGTAAATACCCAGGATCGATGCGATAGGCACGTATAGCGTGTGTGGCACGCCACCGAAGCGCCCCTCGAAACTGACCGCTTCGTTATCCATGTGCAAATGGCGCACAGCCTGCGGCGATACATTCAGGACAATCTGTCCATCACTGGCAAAACCCTGCGGCACCTGCACCGACGGATACTCGGAGTTGACCAGCATGTGCGGGGTGCAATCGTTATCCACAATCCACTCGTAGAGCGCGCGGACCAGATAAGGTCGACTGGAGTTCATAGCGGCTCCTTAAGCCTTAGCGCATATCGCGTTCGACACCAGACAGACTTGCCTGGAAAGCCTCACGCGCAAACTGGCGCTCCATGTAATCAAGCAGCGGCTTGGCTGGCCGCGGCAGTTCTATACCCAGAATCGGCAATCGCCAGAGTATTGGCAATAGGCAGCAATCCACCAGGCTTTGCTCCTCACTGAGGAAAAACGGCTTGTCGGCGAACAACGGCGACACGCCTGTCAGACTTTCGCGCAACTCTTTACGCGCTACGGCTCGAGCTGACTCTTTGGTCCGCGAATCCAGGATCAGATCCACCAGACCGCACCAGTCACGCTGAATACGATGAATCAGCAAACGACTGTTGGCACGCGCCACCGGATAAACCGGCAGTAGTGGCGGGTGCGGGTAACGCTCATCCAGATATTCCATCACCACCGTTGATTCCCACAACGCCAGGTCACGATCGACCAGGGTGGGCAAGCTGCCATAAGGGTTCACTTCGATCAGTTTAGGCGGCTGACGGCCAGCTTCCACATAAATGATCTCGGCGCTTACACCCTTCTCTGCCAGTACGATTCGCACTCGGTGGGAATAGTGGTCGGCGGGGTCGGAGTAACAGGCCAACCGATTGGTCACGCCCATGGCGGTCCTCCTCGCTTGTAGAAATTATCGGAAGCGGAAAAACGAGCGCGCCCATAGGGCGTCTCCCGTAACGCCTGGATCACCAGGCTCGTTACACCTTCAGAGACGCCCTTGGGCGCGCGCGATTAACAGCAATTGCTTAAAGCTTTATCAGTGCACATCTTTCCAGTATTCGCGCTTGAGCAGGTATGCGAACACGAAGAAGAAAGCCAGGTACAGCAATACATACGTACCGATGCGCTGATGTTGCAGCTTAACCGGGTTAGCCGAGTAAGCCAGGAAGGTTACCAGATTCTTGACCTTCTCATCGAACTGCTCTTCGGTCAAAGCACCCGTTTTCGGCAGGATGGTCAGCTGATCGCACGCTTCATGTGTCAGCGGCGTACCGGTCAGCGGATCAAATTGCTTCTTGCCGTCTTCAACGATTTGAACCTGTTTGCAACCGACAACCTGACGGCCTTGCAGGCCGACCAGGACGTTAGGCATGCCGACATTCGGGAAGACCTTGTTGTTCACACCCCAAGGGCGCGCCGGATCTTCGTAGAACGACTTCAGGTAACCATAAAGCCAGTCAGTACCACGAACGCGTGCAACCAGCGTCAGATCGGGCGGCGCCGCACCGAACCAGGTCTTGGCGTCAGCAGGCTGCATGCCGATGCTCATGTGGTCGCCGATCTTGGCGCCTGTGAACACCAGCTTCTCGAGCATCAGCTCATGAGGTATGCCCAGGTCATCAGCGACACGCTCATAGCGCTGGAACTTGGCGCTGTGGCAACCCATGCAATAGTTGGCGAACGTACGCGCGCCGTCCTGCATGGCCGCTTTGTCGGAAACGTCGATATCGACTTTTTCCAGCTCTGGACCACCGTGTTCGGCCGCGAAGGACAGTACCGGCATAGCCGCAAGAATAAGTACAGCAAATAGCTTTTTCATCAGCCAGTCACCCTTTCCGGAACCGGTTTGGTCTTCTCGAGCCTGGTGTAGAACGGCATCAGAATGAAGTAGGCGAAGTACAGGATGGTACATACCTGCGACAGCAGCGTGCGCTCAGGGGTCGGAGCCAGAACGCCCAGCACACCCAGGATCACGAACGCGATGCAGAACACCCACAGCCAGATTTTGCTCAGCCAGCCCTTGTAGCGCATCGACTTGACCGGACTACGGTCCAGCCACGGCAGGACGAACAGCACGGCGATGGCCGCACCCATTGCGATAACGCCGAAGAGCTTGTCCGGAACTGCGCGCAAGATGGCGTAGAACGGTGTGAAGTACCAGACCGGAGCGATGTGCTCGGGAGTCTTGAAGGCGTTCGCCACTTCAAAGTTCGGCTTCTCGAGGAAGTAGCCACCCATTTCCGGGAAGAAGAACACGATCGAACAGAAGATGAACAGGAACACCACCACGCCGACGATATCTTTCACGGTGTAGTACGGGTGGAAGGCAATACCGTCCAGCGGCACGCCGTTTTCGTCCTTGTGCTTCTTGATGTCCACGCCGTCCGGGTTGTTCGAACCGACTTCGTGCAATGCCAGAACGTGCAGCACCACCAGGCCGAGAATCACGATTGGCAAGGCAACCACGTGCAGGGCGAAGAAGCGGTTCAGGGTAATGCCGGAAATCAGGTAGTCACCGCGAATCCACTGGGTCAGGTCGTTACCGATGACCGGGATCGCACCGAACAGCGAGATGATCACCTGGGCACCCCAGTAGGACATCTGACCCCACGGCAGCAGGTAGCCCATGAAAGCCTCAGCCATCAGCGCCAGGTAAATCAGCATGCCGAAGACCCACACCAGCTCACGCGGTTTCTGATACGAACCGTAGAGCAAGCCACGGAACATGTGCAGATAGACCACGATAAAGAACGCCGAAGCACCGGTGGAGTGCAGCAGACGCAGGATCGAGCCGTACTCGACGTCGCGCATGATGTATTCGACCGAAGCAAACGCTTCTTCCGCCGACGGGGTGTAGCTCATGGTCAGCCAGACACCGGTAACGATCTGGTTGACCAGAACGAGCAGCGCCAGGGAACCAAAGAAGTAGAAGAAGTTGAAGTTCTTCGGGGCGTAGTACTTGCTGAGATGGTCTTCCCACATTTTGGTCGCGGGAAAGCGCGCATCAACCCAATCCATGAACTTGCTCATCACGCTTTCTCCGTATCGACGCCAACGACAATGATGTCATCGGTCTCATAGGAATGCGGGGGAACTGGCAGGTTCAAAGGCGCAGGTTGCGACTTGTAGACGCGGCCAGCCAGGTCGTAGTGGGAGCCGTGGCATGGGCAGAAATAGCCACCTACCCAATCTTTGCCAAGATCTGCGGGAGCGACTTCCGGACGGAAAGTCGGCGAGCAACCGAGGTGCGTGCAGATACCGATCAGCAGCAGAACCTCAGGTTTGATCGAACGGGTTTCCGGATCAACATAGGTTGGTTGAGTCGAGTTCTTGGAGGTAGGGTCAGACAACTGGCCCTCGATCTTCTTCAGATTCCCCAGGATTTCCTGCGTACGGCGGACGATGAACACCGGCTGGCCGCGCCACTCAGCAATCATCTGCTGGCCTGGCTCGATTTTGCTGACATTCACTTTCACCGGTGCACCTGCGGCTTTCGCCTTGGCACTGGGAAACCATGACCCCACGAACGGGACCGCAGCCCCCACCGCTCCTGCAGCACCCACCACGGATGTGGCTGCTACCAAGAAGCGACGCCGGCCTGCATTCACGCCGTCATTGCTCATTCAGTCCTCTCCCATCAGCTTTGTGGCCTGTTAAATCAGGCATCTACTAAGTAAATCTATGTACTTATAAAAATTTTGCCGAATGGTAATGAAAACCCCCAATTCTGACAAGGTAATTACCTGAGGGCACCACTCCCAAGCCTTGTAGTATAGGGGCTCTGCGCGTGTGGCAAGTTGTCACAGCGCAATTCTTTGATAAATCGCACACATAAAAAAACGCCCAGCTCCGTGAGGA
This sequence comes from Pseudomonas sp. TE12234, assembly GCF_054061835.1. Lineage (NCBI taxonomy): Bacteria > Pseudomonadati > Pseudomonadota > Gammaproteobacteria > Pseudomonadales > Pseudomonadaceae > Pseudomonas > Pseudomonas sp. TE12234. Next base: position 105,989 of record NZ_JBSSEP010000012.1, read on the forward strand.
AACTGGGCGTTCTTTTTTGAACGTGGAAGCGAATTAACGCTTCGAGTACTGCGGACGCTTACGCGCTTTACGCAGACCAACTTTCTTACGTTCAACTTCACGTGCATCGCGGGTTACGAAGCCGGCTTTACGCAGAGCGCTGCGCAGAGTCTCGTCGTAATCCATCAGAGCGCGAGTGATGCCGTGGCGGATTGCGCCAGCTTGACCACTTACACCACCACCGATCACGGTGACGTAGATGTCGAACTTCTCGACAGTCTCAGTCAATTCCAGCGGCTGACGAACTACCATGCGGGCAGTTTCACGGCCGAAGAAATTATCCAGCGAACGGTTGTTGATGGAGATGTTACCAGTACCCGGACGCAGGAAAACGCGTGCGGTTGCGGTCTTGCGACGGCCAGTGCCGTAATTTTGAGTCGCCGACATAATGAACTATTCCGTTAAATCTTCAGTTCTTGGGGCTGCTGAGCAGTATGAGGGTGTGCAGCGCCCGCATAGACTTTCAGCTTACGGTACATGTCGCGACCCAGCGGGTTCTTAGGCAGCATGCCTTTGACCGCGGTCTCGATCACGCGCTCAGGGGCCTTGGCGATCAGCTTTTCAAAGTTGATCGACTTGATACCGCCCGGGAAACCGGAGTGGGAGTAGTACATTTTGTCAGTGGTTTTAGCACCGGTAACACGGATCTGCTCAGCGTTGATTACGACGATGTAGTCGCCGGTGTCAACGTGAGGAGTGTACTCAGGCTTGTGCTTGCCACGCAGACGGCTCGCGATTTCGGTGGCCAGACGACCCAGGGTCTGACCAGCAGCGTCGACGACAAACCAGTCGCGCTTTACTGTTTCCGGTTTAGCAGTAAAAGTTTTCATTCTTTATAGCCTCAGGGGCCGCCCTGTAAATTAGACGGCGGATCTTACTGAATAGTGCGTACTTTGACAAGTCAAAGGCAGCCGGATACAGACGCTTTCGGGGGCTCGGGTCGGCGCGTCCGTTCAACGGCAAGATTCTTCGGCGGCGGGGCATCACTTCCACTGCAGAAAGAGGTGCGCAATTATGCAGATTGCGAAAAATAATTCAACCTGCTTTTATGATTGTTTTGCCCAAGGAGCACCCGATGGACTATCGCCAGCTAGGCCGGACCAATCTAAACGTGAGTGCCATCTGCCTCGGAACCATGACCTGGGGCGAGCAAAACAGCGAAGCTGAAGCCTTCGCACAGATTGAACGGGCCAAGAGTGCCGGGATCAACTTCATCGACACCGCCGAGATGTACCCGGTGCCGCCAAAGGCCGAAACCTACGCCACCACCGAACGCTACATCGGCAATTATTTCAAAAGTCGCGGCGACCGTGCCGACTGGATCCTGGCCAGCAAGATCGCCGGTCCGGGCAATACCATCGACTACATCCGCGACAAGAACCTGCGGCACAATCGACAGCACATCACTGAAGCCGTGGACGCCAGCCTCAAGCGCCTGCAGACCGATTACATCGACCTGTACCAGTTGCACTGGCCGGAGCGCAGCACCAATTTCTTCGGTCAACTGGGGTACAAGCACAAGATCGAAGCCAATCTGACACCCCTGGAAGACACCCTCGAAGCACTGGACGAGCAGGTCAAGGCCGGCAAGATCCGCCACATTGGCCTGTCCAACGAAACACCCTGGGGCACCATGCGCTTCCTCGCCCTGGCCGAAGCCCGGGGCTGGCCGCGTGCGGTATCGATCCAGAACCCCTACAACCTGCTCAATCGCAGTTTCGAGGTCGGCCTGGCGGAAATCGCCATTCGTGAACAGTGCGGCCTGCTCGCTTATTCACCGCTGGCGTTTGGGTTCCTGTCGGGCAAATACGAAGGGGGCGCACGTCCACCAAAAGGTCGCCTGAGCCTATACAGCCGCTTCAGCCGCTACTTCAACCCACAGTCGGAAGCTGCCTGCAGCCGTTATGTGGCGCTGGCTCGCGAACACGGCCTGGACCCGGCGCAAATGGCCCTGGCGTTCGTGACGCAACAGCCGTTCGTGACCAGCAACATCATTGGCGCGACCACCCTGGAGCAACTGGAGAGCAACATTGCCAGCTTCGATCTGAAGCTGTCAGAGGAAGTGCTGGAAGGGATCGAAGCGATCCATAAGGATCACCCGAATCCTGCGCCTTGATTGACCTTTAGATCTCATCGCGGGCGATGCCACATTCCCACAGGAATCCTGGAGCCTGTGGGAGTGTGGCTGCCCGCGATGGCGTCTGGCCTGCCAACTCAGATCAAAGCGACCGGGCAATAATCTCCTTCATGATTTCATTGGTCCCGGCATAGATCCGCTGCACCCGCGCATCCGCCCACGCCCGGGCGATCGGGTATTCCCACATAAAGCCGTAACCACCATGCAACTGCACGCACTCGTCGAGGACCTTGCATTGCAGGTCGGTGCCCCAGTATTTGGCCATCGCGGCTGTTGGCACATCGAGCTTGCCTTGCAGATGCAATTCCAGGCAGCGATCCACAAAGACACGACCAATCTGAATTTCTGTCGCCATTTCAGCCAGTTTGAAGCGGGTATTCTGGAAGTCCGCAATCGCCTTGCCAAACGCCTTGCGTTCGCGGGTGTACTCCAGCGTCCATTGCAATGCAGCCTCGGCGGAAGCCAAGCCGCCGATGGCTACGGTGAGGCGCTCCTGGGGCAATTCCTGCATCAGGTACGCAAAACCCATCCCGGCCTGGCCGAGCAGGTTTTCCTTGGGTACCCGAACGTCCTGGAAAAATAATTCCGACGTGTCCTGGGCTTTCATGCCGACCTTCTCCAGGCGCTTGCCCTTTTCAAAGCCTGGCGTATTGGCTTCCACCAAAAACAGGCTGGTGCCCTTCGCGCCGGCCTTGGGATCGGTCTTGGCAACGACAATCACCAAGTCAGCGAGAAAGCCATTGGTGATAAAAGTCTTAGAGCCATTGATCACGTACTCGTCGCCGTCGAGCACCGCGGTGGTCTTGACGCCCTGGAGGTCGGATCCGGCCCCTGGCTCGGTCATGGCGATGGCCGTAACCAGCTCCCCGGAGACCAGTTTCGGCAAGTATTTGTGCTTCAGCATCTCACTGCCGTAATGCAGGATGTACGGCGCCACGATGTCCGAATGCAGGGAAAAACCGATGCCGGTCAACCCCAGGCGCCCCACCTCCTCGATCACCACCGCACTGTAGAGAAAGTCTGCGCCCAACCCGCCGTACTCCTCCGGCAGATGCGAGCACAACATTCCCGCCTCCCCTGCTTTGTTCCAGAGTTGGCGGTCGATGTAGCCCTGCTTTTCCCATTGTCCGTGGAACGGCACCGCCTCTTTTTCAAGGAAGGTTCGTACACTGTCGCGAAAAAGTTCGTGCTCGGAACTGAACAGGGTTCTGGGAATCATGCGGCACCTTTCTGGGTATTTAGCAGGAATCAACCTTCAGAGACTAAGCCTCGCATCCGATACAGAACACTGGACACATCCGACAAAAAATAAGACGATCCAGCCGTCTGGTGACCACTTTCCCCTATAAAAATAAAGTTGAATTATGTCTAACCAAGCCTCCACGCCCCTGCGGCGCGTCAGCATCCTGGCCATCGACCGGGTTTTCGCTTCCACCCTCATGCAAGCCAAGGATTTCTTCCACCTCGCCAGCCTGCGCTACGGCAAACAGCTCGGCCACGGCCTGACTCCCGCGTTCGAAACACGCCTGGTCAGCCCCGACGGCCAGTCGGTCAACACATTCAGCGATGTGAAGATCCCGGTAGACGGCGGTCTGGAAAATGCCGACATCATTGTCATCCCCGCCTTCTGGGACGATTTCGATACCCTGAGCAAACGTTATCCACAGGTACTGCCCTGGCTGCGCCAGCAACACGCCCGTGGCGCGGTGCTTTGCGGCGAGGCCACCGGAGTGTTCTGGCTGGCCGAGGCCGGACTGCTCAATGGCAAGGAAGCAACCACCTACTGGCGCTTCTTCAACGCCTTCGCCGAACGCTTTCCACAGGTCCAGCTCAACCAGGACAAACACCTGACCGACGCCGACAACCTGTACTGCGCCGGCGGCACCACATCGGCGTGCGATCTCTATATCTATCTGATCGAGCGTTTCTGCGGCGCCAATGTCTCCCAGGCCGTGGCACGGGACATTCTTTATGAAGTCCAGCGCAGCTACTCACCGGGCCGCATCGGCTTCGGCGGGCAGAAGCTGCATCAAGACGTGATCATCCTGCAGATCCAGCATTGGCTCGAAGAACACTTTGCCGACAAGTTCCGCTTCGAAGACGTCGCCCGCGAACACGGCATGAGCATCCGCAACTTCATGCGCCGCTTCCAGACCGCCACCGGCGACAAGCCCCTGCACTACCTGCAACGCCTGCGCATAGAAACCGCCAAGGGCCTGCTGTCCGGCAGCCGCAAGAGCATCAAGACCATCAGCTACGAAGTCGGCTACGACGATGCGAGCTTTTTCGCCCGCCTGTTCCGCCAGCACACGGAGCTGTCGCCGAACCAGTATCGGCAGCAGTTTCAGCAAGCGGCGTAGCCAGCACCAACCGAATGTGGGAGCGAGCCTACTCGCTTCCACATTGAATCTTGCGCCGGCCACGCAGTTCGTTCGCTATGCACTTTCCTACGCAAAAAACAGAATACAGAGCGTCAGAGAACCCAACCCTGCCCACAGACGCGCCCCCTTAAAAACTTCAACATCCTCCCTGCAAACACCATCAGGGAAGATCAACCATGACTATCGGCTCAAGCTATAACTACCCTTCATACATTGCCAAGGAGGCCACACGAACAAAGCGCTCGGCTAAAAACAAATGGGCGGTTCGCTTTCCCAATCCGCCGGATTTGTGTTTTGACTATCGTGCACTGGTAGAACAGAAAAACGGCATCGCCAAGGCAACTGACCCGCAACATAAAATCTGCATCATCGGCGCCGGCGTCACAGGCCTGACCGCCGCCAGAGAACTCTATCGATGCGGTTTTACCCACATCAGTCTCATAGAGCAATCCAGACGCATCGGCGGCAGGCACCTGACGGTTCCCGGTAGCCGAAACTCGGCAGCAAGCCACACACCGTTTGAAATGGGCGCCATGCGCATGCCCTTCTTCAACCGGGTGGATGAGCCACCGACAGAAGGTCGGTCGCTGATGGCTTACTACGCCAATCAATTTGAATTGGCGTTTTCAGACTTCGCGAATCCCGGTAGCCAATGGGTTAACTCGACCGGCATCTATCTCCGGGAGGGCAGTATGGGCGGCGGATCGGCGCCGCAAATGTTGATATGGAAAAACGAAGACGGTGTCACACCACCTCCCGGCGATGAATTGCAAAAGGTTTATTCCAAGTGGAAAGCCTTTGCCGATCGTATGACCCGCCATGTTGCCGAGCTCTATGCGAGCCCGGAATGGGAAGCCATATGGGCTTCTATCGTTGAAAAATACGAGAGTGTCTCGTTCCGCGATCTGGTCAGCATGCCCGCACTTGAAGCTTGGGATGACCGCTCACCTGGGGATTTCGGCGGAATGGGAATGTCTGCGCAAGAGTCAGCAATTTTTTACGCGATAGGTATAGGTGATGGTAGCTGGGGAGCTTTCTACGACGTCTGCTGCCTCTACCCTCTGCGTACCGCGATTTTCGGTTTCAGCAGCCAATTACAATTGATCCATGGTCGAGTGGACTCAAACGGCGATCCACTGGATTCGCCCTACCTGAACAACGAAGCTGTTTTTGACTCGATGGGGCAGAGTTTCGACAGACCTCGCTACATCGGCCTCGCCGCGCTGGATGAATGCCTGCTGTTTATGAAAACCGACGAAACCGGAAAGTCCATCTACGAACATAGCCTCGAAAGAAGCAATGGACTTCTCACAGACTCATCCGTCACAAAACTGGAAAAGCTGCCCAATCAAAAAATACGCGTCTACTACAATTGGAAACACAGTCAACCCGAGCAAATCCAGGAGCAATTTGATGACTTTGACTCAGTCATCATGACACTACCCTCCTGGCTGATTGAAACTCGAATCAAGCTCGAAAATTTCACCCAGGAGATGCTGCCTTTCGAGACGATTAACGCCTACAAAACCGCACACTGGGAAACTAGCTGCAAAGTGTTTGCACCGCTGAAGAAATCATTTCTCTCGAAAAACACAAACATCCCGCAAGCCATCGTAACCGACAGTTTTATCCACGATGTCTATACCTACCGCTATAACGACAACTACAGCTACGACTGCATCCTGCTGAGTTATACATGGGAAGATGACGCAACCAAGCTCGCCTCATTCAGCGATCAGGAGTTGGTATCAAAATGCACCGAAGAGCTGGATCGCATACTCATGAACTCTGCCAACGTCCAGGAGAAAATCTCTCCCTACATCAGCATTGATCAAGCGGTGGTTCAGCGTTGGATCACTGATAAAAATGCTCTGGGCTGCGCCAAGCTTTACCGACCGGGCACCTACTACGATGCCGTCGGCCTGATGAAGTACAACCGGGACTTTGCTCATGTATCAGGCTTGTATTTGTCTGGTGAATCTTTTTCCGTCGATGCCGGTTGGACGGAGCCTTGTTTTCGGGGTGCTGTCGATGCAGTGATACATATCTGCAACAAAACCACCGCGACCTTCAATGGTGGATTTTCCTTGAGCGACTACCCGCAATACCAACTCAAAACCTGATCACGTCTCCATTCCAGAGCCATGCACGCAATACATGGCTCTACCTCTCGCACCTGCTTCCCACTGCCTTCAAACATCACTTTGATCCATTTTAGGACAAGGACTACGACCTAAACGGAAGTAGCTGACTTACACCCCATTCCTGATTCCCCTCTTATACACACGCCATTTAACAGCTTGAAAAACAATAAAAAGAGGAACGACGGAATGAGTGAGCCAACAAGCCCTGTGCGTGTAGCAGTCGTGCAATTCGATCCACAAGTCGGCATCGAGAAATGTGTAGGTAATCTACGTCGCAGCCTGGAATTGGCGCTTGAAGCGGTAAACGGCGGTGCGAATCTCATCGTTCTGCCCGAGCTTTCCAATACCGGCTATTTCTTTAGCAATCGACAGGATGCCTTCGCCCATGCTGAATCAGTTCCCGACGGGCCAAGCGTGCAGCGCTGGATCGACTTCGCCCGCGAACACAACGTTTACCTCGTGGCCGGTCTGGCCGAACGCGACGGCATGCGTCTCTTCAATACCGGCGTTCTGGTGGGACCAGACGGTTTTATCGGCAAGTACCGCAAAGCCCATTTGTGGAATCTGGAGAAGCTCTGGTTCACCCCCGGCGACCTGGGTTTCCCGGTTTTCGACACACCGATCGGCCGCATCGGGCTGTTGATCTGCTGGGACATCTGGTTCCCGGAGGTGCCACGGATCCTAGCCCAGCAAGGCGCAGACATCATTTGCAGTCTGAACAATTGGGTCTGGACACCGCCACCGCTGTTCGACGATGCCGGAAAGTGCATGGCGTCGTATTTGACGATGACTGCCGCTCACGTCAATAACGTGTTTATCGCTGCCGCCAGCCGGATCGGCGAGGAGCGCGGCGCACGCTACCTGGGTTGCTCGTTGATTGCCGGAACCAACGGCTGGCCGATTGGCGCCGTGGCTTCGGCAGACAGGCAGGAAATCCTCTTTGCCGATGTTGACCTGACCAGCTCCCGCAGTGCGCCCATCTGGAACAACCTGAACGATCTGCATCGTGACCGCCGAGCCGATCTTTACGATCAGATGCTCGGTTACACCCAACACCCTTGCCTCCCACGTTGATCAGGAGGCCTATCGCATGGAAGTTACAACCGACAAAACCCAAACATCGCGCAAATCACCGATCGATACAGCCGTCGTTCTGCTAATGATCGGCGCGACAGTGCTGATCGTCTGGCTTTCTTACAGTAACCGTACGTTCTGGGACGCGCATTGGCCCGGGTACGGCGACATGGTATCGATGCTACCCGAACCAAGTGCCTGGTTGCGCTGGGTGTTAGGTGACATCAGCGAGGTGGCTTTCTACAAGCACGAGTTCGCTTCGATCGGCCTACTGGCGGGTGCTTATCTGGCTTACTGGGCGAATCGAACGGGGAAGTCCTGGCAAGGGTTTGCCATCTCCTATGGAACGGGACTTTGGCCCTGGCTGGTCACCAGTTCGTTGCTCGGGTTGCTGCTGAGCAATCTGCTGTGGGGCTGGACGGTGACCGCCACAACCTGGCAACCCACATTCGTAGCATTTGTCTCACTGCCAGCGGCAATGGTGCTGATGTTTGGCGGAGGCTGGAGGGTCACGATCAACGGCGCACTCATGGGCGCCGTACTCGTCACACCGATGTGCCTGCTGATCGTCAACTACGTGTGCGAACCGCTGTCCTTGCCGGCAGTGATTGGCAATGTAATGGGTATGGCGGTAGCCAGCGTCCTGGCGTTTCTGTTCTGCCGCTATTGGCCGAATCTGGTGAAACCCAGGTCGTCGGAAACACCTCCTGCCTCGATCGCCCCTGCCAAGGCGCCCGACTATGGCCTCATCTGGAGCTTGCGCCGGATTCTGGCGGACTTTTCCGAAGCACCGTTCTTCGGCAATGAGCTGGCCAGCCTGGGCCTGATACTGGGTGCATTGCTAGCGTACAGCTTGAACCCTTCAAGCCCCGCGTATGGGTCGGGTCTGTTGCTGCACATCATCGGCGCACAGGCATTGGCCTCGGCCATCGGCGTGCTGATCTGGCGTCAACAATGGATGTTGCGCGGCTGGTACCCCACTTACATCCCACTGGTTTCAGTGGTGCCTGCGGCGATCCTGGCCTATGGCGGCAGCTGGCAGATTATCGTCTCAAGTGCACTGCTGGGGGCATTACTCGCACCACCACTGGCCTGTGTGATTGCCAGGAAATTACCGGCCGACATGCACGCCTACATCGCCAATGTACTGTCGATGGCCATCAGCACACTGCTGATCGTGCCGCTAATCGGTTTTCTGATCGCCGATTAAGCCAAGCCATTCGGCTGTATCGCCGCCTCAAAAGCGGATACAGCCACTTTTCATTACAAACAAGCGAGGTATCCCATGGACCTGCCCAAACTGTCCATCGCGGCACTTGGCGGCACGGTAAGCATGCAAGCGAGCAATGCCGATGAAGGTGTCATCCCGACCGTCAGCGGCGAAGCCCAGCTGATTTCAATACCGGAACTGACGACACTGGCCGCAGTCACCGTAGAGACCCTCGGCCTGCTGCCCAGTGCGTCCCTGGATTTCGAGTTTTTGCTGAACGTATTGTCCTGGGCTGAGTTTCAGGTCAAAAAGGGCGCCGTTGGGGTCGTGCTAACCCAAGGCACCGACACCCTCGAAGAAGCCGCAGTGTTTTTGGATTACCTGTGGCCCTACGACACCCCCTTGGTGCTGACCGGTGCCATGCGTTCCGCAGCGCAGCCAGGCGCCGATGGACCGGCCAATCTGCTGGATGCATGTCGCGTTGCCCTGGCGCAAAACAGCCGGCATCGCGGTGTCCAGGTCGTAATGAACGGACAGATCCATCAAGCGAGCAGCGTGCGCAAAACCGATTCACTGGCACTGCAAGCGTTTTCCTCTCCGGTCGTGGGGCCCGCAGGCCTACTGTTGGAAGATCATGTTCGCTACCTGCGCCCGCCGGGGCCGCGCACGGTGCTACCGCTGCCGCAACAGACCACACAGAAGGTTGCGCTGCTTGAGGCCTCACTTTCGGCCGACGCCCTGCTACTGGAAAACATTCTCGCACTCGATTACGACGGGCTGGTGATCGGAGGTTTTGGCGCCGGCCACATCTCGCAGCGCTGGGCGACATCAATTGAGCAAATTGCCGAACGAATCCCCGTGATCATTGCGACCCGAACCGGCTCCGGCTCCACCGCTCGTGCCTCTTACGGTTTTGGTGGTGGTGAAATGGACTTGATCCGAAAGGGGGCATTGATGGCGGGCTTTCTATGTCCGCGAAAGGCCAGAATTCTGCTTTGGTTGCTGCTTGGTTGCCAACGGCAGCACGAGCTTGCACGGTATCTAAACGAAGACTTTTGACTTCAAAACAATGTACAAACCTGTAGGCGGAGGATTTGTGCTGATAAAAAAGGCCTGCATGTGCAGGCCTCTTTCATTTTCCGAACCGCCCTACGGCTTGTGCGCGCGAGCCAGGAATTCGTGGGATTGCATTTCCAGCAGACGACTGAGAGTACGCTGAAACTCAAAGTTCAGGCGACCGCCGGTGTAGAGATCCTTGAGCTCGACTTCGGCAGAAATGATCAGTTTCACGTTACGGTCGTAGAACTCGTCGACCATATTGATGAACCGTCGAGCGATGTCGTCGGTGGTGACGCTCATCTGTTCGACACCGCTAAGCAACACGGCGTGGAAGATCTTGCCCAGTTCGATGTAGTCGTTCTGGCTGCGCGGGCCGTCGCACAGTTCGCGGAAGTCGAACCAGGCCACGTCATCGCAGGTGCGCAGGGCACGGATCTCGCGGTTTTCGATCATCAGCACGTCGTTCTCGATCGCTGCCGTGCACTCTGGCGTCAGCGCACGGAAGCTTTTGCGCAGACTTTCGTGGGACGCTTCGTCGAGCGGAAAGTGGAACAGCTCCGCTTGTTCGAGGTGACGCAGACGGTAATCGACACCGCTGTCGACGTTGACGATCTCGGTGTTCTGCTTGATCAGCGCAATGGCCGGCAGGAAACGCGCGCGCTGCAGGCCGTCCTTGTACAGACCGTCCGGCACGATGTTCGAGGTCGCGACCAGGGTCACGCCGTTCTTGAACAGCTCTTCCATCAAGGTGCCAAGGATCATGGCGTCGGTGATGTCGGAAACGAAGAACTCATCGAAGCAGATCACTCGGGCTTCGGTGGAAAAACGCTTGGCGATGATTGTGAGCGGGTTTTTCTCGCCGCCCAGGGTTTTCATCTCTTCGTGCACGCGCTTCATGAAGCGGTGGAAGTGAGTGCGGGACTTTTCCTTGAACGGCAGCGCCTCGAAAAAGGTGTCGACCAGGTAAGTCTTGCCGCGACCCACGCCGCCCCAGAAGTACAGGCCCTTGACCGGGGTCTGATCCTTCTTGCCAAACAGTTTGCCCAGCAGGCCCGGTTTGTTCTGCTCGGCCGCGACCAGATCGTCGTACAGGCGCTGCAAATGACGCACAGCCGTTTCCTGCGCAGCGTCATGGAAGAATTCCGGGCGTTTCAGATCAGCTTGATATCGTTCTAGGGGCGTCATAATTCGTTAGCAAGGCAACAAAAACGGGCCGTCACTGTAGCGATGGCCCGTGGGAATGGCAATCAGCCCTTGGTCGGGCCGTGCCGCTGATTATTCCTGAACAGGCGTCAGAGCGATCCGCAATGCTTCGATTGCAGCATCGCGCGCAGCGCTGTCAGCGAAGGCTGGGCTCTGGGCGACACACTCGCCTTCCAGCCAGACGCCGAAGCTCAGGTCTTCATTGCGCACGTCCAGTGGCTGGCCCGATTGCAGCTGCTTGGTCACCTGGCCAGCGGTTTTACCGTCAGCGAAATTGCGCGAGAGCAGCAACTGTTCGCCATCGGCCGCCAGCAGACGGAAGCGGAAACTGCCGTCGTCTTCGCGGAAGCTGACAAAGCGCGCGGCTTTCGCCGCTTTTTTCTTGGTGCTCGCCGCCACCTGGGTCTGGGCAACGAAAGAGCGCAGGCCAACCGCTTCACGCAGCTCATTGAGGAAAGGTGTCGCCACCGCACGGGCCTTTTTCGCGCCGTGTTGAAGGATGTCTTCCAGGTCTGCCGGGCGCTCGATCAACTGGTGATAGCGCTCGCGTGACTCGCCCAACTCATTGTCCAGCAACTGGAACAGGCGATTCTTCGCCTCGCCCCAACCCAGGCCCTGCAGCAGTTCGCTACGAAACTCGTCGGATTGCGCCGGCGTGGCAAACGCCTGGAACAGGGTGAACAAGTGCGAATTGTCCGGATCTTTCGCTTCGCCCGGCGCGCGGGAGTCGGTGACGATCCGCGAAATCGCGTCCTTCATCTCTTTGGCGCTGCTGAACAACGGAATGGTGTTGTCGTAGCTTTTCGACATCTTGCGACCGTCGAGGCCTGGCAGCGTGGCAACGCTTTCCTCGATCAATGCCTCGGGCATGGTGAAGAACTCTTTGCCCTGGCCGAACAGGTGGTTGAAGCGCTGACCGATATCCCGGGCCATTTCCACGTGCTGGATCTGGTCGCGACCGACCGGCACCTTGTGCGCGTTGAACATCAGAATGTCCGCTGCCATCAGCACCGGGTAGCTGTACAGGCCCATGGTGATACCGGCGTCCGGGTCTTCGCCGGTCTCGAGGTTCTTGTCCACCGAGGCCTTGTAAGCGTGGGCACGGTTGAGCAGGCCCTTGGCGGCGACGCAGGTCAGCAGCCAGGTCAGTTCAGGGATTTCCGGGATGTCGGACTGGCGATAGAAGGTCACGCGGTCCACATCCAGGCCACCGGCCAGCCAGGTCGCGGCGATTTCCAGACGCGAGCGCTGGATGCGCAGCGGGTCATCGCATTTGATCAGGGCGTGATAGTCCGCCAGGAAGTAGAACGAATCGGCATTGCTGTCACGGCTGGCAAGGATCGCCGGGCGAATGGCGCCGGCGTAGTTGCCCAGGTGCGGCGTGCCGGTGGTGGTGATGCCGGTGAGGATACGGGTACGAGTCGTCATGGGTAATCGCTTGTCAGACTGCAATCAATTCGAAAGACGCGGCAGGATCAGATCCTTGAGATCGGTCAGCTTGCCATGAAAAAAGTGTCCGCATTCTGCCACTTTCAGCAGCTCATGGGGACGTTCGAGCTTGTCGGACCATTGGTAAACGAGCTGCGGATCGATGACTTCGTCGGTTTCCGGCTGAATAAGGGTCAGTTCGCCCTGTTGCGGCAACGAGTGCTGATCGCCCAGGCGCATGACCGCCGGCGCAACCATGAACACGTGTTTGAGCCGCTCACCCTGCGCTTCCAGGCGTCCGCCCAGACTTGCCGCAACAAAACCGCCGAAGGAGAATCCGAACAGGTTCAGCGGCAAATCCGGGTGTTTGGCCCGAAACCACGTGGCCACGGCCTGGGCATCATCAACCTCACCGGTGCCCATGTCGTGCGAGCCTTCGCTGGCACCGACGCCACGGTAGTTGAAACGCAGGGTAATCAAACCGGCATCGCGCGCGGTGCGCTGCAGGGTCGAGACCACTTTGTTGAGCATGGTGCCGCCCTGCACCGGGTTCGGATGGCAGATCAGCGCCAGGCCGCGCGGCTGCTCGTTGTCCAGGTAAAGTGCTTCCAGTTGACCGACCGGGCCATCAATCACTACAGGGGTTTCACGCATCAGCAAGGAAGGAACTCCGTGACCTCGAATCGGGTCGACTCGTCTAGCAAATTGTCTGCAACTGTCTATTGCGAGCGAATCGCGGTATACAGCGCAGGTTCGAGCCGTTAACGTAAAGCAAAGCCGTTTATAGAGGAAGGACTCGTGGAACACTCGCTCTTAGTTTGGTTGTTGCCGACTCTTGCCCTGGTTGTGGGTGTCGCCATTGGATTCCTGATCGCTCGCCTGGCGCCGAATGCCGCGCCCAGCAGCACGCAACGTCAGCTGGACGATATTCAGGAACGTTTCGACAATTATCAGAATGAGGTGGTGACCCACTTCAACAGCACTGCAACACTGGTCAAGAAACTGACTCAGAGCTATCAGGAAGTGCAGGATCATCTCGCCGAGGGTGCCAATCGCCTGGCCCTGGACGAGCAAACCCGCCAACGCTTGCTGGCCTCCCTGCACGCCGACGCGGTGCAGGCTCCACGGGAACGCCTGACGCCGCCGCGCAATCAGGAACCTCCACGCGACTACGCGCCTAAAGCCCCGAACGCACCGGGCATGCTCGACGAGCATTACGGCCTGAAGAAGTAATCAGGTCTCAGACGTGAAAAAGCCCTCGGACGAGCGATTGTCCGGGGCTTTTTTGTTTTTGAACTCGTCTTTGCCCGGTCTGCCCCCATCGCGAGGAGGCTCGCTCTCACAAAAGGGCCGCATTTGAACTGTGCGAGCCTGCTCGCGATGGGGCCGGAATCAATGACAAAAAAAACCGCCTGATCTGTTTAGGATCGGGCGGCTCTTACACGCCTGGGGTTCAGTCAGACGATCAAGGGTATTGCTGAACCGTGCCTGGTTGCTGCTGACTGCCATACTGCTGACCCGGAATCGCCTTGAGATTGACCTCGACACGACGGTTCTGTGCACGGCCGTTGACGTCACCGTTGTTGGCGATCGGGTTATCCGGACCAGCGCCACGGGCGCTCAGGTTGGCACCGCTGACGCCTTGCGAAGTCAGGTAGGTCGCCACACTCTGCGCGCGACGCTGGGACAGGTCCATATTGTGCTGGCGGCTGCCGGTGCTGTCGGTGTAGCCGACAATTTCGATCTGGTTCTGGTTGAACTCTTTCAGCGAGCCGGCCAGGTTGTTCAGCGGCTGGTAGAAGCTCGGAGCGATGTTCGCCGAATCAGTGGCGAACGTGATGTTGCCCGGCATGATCAGCTTGATCTGATCGCCTTGACGCTGCACTTCAACACCTGTGTTGGCCATGCTGGCCCGCAGTTTTTTCTCCTGCTGGTCCGCGTAATAGCCATAACCCGCAGCGGAAGCACCGCCCAGAGCTGCGCCAATCAATGCCCCTTTGCCACGGTTATCGTGGTTGATGGCAGCACCCGCCACAGCACCGGCCAGAGCGCCAAGACCACCGTATTTAGCGGTTTTGCTCATGCCCGTGGAGCCGCTATCCGCCTGGCCCTGGTCGTTGTACGGGTTGGGCGATGCACAACCAGACAACAGCGCCACGGCAGTAGCAACAATAATCAAAGGACGCGTGGTGAACATGTAGAGCTCCTACTTTTTTACATTCTGTGGTGCAACGAACTTAAGCATCGAACCATTGCGGGCGTTGGATCGTCTCGCCGGACAAAAATTCCGCCCGTTACAATTCAAGCCCGAACAAAAGGATTCTCGCGCATTTCATCGCCGAGTCGGGTGTCGGGACCGTGGCCGGCGACTACGGTGGCTTCCTCGTCGAGGGTGTACAGACGCTGCTTGATCGAGCGCACGATGGTCGCCTGATCGCCGCCCCACAAATCCGTGCGCCCTACTCCGCGACGAAACAGGGTGTCGCCGGCGATCAGCAGCTTCGCCTCGGAAAACCAGAAGCTCATGGAACCCGGCGTATGACCGGGCGTGTGCAACGCCACGCCGCAACCGCAGGCCAACTCTTCATCGTCGGCCAGCCAGCGGTCCGGCGACGGCACCGGCGTGTAGGGCACACCGAACATCTGGCACTGCATCTCCAGGTTGTCCCAGAGGAACTGATCCTCTTTGTGCAGGTGCAAGGTGGCGCCCGTTTTCTCCTTCAACTGACCGGAAGCCAGGAAGTGATCGAGATGAGCGTGGGTGTGGATGATGCTGACCACTTTCAGGCCCAGTGCATCGAGCCGAGCCAGGATCAGCTCATGGTTGCCACCCGGATCGACGACAATGGCCTTTTTCGTTACCGGATCGCCGATGATCGTGCAGTTGCACTGCAAAGGGCCGACGGGGAAGGTTTCGCGGATGAGGGTGGTTGGCTGGGACATCGGGGAGGCTCAATCAACAGGGATGGGTAATGGTCGCACAAATCGGCGCCCGGCAATTTACCGCCCTGCGTAACTTTAGTTTTACCCTTAGCCCAACACCCCCAACTCCTTCGCCCTCGCCACTGCCTGCGTACGCCGTTCCACCCCGAGCTTGCTGTTGATGTGGCTGGCGTGGGTTTTGACCGTGTGCAGGGAAATAAACAGCTGATCGCTGATTTCCTGATTCGAACAGCCTTGGGCGATTAGCCGCAGGACTGCCAGTTCCCGCGTACTGAGTTGCTCTGCCGCAGCAGTGGATTCCAGCGCCGGGCGGATCACCGGCGTCGGAAGTTTCTCGGCCAGGTCTTGAGAAACAGTGGTAGGTGCGCTGAGTTGAAGCTGCGCGCGCAGCCAGTCCGGATGCTCGGCCAACAACCTGTCGAACGGTTGCAGTACGCCACCGGCGGCGGCCTCCAGCGCCTGACCCAAGGCCTTGCGTGCCTCGGGCTCGCGCCCGGTGCTCAGCAGCAGCGAGGTTTTTTGCGCCAGCGCCATCGCACTGAGCATTTGCCGACCGCTTTGCTGCCCCTGTTCGAGCAGCACATTCAAACGCCCCTCAGCCAGCATCGGCTGGGCCTGGATGACGTCCAGCAACGCTTGTTGCAGCTCGATATGCAGCGGCAGTTGCGGATGGAACTCCGGGGGCGCGGCAGGGTGTTCGCCGTTATAGGTCTGACTCAATCGCGCCAGCCAGGCTTCGGCCAGATCTGTGCGGCCCTGGGCCAGCCAGAGTTCACATTTGACCTGCGTGATCATCGCCAGATAGTAAATGGGCGGCACGTCCCAGATGTGCATCAGACGTTCGGCCTCGGCGAGCTCGGCAAAGGCTTTGGCGAATTCGCCACTGCTGCCTTCCAGCCGCGCGATCACGCAGTGGCCGATCAACACGCTGATGTCGCGGCAGGCACGCGCCTCGTTCAAACCGACCTGCAATCGCCCTCTCGCCGCCTGTGGTTGCAGGCGCAGCGCCAGCAGAAATCCTTCGTACAAGGTCAGTCGGGCGCGAACCGCATAAAGGCGTTGCGCGGATAGCCCTTGCAGGCGCTGCAGGCCTTGCCGGACTTCCTCCAGCGAACGAAGGATTTCTCCGCGCGCCTGCAGCACTCGGGCGCGGTCGTAGTGAGCCAGCGCTTCGAACAACGGGTTGCCAACCCGCTGCGCCAATTCCAGGGAATCCCGATTCAGCTCGCGCGCGCGCCATAAGTCGCCATCGGCGATGGCAAGGTTGGACAGGGTCGAGAGGCACATCAAACGCTGTCCGTAGCGTTTGCACGGAAGGCTTTCCAGCGCCTCGCTGCAATAGAGCAGCGTGAGCTCGCGGTTGCCGCGCCCGCGCGCGATGATCCCGCTCAGCGCCAACCACTGCGCCAGCATGGATTTCTGTGCAGTGGCCGACGGGGCCGGCAGGAAGCGGCTCAAATGGCTCGACAGTTCCTCGGCCGCATCCAGTTGACAGGCCAGCCCCAACGCCCAGCTGTAAAGCACGATCAGGCGCGGCGTGCTGATCAGCAGGCTGTCGGGCAAGTCCATTTTCCAGCGCAGCAACATGCCGACGTTCTGCTCGGCCAGCAATTGCTCTTCGGAAAGGTTTTGTACCAGGTTCGCCGCCACGTCCAGATGTCCGGCGCGCAAGGCCTGCTCCACCGCTTCGTCGAGCAAGCCCTGGGCATTGAACCAGCGACAGGCACGCAGGTGCAGACTCGCGGCCGGCACCACTGTCTGTGCGGTAGGCCGCGTGCGCAGCAGATCGGAAAACAAATGGTGATAACGATACCAATGGCCGTGTTCGTCCAGCGGCACCAGGAAAACCTGGTGTGCAGCCAGAAAACGCAGGATCTCGGCGCTGTCGTGAGCGTCGCGAATGGCGTCGCACAGCTCACTGCAAAAACGCTCCTGAGGCGCCGTGTCGTACAGGAATGACTGAACCTCGGCGGGCAGGCAATCGATGACTTCTTCCAACAGGTAATCGCGAATCAGCCCCTCCCCGCCATGCAACGCCTGGGGCAATGCGCCATGACTGCCTGCCTCCGAGGCCGCCAGCAACCAGAAGCGCAAGCCGGCAACCCAACCTTCGCTGCGCTGGATCAGGCTTTCCAGCGCCTCACCGCGCAAAGTACTGCTGTGACGGTCAAGCAGGGTCAAGGCTTCATCGTGGGTCAGGCGCAAGTCTTGTTCATGCAATTCGAGCAGTTGCCGCGACAAGCGCAGCCGCGCCAGATGCCAGTCAGGGCGCTGGCGACTGGTGACCATCACCAGCAAGCCATCGGGCAAATGGTTGAGGAAAAACTGCAAGCAGCGATCAAGCACCGGCCCCTGGGCCAGATGATAGTCATCGAGAACGAGTAACAGCGGCGTCGCTGTCGAAAGGTGTACGGCCAGCTCATCGAGCAAGCCATCCAGCCATTCTTCGAATGCAAACGGCTGATGTCGCTGACGCATCTTCAGCAGCCCGAGGGACTGCCTGCCCAGCTGCGGAAAATAGTCTTGAAGGCCTTCGAGCAAGCGCTCGAGGAATCGACCCGGGTCACTGTCGCGCGGACTCAATCCGAGCCAAAGGCTTTGCCAATGGGCCGGCAGCGACTGACAGAACTCCACCGCCAACGAACTTTTACCGAACCCCGCCGGTGCACTGACCAGTAACAGCCTGCCATTTAGCCCTGCACTCAGACGCTCGCAAAGACGAGGCCGCAGCACATGGCCGTCGGGCAATGGCGGACGGAAAAAACGCCCGGCCAGCGTGGCGACGGCAACGCTTGCAGGACCTGGTGGTGGGGACAGATCAGTCATGGCCGGCTCTTGTTTGAATTACGGATGGCGGCGTTGCAGATGTCCGCAGACTAGCGGTAAACGATGAGGTAATGAAGGTAATTGCTACAAATGGCTACAAAAAGTCTACGAATAAAAAAACGCCCCGAACCAGTCGGGGCGTTTCCAGAGGATGCGGCCTCTTTTTTTATGCCTTAGCGAACACCATCCTGACGCAATGCCGCCGGGGTGAAGTCGCTGGTGGTGGCCTGGAAGCCGAAGTTATACGCCGACTTCTCTTCGTTCTTCATGCCCAGCGCCAGGTAACGGCCCGATTGCAGGTCGTACAAGGCTTCCAGCGCATACCACGGCACTTGCTTGTCGTAGTAGTTCTCGGCATGGGCTTCGGCAACGCGCCACAGTTGGTTACGACCGTCGTAGTGGTCGATGACCGCTGCTTGCCAGGTATCTTCGTCGATGTAGAAGTCACGCTTGGCGTAAATATGGCGCTGACCTTCCTTCAAGGTGGCAACCACATGCCAGACGCGACGCAGCTCGTAACGCGCCAGGTCCTGATTGATGTGACCGGCCTTGATGATGTCCGCGTACTTCAGGTTCGGATCGTCGAGTTTGTAGGCGTCGGAGGCGATGTACATCTCTTTCTTGCCTTCGAGCTTCCAGTCGTAACGATCCGGCGCACCGTTGTACATGTCCAGGTTGTCGGAAGTACGCAGGCCGTCGGCTGCAGTACCCGGCCCGTCATAGGACACTTGCGGTGCACGACGCACACGGCGCTGACCGGCGTTGTAGACCCACGCCGAACGCGGTTCCTTAACCTGGTCGAGGGTTTCATGCACCAGCAGCACACCACCGGCCAGACGTGCCGGAGCGGTCACTTTTTGCTTGAAGTAGAACAGGATGTTGCCCGGGTTTTTCGGATCGTAGTCCTTCATCTTGTCGCGGAACACGAACTGGTCTTCAAAGTACACCAGGCTGAACGAGCCGTTCGGCTGTGGCGTAGCCTGGGTGACCAGACGGGTTACGCTGCCACCGCGATAGCGAGTGATGTGGTTCCAGATGACTTCAACGCCGCTTTTCGGAATCGGGAACGGCACTGCGGTTTCGAAGTTTTCCAGGCCGTTGCCTCCGGACACCAGGTTGGTGTTGGTGGCGTTGCGCTTGATAGCGGCGAACACGTCATCCGGCACGGTAGCACCACGATGGGACGGGTAAACCGGCATCTTGAAGGTTTCCGGGTAGCGCTTGAACATTGCGTACTGGCCCGGAGAGAGCTTGTCCTTGTATTGCTCGACGTTCTGCGCCGTGATGGTGAACAGCGGTTTTTCGCTGGCGTACGGATTGGACAGGAAGCCTTTGCTGTCGACGGTACCGGCGTTCTTCGGCAGGGGTTTCCAGGCCGGGATCGAGCCGTCGGCGTTACCCGCCATTTCAGCACCCATCGGGGTCAGGCTCTTGCCCAGCTTATCCGCCTCGGCTGCCGGGACGGCTGCCATGACACTGGTCGCCAGCAGCGAAAGCCCCAAAACACCGGCGCGGAACAGACTCTTTGTTATTTTCATATGTGCGTTCGTCCTGAAAATACAGTGCTTAGAAGTTCACGCCGAGGCTGAGCGCAACGAAGTCGCGGTCATCCACGGTGGTGTACTTGCCGTCGAAGAAGTTGGTGTAGGCCAGGCTCGCGGTGTAGGTGTTCTGGTACTCGGCATCGACACCCAGGCTGACCGCCTTGCGGCCTTCCTCGAAGTTGCCGCCAGGGCCCGGGGAGTAACCGCTCACGTCATGGGACCAAGCGATGTTCGGCTTGAGGTTCACCCCGGCGAATACGTCGTTGTATTCCCAGATGGCACGGCCGCGGTAACCCCACGAGTTCGCGGTGGTGAAGCCATCGTTTTCGCAGTAACGGCTGACGTTGTTTTGCGGGCCGCCTGCCAGGGTAGACGTGTTCAACGCCACGCATTGGCCATTCGGCAGCGGGCCAGGGCCATAGCTCGGATCACGGCCGTAACGTGCTTTGGAAGTGCTCTCCAGACCACCAACGTGGGTGAGACCGATTTCGCCAACCAGGGTCAGTCGCTCAGCGCCCATCACTTGGTCGAAGAAGTGAGTGAACGTCGTCTGAATCTGGCTCACTTCTTTGCGGCGATAGCCTTGTTGATCCTGCCCAGGTGTCCCTTGGAGTAAGGACACGCTAGGGTTGAGCGGTGTCAGGCCGGAATAGAGGATGTCGGTGGTGTTGAGCTGAACCGGAGCATTCGGCCGGTAGCTGAATTCGCCACTCCAGGCAGTGCCTGTAGGTAACGTGGTGGAAAAGCTCAAGCCATACAGGCGAATGTCTTCAGGATATTCGACGTAGTAGCTGGAGTTACCCGCAACCTGCAGCGGCAGCAAGGTCGGAGCCAGGTTACGCGCCACGGAGAGTGGAACGCCCGATCCCACCAACTTGCCCACCAGGCCTGCCGCACTGTAGGCGCTGGCCGGTGCACCCTGCCCGCTGAAAATCGGGTTACGGCTGTGGTAGTTCATGAAATAGGCGCCGAATTCGGTGTCCAGCGGGTCGAACATGTACTTGAAAGACACACCGAACTGACCGCTGTCACGAGCATCACGATCCGCACCACGACGAACGATCACGCCTTCATCCGGGTTGCCCCAGGTCACGCCGTTTGCCGCCAGGGTGTTGATACTGGCATTACGCAACGAAGCCGGAAGGCCCGCCGCCGCCAGCGCTCCGTTCAGGCCTTGTTGAGTACGCAGAACCGCCAGGTTGTTGTCGCAGCCATTGGCGATCACGTCCGGTTGCGAGAAGAAGGTCCCGCAGTTGTCGACAACGGTCTGATCCCACTCCAGCTGATAGAACGCTTCGGTCGACAGATTCTCGGTGATGCTCTGGGACACGTAGAACATGTTGACCGGGATCAGGCCTTCCTTGATCTCGGCACCCGGACGACGGAATGCGGACACGTCGATCGGGTTGATGGAGTTGATGCCGCCGCCGATGAAAGTACTTTCACCCCAGCTCACCACCTGCTTGCCCAAGCGCACGGAACCTGGCTCATCGGCAATGGAATAGTTGTGATAAACGAAGGCGTCGAGGATCTCTCCGCCAGCGGATTTGGCGCCTTCCTTGCGGCCATCGTCGCTGATGTCCTTGAATGGACGACTCTCGTCCTTCAATTCAAAGTCGTACCAGTATTTGCCACGGACGAAGACACCGGTATCGCCGTATTTCAGTTCCAGGTCATGGATGCCTTTGAAGATCTTCGAGAAGGTTTCCCCGCTCTTGAAGTTCAGGTGACCGTCATCGGAAGTCTGGGACAGGCCACGGCCACCGTTGTTGACGCCGATGAGATTCTTGTTCGGCTGCTCGGTAGACCAACTGGCACCAATGGACAGGGACGAGTCGAACTGACCTTCGATTTCACCAACGTTGAAACTGACGCCGAATGCTGGCCCGGCGAGCGTAGAGGCAAGACTGACGGCCAGAGGCAGTTTCGCCCGGCGCCAGAACTGGTTTACTGATGTCATCGACGCTACTCCATGTGCATTTTATTGTTATGGCAGTGAGCACTTCTAAAAACGTTGAGGATGACGGGGAGCCAAGGCATCCCAAAGTCATTCCAAAATTGCATCGCCCCGGTTTGTGCGTTTGCTCCGTTCTTAAAAATCCTTGAGCGGACTATAGCCAGCAGGTAGTACAGCTTGATCCCTCTAAAGTGTGATTTGCAGCTGCCAGCCACTCTGGAACAGTCCTTTTGCCAGGCCGACGCCCGTCGGCACGGCAAGGATGGCTGAAATATCTGATTTGACAAGCCAAGCGCTTGCTTGGTGGGGCCGGCGTGCCCTTTTGGGCACGCCAGAAGACGCTTAAAGCGTGGAAAGGAAGGTACTGTTGTTAGCTTGCCATTCGGTGATATCGACGCGAATTCGCTTCTTGTCGAGCTTGCCGACGCTGGTCTTGGGAATTTCAGTAACAAGGGCGATCTGACTCGGGATCGCCCACTTGCTCAGGTGCCCCAATTCCACGAACGGCTTGAGGTGTTCCTTGAGTTCCCGGGCATCGATCACATGGCCTTCACGGACCACCAGCAAGGCAAACGGGCGCTCGCCCCACTGTGGATCGGCGATGCCGACCACTGCTACTTCGCGTACCGCCGCATGGCGACTGATCAGGTCTTCGAGGTCGAGGGAGGACACCCACTCGCCGCCGGTCTTGATCACGTCCTTGATCCGGTCACGAATGTCGATCACGCCCATGCTGTCCAGGGTCGCCACGTCACCGGTGTGCAACCAGCCGCCGGCCCAGAGCTCGGCGCCCTTCTGCGGCTCGTTGAAATAACCCTCGGTCAGCCAGGGCGCACGCAACACCAATTCGCCCTGGGTCTCGCCATCGGCGGGCAGGAAATTGCCCTCAGCGTCGACGATCGCCGCCTCCACCAGCGGCCCAGGCACGCCAGCCTTGATCCGATAAGTCGTGCGCTCGTCTTCGGTGCCGGCCATCAATTCGTCGTTGAGGTGTGCGCACGAGACCAGCGGCCCGGTTTCCGACATGCCGTAGGCGGCGGTCAACTGAATGCCTTTGGCCTTCGCCGCTTCGTACAGGGAACGATTGAGTGCACTGCCGCCGATGACGATTTTCCAGCCACCGAAATCGGTGTTTTGCGCCCCCTTGGCATTGAGGACCATCTGCAGAATGGTCGGCACGCAGTGCGAGAACGAGACCTTTTCCTTGCGCCACAGCTCCACCAGGTACTCCGGGTCATAGCGACCGGGATAAACCTGTTTGAGCCCCAGCATCGTCGCCACATAAGGCAGACCCCAGGCGTGCACATGGAACATCGGCGTGATCGGCATGTACACGTCATTGGTGCCCAACAGGCGCACGCTGTCGATCGCGCCCATGATGGTCGACACGCCCATGGTGTGCAGCACCAGTTGTCGATGGGTGAAATACACGCCTTTGGGATTGCCGGTGGTACCGGTGGTGTAGAAGGTGGTGGCGACCGAGTTTTCGTCGAAATCCTGGAAGTCGTACCGCGGGCTCGCGGCCGCCAGGAGCTGCTCGTACTCGCCGACCAGGTTCGGCAGGTCGGCGGTCTTTTCCGGCAAGTCGGTCAGCAACAGGGTTTTCTCGACCGTGGTCAGGTGCCCGGCAATCGCGTTGTACAGCCCAACGAACTCGCTGTTGACCAGCACAAAGCGGTCCACGGCGTGATTCATGGTGTAGAGGATCTGTTCCGGCGACAGGCGCACATTAATGGTGTGGATCACCGCGCCGATCATTGGAATGGCAAACATGCATTCCAGATAACGATGGCTGTCCCAATCCATCACCGCCACGGTGTCCCCGGGCTTGACCCCGGCCTCTGTCAGCACATTGGCCAACCGCGCGACCCGCTCGATCAGGGTCGGATAGCTGTAGCGCAACTGGTCGCGGTAAACGATCTCGCGGGTTTTCTCATAACGCGCACCGGACATCAGCAACCGTTTGATCAGCAGCGGATACTGGTAAGCGCCTTCGGCTGGGGGGATAACGCGAGTCTGCAACATAAGAATCCCTTTTCTGACTGCACGGTCGTGGCTGAAAGTAAGCACTTTAGTGCCCTTGATCGCCAGTCAAATCAGCCAAAGGAATGATTTGCAGAGCCGCACAAATGCTAGCGTTACGCCAGCATTTATCGGTAAGCAGCAGCGCTCAGGCCGTTTGTCCTGCCAAAGCCTCCGAGGGCGTGCGCGGGAAGACCAGGGCCGCGACGAAGGTCAATGCCGCAATCGCCGCCAAAATCAAATAGAGCCCGACCAATCCCTGGAGCGGTTCGACGTAAGAGATCAGAGGGATGGCGGTGGCGCTGGCACCGAAAGACAGGCAGTAACGCAACGCAAAGACCCGTGATTGCCATTGAGGCGCAACGAAATTGGCAACCATCGCATCGTTGACCGTGACTTGGCCGAACACCACGAACATGAACGCTGCCCCCAACGCAATCACGCCCCAGCCTTCGCCATAGGCGAGTGCGAAGAGCAGCGGCGCCTGGCACATCGTCAGCACCACGAACGGCCACTTGAGACTGACGCGATGCAAAACCCGGCCAATGCTCAACTGAGCCACGGCGCCAAAGGCGTAAGCCAGGCTGACCACGACACCCAAGGTTTGCGGCGAAGCGAACAACTCGTGCAACCGCTCCTGGAACAGTTTCGGATAAGTCATCGTCGTCGCGTTGAACACCACGCCGCCGGTCGCCGTGGCCAATGCCAGCACGCCGAACACCAACGCCATGGAGATTCGCTGGCCGCCCGCACCTTTGAGCGGCGTGTGGGGACGCTTGGGGACGGGCTCCTCACGCACCTGCAAGGCGAACCCGACACCCAGTACCATCGCCACCACACCCGGCAGAATGAACGCCGCACGCCAGCCGAAATGCGCCACCAGCAGCCCGGTGATCAGCGCTGAAAACGCCACGCCCAGGTTGCCCCACATGCCATTCATGCCGATCTCCCGGCCACGGTTTTGTGCGTAGGCCACCAGCATCGCGGTGCCCACCGGATGGTAGATCGCTGCAAAAATACCGATCAGCGTCAGACCCAGCACCAACATCGGCGCGCTGTGACTCAAGCCGGTAAAAATCGCTGAAGCGCCAATGCCGAAGAAAAAAACCAGCATCATTCGCCGTCGGCTCCAGTGATCCCCCAGCCAGCCGGCCGGCAAGGAACAAGCGCCAAAGGCGATGAATCCGCCCAGGGACAAGCCGATCAGCGCCGCGAAATCGAGGGCAAACGCCTGCGTCATGCCGAGCACCGCGGCGGGAAATATGAGCATGAACATGTGGTCGATCACATGGGCGGCATTGATGTAGCGGATTACGTTTCTGGACTGGTTCATCGCGGCACGCTTTACGTTGGAGTGAGCGACCTATGCTAAGTTGGCGAAAACGCGCATTCCTGACAACAAAGTCATCGGATCTGACATGTTAATCAGCCATTTCCAGCACGGGCCGGTCAGTGCCTATCCGCGAGATTACGTGGATGGCGCACACCAGGAACTTCATCAACATCGCGAAGCGCAGTTACTGTATGCCGTGTGCGGGATGATGCGAGTGGTGACGGCGCAGGGTGCGTGGATCATTCCACCGACCCGCGCCGTGTGGATTCCGCCAAGGGTGGAACATGAGATTTTCATGTCCGGGGAGGTGCGCATGCGCTCGCTCTTCATCGACGCCGAACTGTCGCCGGCGAACCTGCAGCAGTGCTGTGTCCTGGCGGTCACGCCGCTGCTGCGCGAGCTGATCGTGCGGGCAGTGCAAGGCCCGCAGCACGCTGAAAATCCTCTGATTCAGCAACTGATGCTGCAAGAGCTGGCCAGCCTGGAAAACCTTGCGCTGCACATACCCATGCCCGAGGATCGGCGCTTGCAGAGCATCTGTCTGGCACTGCTGCAAAAACCTGATCACCTCAACACGCTGGAGGACTGGGCGCAGCAGGTCGGCGCCAGTTCACGCACTCTGGCACGACTATTTCAGCAACAGCTCAAGATGACTTTCAATGACTGGCGCCAGCAACTGCGCTTGATGGAAGCCCTGCCCCGCCTGCTCGCCGGGGAAAGCGTGCAGAGCGTGGCGCAGGACCTGGGTTACGGCAGCGCCCGCGCGTTCAGCGCGATGTTCCGTCGTTTGCTGGGAGAAAATCCCCGGCAATACCTGAACACCCTGAACAAGCTGAGCGAACTCGGCGCCACGTAGGATCAGTGCATCTCGGTAAATGCGAGCTTCACGCCGATTGCGATCAGTACCGCGCCCATGGTGCGGTCGAACCAGTGACCCATGCGGGCGAAACCGGCGCGCACACGCTGCTGGCTGAACAGCATCGCCACCAGGCAGAACCAGGTCGCCGTCGCGGCGGCCAGGTAAATCCCGTAGCCGGCTTGTACCATCAGCGGCGTGTGAGGATTGATTACCACGGTGAACAGCGACAGGAAAAACAGCGTGGCTTTCGGGTTGAGACCATTGGTCACGAAACCTGAAGTAAAGGCGCCACGGGCCGTGCGCTCGCCGGCTTCCTTGTGCAGATCATCCGCCACCGGTTTGGCTGGCTGCGCCCGCAGAGCCTTGAAGCCGATGTACAACAGATAAGCGGCGGCGGCCCATTTCAGGGCATTGAACAGCATGATCGACTGGGACACGATCAGACCGATGCCCAGCAGCGAATAGCCGACGTGCAGGAAAATCGCGGTGCCGACGCCAAGCGCCGTCCAGGTGCCGGCGCGACGACCGTGGGTCACACTCTCACGCACCACCACGGCAAAGTCCGGGCCGGGACTGGCCACGGCCAGCAGGTGAATAAGGGCGACGGTCAAGAACTCTGTCCAGTACATGGGGGCTCCTTTTGGACAAGCGTAACTGATTGTTTCATCTGGTAGGCTCGGCAGATTACGCCTTCAGTTCAATGCACAAAAGGTACAGTTGATGACGAACATTCGCCGCGCCGTTTTCCTCGATCACCCGTCCCTGGATCTGGGCGATCTCGATCTCAATCCGTTACGCGATTGTTTCAGTGACTTGCGACTGTACGCCCAGACCCTCCCTGATCAGGTGATCGACCACCTAAAGGGCGCCACAGTGGCCATCACCAACAAAATCATGATCGACGCCGCCGCCATGGCCGCCAGCCCCGAGCTGAAGCTGATCCTCATCACCGCCACCGGCACCAACAATGTCGACCTCGCTGCGGCCCGCGCCCGCGGGATTACCGTGTGCAATTGCCAGGGCTACGGCACGCCCTCGGTCGCCCAACACACCCTCATGTTGCTGCTCAACCTGGCCACGCGCCTGGCGGACTATCAGAAAGCTGTCGGCGAAGGTCGCTGGCAACAGGCCAAACAGTTCTGCCTGCTGGACTACCCGATCGTCGAACTGGAGGGCAAAACCCTCGGTTTGCTCGGTCACGGCGAACTCGGCGGCGCGGTGGCGCGACTGGCCGAGGCCTTTGGCATGCGCGTGCTGTTGGGGCAGATTCCGGGGCGCCCTGCCCGGCCGGATCGCTTGCCATTGGAAGAACTGTTGCCGCAAATCGACGCATTGACCCTGCACTGCCCACTCAATGAACACACGCGCCATTTCATCGGCGCCCGCGAACTGGCCTTGATGAAACCCGGCGCATTCGTGGTCAACACCGCCCGTGGCGGTCTGATCGACGAGCAAGCGCTGGCCGATGCGCTGCGTAACGGCCACCTGGGTGGCGCCGCCACCGACGTACTGAGCGTCGAGCCGCCGACCCATGGCAATCCACTGCTGGCCCACGACATCCCGCGGCTGATCGTCACTCCGCACAACGCCTGGGGCAGTCGCGAAGCGCGGCAGCGAATCGTGGGTCAAGTCACGGAAAACGCTCTGGCGTACTTCAGCGGTAAGGCGCTGCGGGTCGTCAGTTGATAAACTGCGGCACTTTTTTTCACAGGAGCAGTTATGGATCCGCGCAGTGAAGTACTGCTTCGTCAGGCTGAGTTATTCCAGGGTTCGGTGTTGCTGGCCGGTTTGCCCGCCGACGACTTGCTCGGTCGCCTGCCGGCCGCCCATGGCTGGTGCTGGCACGCCGGCGACCAGGCGGCCCTGGATGCGCGTTTCGCCGAGCGCAGCCATTTTGGCGTGAATGTCCCGCAGCGCGAGTTCGACAGCGCAGTGGTGTTTCTGCCCAAGTCCAAGGACCTGACCGATTACATCCTCAACGCCGTGGCTTCGCGCCTGGAAGGTCGTGAGGTGTTTCTGGTCGGCGAGAAAAAAAGCGGTATCGAGGGGGCGGCCAAGCAACTGAATCCGTTCGGCAAACCACGCAAACTCGACAGCGCGCGGCATTGTCAGCTCTGGCAAGTCACCGTGGCCAATGCACCGGCGGCCAAGCCGCTGGAAAGCCTGGCCCAGGCATACGAATTGCCGCTGGCGGAAGGCCCGCTCAAGGTCATCAGTCTGCCGGGCGTGTTCAGCCATGGTCGCTTGGATCGCGGCAGCGCGCTGTTGCTCGAGCACCTGGATAAACTGCCCAGCGGTCATTTGCTGGATTTCGGTTGCGGCGCGGGCGTGCTGGGGGCTGCGGTAAAGCGTCGTTATCCGCACAACCAGGTCACTTTGCTGGACGTGGACGCATTCGCCGCCGCCAGCAGTCGCTTGACCCTGGCTGCCAACGGTCTGGAAGCAGACGTCATTACCGGTGACGGCATCGACGCCGCCCCCATGGGTTTGAGTGCGATTCTGAGCAATCCACCGTTCCATGTCGGCGTTCATACCGATTACTTCGCCACCGAAAACCTGCTGCGAAAAGCGGCCAAACATCTGAAAAACGGTGGCGAACTGCGCCTGGTGGCGAACAGCTTCCTGAAGTATCAACCACTGATCGAAGAGCATCTGGGTGTGTGCGCGATCAAGGCCGAAGGACAGGGTTTCCGAATCTACCGGGCCAAACGCGGATAAGAAATTTCTGCTTGCCGAATGGATTTTGCCTAGGCAGAATCCGCTCCGTCCTAGGGGAGTAGTCTCCCACGAGCGCCACGCTCGTCCGGCATGCGTCAACATACTTGGTCCTCAGACCATGGCGTATGCGACCCAAGCGTCCACATCAGATGGATCGCCGGGGTTTGACAAGACCTATGACACGAACACCTTACCCGGGGCGGGAAGGCTGTACGTGTCATAGCCGTGTCGACCCGCCCCTTAGGAAAACCCCTGATGCTGGATTCACTACTCGTACCTACCGCAATCGTTGCCTTGGCCGAAATCGGCGACAAGACGCAACTGCTCGCGCTCATTCTTGCCGCTCGCTTCCGCAAACCCTGGCCAATCATCGCCGGGATCATCGCCGCGACCCTGGCCAACCACGCAGCAGCCGGCGCGGTAGGCGCCTGGGTGGGGAGTTTCTTCTCGGATACGCTGCTGCACTGGATCCTCGCGGCGAGCTTCACCGCCACCGCACTGTGGACCCTGGTGCCGGACAAGATGGATGACGACGAAGCCAGCACCGCCCGCAAGTTCGGGCCGTTCCTGACAACGCTGATTGCTTTCTTCCTGGCCGAAATCGGCGACAAGACTCAGATCGCGACGGTGATGCTCGCCGCGCAATATCCGGAGCTGTGGCTGGTGATCATCGGCACCACGCTGGGCATGTTGATTGCCAACGTGCCGGTGGTGCTGGCAGGTAACTTTGCTGCTGACAAATTGCCATTGACACTGATCCGTCGACTCGCCGCCTCGGCCTTTTTCATCCTCGCCATCGTGGCGGTGTATAAGGCAATGCAGAGCAGCGGCTGGGTTTGACGCGTTAGAAGGGACTGTGGCGAGGGAGCTTGCTCCCTCGCCACAAAAGCTGAAAACGTGCAGCTTTTGCTGAATCCAATCAGGGCTTCTTGGCCTGCTCGTAAAGCGGCATGACCTTCGGGATGGCCGCCTGCAAGGACGCAATACGACTCGACGACGCCGGGTGAGTGCTCATGAACTCCGGTGGAGCACCTTCCGAAGCCTTGCTCATCTTGTTCCACAGGGTGATCGCGGCATTCGGGTTGTAACCGGCCCGCGCGGCCAGTTCGAGGCCAATCAAGTCCGCCTCGTTTTCATTGGCGCGGCTGTTGGGCAAGGTCATGCCGTAGTTGGCCACAGTATCGGCCAGCGCCAGGCTGTCCTGACTCAATCCGAGCAAGGCACCGGCGCCCTGTTTGGCCATTTCGATGCCATAGGCCTTGGACATCGCTTCGCGACCGTGCTCGCGCAGGGCATGGGCGATTTCATGGCCGAGGATGGCGGCGATTTCGTCGTCGGTCAGCTTCAAGCTGTCCATCAGACCCGTGTAGAAAATGATCTTGCCACCTGGCCCGCAGTTGGCGTTGAGCTCATCGCTCTTGATCAGATTGACTTCCCACTTCCACTGGGCCGAATCCGGACGAAACACCGGAGCCTGGGCAATCAGCCGATTGGAGATCGTTTGAATGCGCTTGGCATCGTTACTGGTCTTGTCCAGCACACCCTGGGTGCTCGCCTCGCCTACCGTCTTTTGATAAGACTGGGCGTACATCTGATTGACCTCATCGGTGGACAACATGCTGAACATGTATTGCTTGCGCTCAACGCCTACAGCACCGCCGTTGGTCGTGTTGACCGACTGACACCCGGCAAGCAGCAGACTCGCGCTCAGCCCACACAACACCAATGTCTTGTTCATCAAAAAACTCCGTGAAAACATGCCGGTATCCTATGCGCGCAAATGTATCGACGCCAGATACAAAGGAGGTAAGACGCCGATTTCGTGCAAAGCGCTCCCCCTTGCAGGAAAAAATTCACAAAGCGACACATGCCACGGCCTTTCAGGGTTCGCCCTGATTCATTTACGACCTCGACCACGCCAAAACAGTCATTTCAGCAACGGCTTCTAATGCCCGCTCGACCTCCTGCCGATACACCACCGCAGTCGTCTTCTCGCGTGCGGAGCCCCATGAAATTCAAGTCAATCCAGTTTTCCGTGGCAGCCCTTGCCGGTGCCATTGTTCTAAGTGTCGTGGCAGCGCTGGTCGTTTACGCACTGTTCTCCGGGGCACGGACGCAAGACATGGTCCAGCAGCGGACCCAGGCGCAATTCGAGCAAGTGATCGAACAACGCCTGACGTCCCTGGCGCAGACCCAGGTCAGCCAGATTCAACGCGAACTCGAAGCG
Source organism: Pseudomonas sp. TE12234 (assembly GCF_054061835.1). Taxonomy (NCBI): domain Bacteria; kingdom Pseudomonadati; phylum Pseudomonadota; class Gammaproteobacteria; order Pseudomonadales; family Pseudomonadaceae; genus Pseudomonas; species Pseudomonas sp. TE12234. Next base: position 137,093 of record NZ_JBSSEP010000012.1, read on the forward strand.
CCGCTGCTTATTGCCGGCGGACTGGTGCGAGTCAACGCCTTGATCGGCACGCCCGGAGCCGATGGACAGCCGGCACTGAGCCTCAGCCGCGAGCAGTTGATCAGCCTGATCAAGGAAAACGTCAGCAAAAACCCGAAGATTCTCGGCACCTACATTGGCTGGGAACCCAACGCCCTCGACCATAATGATGCGGCCTACGTCGGCACCAAAGTGGTCGGCATCGACGCCGCCAACGGGCGCTTCCTGCCCTGGTGGTTCCGCAATGAGGACGGTAGCCTCGGCCTGGACAAACTGGTGGACGTCGACGATCAGAAAACCCTGTCCACCGGTGTGCGCGCCAGCGAGTACTACCTGTGTTCGAAAGAAACCAAAAAATCCTGCGTGATCGATCCGGCGCCCTACAAAGTCGGCGACAAGATCGTCATGCTCGCTTCCTTTATCGAACCGATCATGCTCAACGGCGCCTTCCAGGGCATCGTCGGCGCTGACCTCTCGGTGAACTTCATCCAGGAAATGCTCCTGGGCGCCAACCAGAAGCTCTACAGCGGTGCCGGTGAAATGACCCTGATTGGCGGCAACGGCCGAATCGTTGCCTACACCAAGGACCCGAGCAAGTTCGGCGAAAAGGTCAGCGACATCCTCGACAGCAAGCAGATTGCCAACATGGCCAATCTCAAGCGCGGCGAAGTGACCTATACCGTCGACAAGGCCCAGGGCCGGATCGAGTTGTACCTGCCCTTCGGCATTGGCCAGACCGATGCCCGCTGGACCCTGATGCTGCAGTTGCCGTTGGACGCGGTGATGGCCGACCTGCAAAAACTGCAGTCTGATCTCAATACCCAACGCAAATCCGACACCTTCGGCATGGCCATGGTCGGCCTGCTGATTGCCGGTATCGGCTTGCTGGTGATCTGGCTGGTGGGCCACGGCATTGCCCGCCCACTGAAGCAAATGGTCGCCATGCTCGACGATATTGCCCAGGGCGAAGGCGACCTGACCCGCCGCTTGACCAGCGACCGCGCCGACGAACTGGGCTCGATCGCCAAAGGCTTCAATACTTTCCTGGCCAAGTTGCAGGCGATGATCACTCAGGTGGTGGCCTCGGTGCAGAGCGTCAGCGATTCGTCGGAACACACCGCCGACATCGCCATTCGCACCAACACCGGGGTGCACAAGCAGATGGCCGAGATCGATCAAGTCGCCACTGCGGTGCACGAAATGACCGCCACCGCCCAGGATGTGGCACGCAACGCGACCCAGGCTGCACAGGCCGCCAGTCATGCGGATCAGGCTGCCAGTCAGGGTATGCAAATCGTCCGCGACACCTCGACCTCCATTGGCGCGCTTGCACTGGAAATCGGCCGCGCGGTCGGCGTCGTGCAGACCCTGGCCAAGGACAGTGAAAACATCAACGCGATCCTCACGGCCATTCGCGGAATTGCCGAACAAACCAACCTGCTGGCCTTGAACGCCGCCATTGAAGCGGCACGGGCCGGTGAACAGGGCCGAGGATTTGCGGTGGTGGCTGACGAAGTGCGCAATCTGGCGCAGAAGACCCAGAAAGCCACGGAAGAAATCCAGGCCATGATTCAACAGCTGCAACAAGGCACTCGGGACGTGGTGCGGGTCATGGAGGACAGCCAGAACCGCACCGACGAAAGCGTGCAACACGCGGCGAAAGCGGCAGAGGCCTTGGAAACCATTACAAAAGCGGTGTCGGTGATCAACGACATGAACACCCAGATCGCCAGCGCCGCCGAGGAGCAAAGCGCGGTGGCAGACGATATCAACCGTAACGTGATCAACATCGGCCAGGTGGCCAATGAAGTGGCCGGCGGCGCGGATGAATCGAGCGCGGCCAGTGCGGACCTGACCAAACTGGCCGAACAGCAGCGGCGGTTGATCAATCAGTTCAGGGTTTGATTCGAGGGCCTTCATCGCTGGCAAGCCAGCTCCCACACAGACCTGTGGTGTTCACAAATCCACTGTGTGGCTTGCCAGCGATGGGGCCGGACCAGTCGCCAAAGAACTCAACCCGGCGTCAAACACTCCGGCCCATTGAGCTTCGGATCATTGACCATATTCGCCAGCACCCGTTCGCGCAATGCCGCGGGTTCGCTGGCCAGCAACGCCTGCAAGGCATGTAACGGCGTTTCCGGATCGAGCCAGAGGTCCTGCCCCGCCGCATCGAGAATCAGCGGTCGACGCTGACTGGCGGCAGGCTGGGTAATCACGGCCGTACTCAACCACACCTGTTCCTGCACCGGATACGCTTCCCAGATGGCCGCGAAAAACAACGACGAGCCCTCCCCCGGCGTCAACCAGTACGGGCGCTTGCGCGTGGTGCCACGCCATTCATAGAAACCGTTGGCCGGCAACAGGCAGCGGCGTTCGCGCAGGGCCTGGCGAAACATCGGCTGTTCCGCAACGGTTTCGGCGCGGGCATGGGCCGGGGTGCGCGACAGATCGGTCAGCCAGGGCGGCGTCAGCCCCCAACGGGCACGGGCCAGTTCACGCTGGCCATCCGCGCCCGCACGCAGCATCAACACTGAATCATTGGGGGAAATGTTCCACTGCGCCTGCTGATCGGCGGGAAAACCGGGCAGGGCCGCGAAGGCGGGATTCCAGCGAAACAGGGCATAACGTCCACACATGGGGCAGCACGACTCTTGATCAAACGAACGCCAGCCTAACAGACCAGCGTGCCGGGAAAGCTTTCCGGTTCATCGCCGGACAGCGGCAGCGCGGCATTGTACGCGGTGATCAGCTCCCGGGCGTATTGCGCCTGATCGTTCTCCACCGCCAACCCCAGCAGGCCGAAGATTGGCAGCTCGCCGCTGCCACCCACCAGATCGCGACCGACCAGATGCGCTTCGATGCCTTCGCTGGCCAGCATGCTTTGCAGCAACTCGCCTTCCATCAGGTTTTCCGGTTCATAGATGCGCTGCATAAAGGGCTCTCACTCGTCTTCGGCATGCACGTCTAGCATCCATTCCTGACCATCGGTTTGCAGTGTGAACACAATCGGCCGACAACACACCGGACAGTCCTCGATGTACTGCTGATCGCCGCCAGACAAGTCCAGAACCGCCTCGCAATCTTCACCACAATACGGACATTGATAATGCTCGGTTTCAAGCATCGCGGTCTCCCAAGTGACTTGTGCGTATAATCGCCGGTCTATTTGCAGGGCCATTTTTGTCTGACTACTTTTTCAGACCGTGTCCCGCCGGTTTTCGATCAAAACCTTTACTTACCCTAGCCGTTTCTAACAAGAGAGCATGATGGGCGAATTCGATGCCATCCGACCTTACGACGACAGCGAAGTCCCGGCAGTACTGGCACGGCTGCTCGGCGACAAGGCGTTTCTAGATATCCTCACCCACTTCCGCTTCCCGCGTTTTGCTGGCGCTTTAGGCTGGGCGCTCAAACCTCTTATAGCTCATCGGCTGCGTCGTGAGTTCGCCGGTGTCAATTCGGTCGCCTCCTTGCAGGACAAAGTCGAGGTGTATGTCGACCACACCATCGAGCGGGCCACGGACGGCGTGACGTACACCGGCGTCGAGCAGTTCAAGTCCGGCAGCGCCTATGTGTTCATCGCCAACCACCGCGACATCGTGATGGACCCGGCCTTCGTCAACTACGCCGTGTACCACGCCGGCCTGCCGACTCCACGCATCGCCATTGGCGACAACCTGCTGCAAAAACCCTTCGTCAGCGACCTGATGCGTCTGAACAAGAGCTTTATCGTGCACCGTTCGATCACCGGCCGCCGCGAGAAGATGGCGGCCTACCAGTTGCTCTCGGCGTACATCAATCATTCGATCCGCAACGATTGCGCCTCGATATGGATCGCCCAGGCCGAGGGCCGGGCCAAGGACGGCGACGACCGTACCGAGTCGGCGATCCTCAAGATGTTCCACATGAGCCGCAAGGACGAGCCGTTCGGCGAAGTCATCCGCTCATTGAACCTCACGCCGGTGTCGATCAGCTACGAATACGACCCGTGCGACCTGGCCAAGGCCCGCGAGCTTTACATCCGCGCCACCACCGGCAGCTACACCAAGGCGCCGGGGGAGGACGACGTCAGCATCGCCAAGGGCATTACCGGTTACAAAGGCCGGGTCCATGTGAACTTTGCCGCGCCGATCACTGAACTGTTCGAGGACACCAAGCAACTGGCTGTCGAAATGGACAAGCAAATCCTCGGCGGCTACCGCCTGTTCCCGGTGCACTACCTGGCCTATGCGCAATGGAAGGACGCCGACCCGCAATTGCATGTGCCGAGCGCCGCCGAGATATTCCCGGCCGCCGAACTGGCCAAGGCCCAGGAGCAATGGCAACAGCGCCTGGACGCTTGCCCCGAAGAGCATCGCCCGTTCCTGGTGCTGCAATATGCGACGCCGGTACGCAATCAGTACCGCGTGAAGGCCGGGTTGCCGCTGTAAGGCCATTCGCAGAGACGACAACGGCGCCTTTGGGGCGCCGTTTTTGTTTTCTGATTACTACCGGGTTACATCAGGTTCAGACTCGAGTGCTGATCCACGACACCAGCAACGCCAACCCCAGGCAGGCAAAACCGAAGGCGTAGAAAAACCGGTTCATGCGCAGCGTCGCACCATCGAGCAATAGCATGGGCTCATCGACGCGACGGCTCTGGCTCTGCGCTTGCAGGCTGGCGATCGCGCGCAGCTCACGGCGACGGGCTGCGTGCAGCAGCCATCCGCCAGGGCACGCAAAGAGCAAGGCCAGCAGATTGATCAATTTGGCGGGATGGGTGGTAAACAGCGTCATCAAATGCAACGACATGACAAACCTCTGGCAAAACCGGTGTGACGGACGCCGAACCGGCGACTGCGGCGCGGATTCTACCGAAAGCCTCTGCGCCTGCCCTGCCTTTCCGACAAATAACAAGCATTCGACCAATGGTTGTCCTGCGTCATGGGGCCGTCATCTGAATACGTCAGTCTGTCGCCCCTCGAAACCGACAGGGACTGCGTCATGTTGCACGCCGAAAACCAGGATCGCCTCTACCTCATCAATCACAACGACGAACAACAAACCCTCGTCGGCAGCCTCGCCTTCAACGTTCAGGACCGCCATTGGCTGGTGTACTGCGCGCTCGGCGGCCATCAACACGCGGACTTGCCCGAAGCGGATTTGCTGACGGGTGTGAGTGTGCTGGAGTTTTACTCGCAAGCGGCCTGAGAACTGTTTCCTTTGTGGGAGCGAGCCTGCTCGCGATGGGCTTGAGGACGCCGCGGGGCATCAGATTTCCCGCGTAATCGTTGACGACCATCGCGACGGTGCGACGATTCGACAGGCTCGCTCCTACAGGGCTCGCATTACTCGCCGAGAATCTGCCCGACGGTCGGGTCCTTGAACAGTCGGGTCAAGGCATCGCTCAACACGTCGCTGACCAGCTTGGTGTTGGTTTCCTGGTTCGGCGCCATGCCGAAACGCTGGTCCAGGGATGAACCATAACGACCGCTGTAGCGACGGTTGGCATTCTGCACATCGGAGCGGAACGTCGCGCCAATGGTCGCCTCGGTCACATACATGCCTTCTTTGGGCGACTGATACTTCAGCTCGGTCAGGGTCACGGTCAGTTGTGGCGCATTCATCGCATTGGCTGTCGGGGTGAAGCCCAACAGGCGCACGGCGGCTTCAGCCTGGGCCTGCAACTTCGGCAGGATCTGCTGGCCCTGCACGGTAATCGCGCTGGTTTCCGGGTACAGGCCACCACGGGTGCCCAGGGTCGGCGACGGACGGCCGTCCACCACACGCACCACCACCGGCTGACCATGGCCTACCGGCGCCAGTTGCGCCGTGAGCTTGGGTTCCGGACTCAGTTGTTGCGGACTGTGGGCGCAGCCGACCAGCGTCAGGCTGGTCACAGTAATCAAACCGAACAACAGGCGTTGCAACATGCTCTTCTCTCCAGAATCAGGCACAAACAGGCCGGCAGTATAGCGGTGCGCCACTGCGGCTAACTAGGGTCAGGCAACGATTACTGAAATCTCTGACAAACCCTTCAGAGCGCGGTTCCTGTCACGCATCCTTCACCCGCCATTCACCTGCGCGTCATGACGAACTGTCACCTTGATCGGTAGCCGTCCATAAGGTAATTGACCATGCGCGTTCTCGTTTCACTGTTCGCACCACGCCCGCGCCACCGCAGCTTCGCCCTGCTCGACAGCCAGGGCCATTGCCAGGCATTCAAGCAATGCAGCCTCCAGCCCATGGGCGATGGCTGGGTCGAAATCGAAGAAATCCGCCTTTGCTGGCTGCACCAACCGCTGCCCGCTGGTGCCCGCATCGACCAGCCTCAATCCCGTTCCCGAGTGCAACAACTGTTAACCACCTGACCAGACGCCTAATAAAAGTCATTAAACACGACCAATTCCCTGCGTTTCTTCGCTACAATCTCCCCCCGATTATAAGGACGTCTCCTGATCGGGCCTCGCAGCATCGTCAATGCCCTGGTATTGACACCCCGCACCGCCCACAGAGAGCCGCCCACACAGATCGAGTGAAGCTGGCGCGCTTGCTGTTCCTTTGGCAGCCCCCCTCTTTTCGCGAATCTGCAGAGCTGTCATTACGCTCGGTTACTGAGCTGTTTGCCCGTTTTGCCTGCCGTGTATTCCCTGGCGGCACATCATCCGGGCACGGTGCCAGGCTGGGACAGCCCTTTTTTGAGGTTCACGTCTTCAAAAGAGCGTGAAAAAAACGGGTTTTCACAACTTCACAAGAGTGTGGCGAGCAAATGAATAGTTTTGCGTCTGAACATGCACCATTAGCGTCTACAACAGCCCAACGACACAGGACCGAGTACTCCTCGAACACCGGAGCCTGAAGCCTGTCCGCTACGGATTTGGTTGCACAAACGGATGTATCGACCATAAGTCGAATTGCCAGCCGCACGTTGAAATGAGTTCATGGGACTCTGACTAGACCCGGCAGGTAGCGTCCGTCGAAGTTGCGAAAAATTGCGAAGATTCGGACATGGCGATCCTGCCATGGGTACCTGGGGCCACATAGACATGCCCCGTCACTCCTGGCAGCCATGCCGTCAATTTGGTGCTGCAGATTTTGGAGACGCGTTAAATGGCGCATAACGAAGCAGTCGACGTAGTACTGGTTGGGGCCGGCATCATGAGTGCCACCCTTGCGGTGCTGCTCAAAGAGCTCGACCCCGCGATCAAGCTGGAAGTCGTCGAGCTGATGGATTCCGGAGCCGCGGAGAGTTCCAACCCGTGGAACAACGCCGGTACCGGTCACGCTGGCCTGTGCGAGTTGAACTACACGCCGCAGGCTGCCGATGGCACCGTCGACATCAAGAAGGCCGTGCACATCAACACCCAGTTCGAGGTGTCGAAGCAATTCTGGTCGTACCTGACCAAAAAAGGCACGTTCGGCTCGTGCAAATCGTTCATCAGCCCGGTTCCGCACCTGAGTTTCGTGCAGGGCGAAAGTGGCGTTTCCTTCCTCAAGGAGCGCTTCAAGGTGCTGAGCAAGCACCACGCCTTCGCCGACATGGAGTACACCGAAGACAAGGCGACAATGGCAGAGTGGATGCCATTGATGATGCCTGGGCGCGACCCCGGCGAAACCCTTGCCGCCACCCGCGTGATCAATGGTACCGACGTCAACTTCGGCGCCTTGACCAACCAGTTGCTCAAGCACCTGACCAGCGCACCCGATGCCCAGGTCAAGTACTGCAAGCGTGTGACCGGCCTGAAGCGCAATAACGGCGGCTGGACCGTCAGCATCAAGGACGTCAACAGCGGCAATTCCCGTGATGTCGATGCCAGGTTCGTGTTCCTCGGTGCCGGCGGCGCGGCGTTGCCACTGCTGCAAGCTTCGGGCATCGAAGAAAGCAAAGGCTTCGGCGGCTTCCCGATCAGTGGCCAATGGCTGCGTTGCGACAACCCGGAAGTGGTCAAGCATCACCAGGCCAAGGTCTATAGCCAGGCTGCCGTGGGTTCGCCACCGATGTCCGTGCCGCACCTGGACACCCGTGTCGTCGATGGCAAGAAGTCCCTGCTGTTCGGACCTTATGCCGGCTTCACCACCAAGTTCCTCAAGCACGGTTCCTTCATGGACCTGCCGATGTCGGTTCGCGCCGGCAACATCGGCCCGATGCTCGCCGTGGCGAAGAACAACATGGACCTGACCAAATACCTGGTCAGCGAAGTGATGCAATCGATGGAACAGCGTCTGGATTCCCTGCGTCGCTTCTACCCTGAAGCAAAAGCCGAAGACTGGCGCCTGGAAGTGGCCGGCCAACGGGTGCAGATCATCAAGAAAGACCCGAAAAAAGGCGGCGTTCTGCAGTTCGGTACCGAACTGGTCGCAGCCAAGGACGGCTCCCTGGCCGCCCTGCTCGGCGCTTCGCCGGGTGCCTCGGTGACCGTTTCGATCATGCTCGAGCTGATCGAAAAATGCTTCCCGGGCAAAGCCAAAGGCGAATGGGCTGCCAAACTGGCAGAAATCTTCCCGGCCCGTGAAAAAGTCCTGGAAACCGACGCTGCGCTGTATCGCAAGATCAACACGCAGAACAACGTCGCGCTGGAACTGGTTCAGGCAAGCAGCGAAACCGAAAGCTACGCTTGATTGAACCCCATAAAAAACGCCCCGTTCTCATTGAGAGCGGGGCGTTTTTTTATGCCTTTGAAAAGCGGTCAGCCGCGAGCTTTCTCGATCAGCTCGATGTAATCCGATGCGTTGCGCTGATCCTTGATCAGGGCGACAAAATCATTGCCGTGCTCATCCTTGCCATTCAGGTCCAGGCCGGCTTCGGCGAAGAACTTCAGAAAACGCTCGAAATCATCGATACGCAGGCCACGGTAGGCCTTCACCAGTTTGTGCAACGAAGGCGAAGTGGCGTCGACCGGTTCGAAATCGAGGAACAACTTGATCTGCTCATCGCCGATCTCGTCACCAATCACTTGTTTCTTATCTTTACGCATTGCCGACTCCAGCTCGCAGACATTTCACGGGGCAGGCAGTTTACCCCTGCGCGGGCCTGGCACTCAACGCGGACGAACACTACCGGTGTGCAGGTCGGCCCAGATATGGCCGTTGGCGTAACTGAGGAACTGGCAATACACCGTGTCATTGCGCAGCAAGTCCATCACCACCCGGTACTGAGCCAGCGGGTAATAGAGCGTCAGGGTTTTACTCTTGTCGTCGTAGACCGGTTTTTTCAGGCTTTTGCTTTCGCCATCGAAGTAGACCAGCACCTGATTGATCGTGGCGCCCTTGTTCAAGGACTTGCCCTTGAGGCGGATCGACAGCTGTGAGGTGACCGGAATCGGTTGCTGGTTGGACTGGCGTTGAGCACCAAGCACCACTGAATAGTCCGTGACCTGCATCAATTGCTGCTGCTCAGGATCGGCGTCGCGCAGCGACAGGTCGTCCGGTGGCAAGAACTGCGCGTGCATCGGCGCCGGGGCGGCGGCCAGGGGAAGGCTGAGGGTCAGCAACAGGGCGGCGCAGCAACGGATCGAACGGCTCATGACAGGCTCCGGAATCGGGGCTGAGCACTCTAGCATGAGCTAACAGGACTGGATGGCTGGACACATCTCCTGTAGGAGCGAGCCTGCTCGCTCCTACAGGTCATGGTTCAGTCGAACTGCGCACGCATCCAGGCGTGATACTCCGCGACACCCGGCTCGCCTTCACGCGGCGCCCAGTGAGCCAGCTCACCTTCACCGACCGGGCGGTAAGGGCCGGCCTTGCATTCGAACATCAGGCTGTCGGGCTCCAGCACTACCAGGCCGTGGAACACACCTGTTGGCAGGTCCACGCCGACGCAATCGCCACCGGCCTGCAGGACCGACTTGCTCAGCACTGCGCCGGATTCGTCGAAGATCAACAAGCCCAGTTTCCCCTTGAGCACCAGCAAGGTTTCAGCCTTGTTTTCCCCCAGGTGCCGGTGAGGCGGAATATAGGTGGCGGGCTGCAAGCCCACCGCCATGCGGTGGCAAGCCTCTTCCATCTGGTGAAAATTATGATGTTGGCGCCCGCGAGGATTGGCCGCGGCTTTCTCGGCCAGCTCAGCGAACAGCGTTTGATCAAGAAAGCTCGTCTTGGTCATGGTCTTACATACCCTTAACGGCAAAAATCCCGTTGGCGTTGCGCCAGTAGCCTTTGTAGTCCATGCCGTAGCCGAAGATGTAACGGTCGATGCACGGCAAACCGACGAAATCGGCCTTGAGGTCCGGACGCGCCTTGCGGTCATGGTCCTTGTCGATCAGCACGGCAGTGTGCACTTTACGCGCGCCAGCGTGTTTGCAGAAGTCGATGATCGCGCCCAGGGTGTGGCCTTCGTCGAGGATGTCATCAATGATCAGCACGTCACGGTCGATGAACGACACTTCCGGCTTGGCCTTCCAGAACAGCTCGCCGCCGCTGGTTTCGTTGCGATAGCGGGTGGCGTGCAGGTAGGACGCTTCCAGCGGGAACTGCAGATGGGTCAGCAGTTTGCCGGCGAAAATCAGCCCGCCGTTCATCACACAGAACACCACCGGATTGCTGTCGGCCAGTTGCTCATTGATGTGCGCACCGACGCGGGCGATAGCCGCCTCGACTTCAGCTTCGGTGTACAGGCAGTCAGCCTCTCGCATGACTTGACGGATATGCTCGAGATCAGCGGACATGGCGCTCTCCTGGGGTGGTAACGGGGGGGACGAAGTGAGGAAAAGCGGGCAAAGGTACGCATCCCGCACGGCCAGATCAAGCCTTTGTGGACTAACGTACTGTATGTCTATAGGACAACACCCTCGGATAGATTAATCTAGGCCGGTTTTTTTGCCCGCCGCCGGAGCCTTTCCCATGCCCATCCTCGAGATCCGCCATCCGCTGATCCGTCATAAACTTGGCCTGATGCGCCGCGCAGACATCAGCACCAAGAATTTCCGTGAGCTCGCTCAGGAAGTCGGCGCCCTGCTGACCTATGAAGCCACCAAAGACCTGCCGCTGGAAACCTACGATATCGAAGGTTGGTGCGGCACCGTGTCGGTCGAGAAAATCGCCGGCAAGAAAATCACTGTAGTACCGATCCTGCGCGCCGGCATCGGCATGCTCGAAGGCGTGCTGAGCCTGATTCCGGGCGCCAAAGTCAGCGCCGTGGGCGTGGCTCGCAACGAGGAGACCCTCGAAGCCCACACCTACCTGGAGAAACTCGTACCCGAAATCGACGAACGGCTCGCGATGATCATCGACCCGATGCTCGCCACTGGCGGTTCGATGGTCGCCACCATCGACCTGCTGAAAAAGGCTGGCTGCAAGGACATCCGCGCCATGGTGCTGGTTGCCGCGCCGGAAGGCATCGCCGCGGTCGAGAAAGCTCACCCGGACGTGACCATCTATACCGCTTCCATCGATCAGAAATTGAACGAGCACGGTTACATCATTCCGGGCCTGGGCGATGCCGGTGACAAGATCTTCGGCACCAAGCAGAAGGACGCTTGACCATGCAGGATGAGTTCAACGATCCGCTCTGGCGCACGGTGCTGTCTGGCGCACAGATGCTGTTCGTGGCCTTCGGCGCTTTGGTGCTGATGCCGCTGATCACCGGCCTGGACCCGAACGTGGCGCTGTTTACCGCCGGCCTGGGGACGATTCTGTTCCAGATCGTCACCGGGCGTCAGGTGCCGGTGTTCCTGGCGTCGAGCTTTGCCTTCATCACCCCGATCATCCTCGCCAAAGGCCAGTTCGGCCTGGCCGCGACCATGGGCGGCGTGATGGCGGCCGGTTTCGTCTACACCTTCCTCGGCCTGGCGGTGAAGATCAAAGGCACCGGTTTCATCGACCGCCTGCTGCCGCCCGTGGTCATCGGCCCGGTGATCATCTCCATCGGCCTGGCCATGGCACCGATTGCCGCCAACATGGCCATGGGCAAGGCCGGCGACGGTTCTGAACTGATTCATTACCAGACGGCGATGATGATCTCGATGCCAGCGTTGCTGACCACCCTGATCGTCGCCGTGTTCGGCAAAGGCATTTTCCGCCTGGTACCGATCATTTCAGGCGTGCTGGTGGGTTTTGGCATGTCGTTCTACTTCGGCGTGGTCGATACCGCGAAGATTGCTGCGGCTCCATGGTTCGCCCTCCCCCACTTCACTGCGCCGGAGTTCAACTGGCAGGCGATTCTGTTCATCGTTCCGGTGGCCCTGGCCCCGGCCATCGAACACATCGGCGGCGTGATCGCCGTGGGTAGCGTGACCGGTCGCGATTACCTGAAGAAACCCGGCCTGCACCGCACCCTGCTCGGCGATGGCATTGCCACCACCGCTGCCGGTCTGTTCGGCGGTCCGCCCAACACCACCTACGCCGAAGTGACCGGCGCAGTGATGTTGACCAAGAACTACAACCCGAAAATCATGACCTGGGCGGCGATCTTCGCCATCAGCCTGGCGTTCATCGGCAAGTTCGGCGCGCTGCTGCAAAGCATTCCGGTGCCGGTAATGGGCGGGATTCTCTGCCTGTTGTTCGGCTCGATTGCAGCCGTGGGCATGAACACGCTGATTCGCCACAAGATCGACCTGGGCGAAGCACGCAACCTGGTGATTGTCTCGGTGACCCTGGTGTTCGGGATTGGCGGCGTACTGATCGGAACCGGCACGGGTCCCGATGACTTCGGCCTCAAAGGCATTGCGCTGTGCGCAGTGGTGGCGATTGCGCTGAACCTGATCCTTCCGGGTAACGACAGCTGGAAGCACAAGAAGGCGAATGAGCCGCTGTTGTAACAGATTAACCCCTGTGGCGAGGGAGCCTGCTCCCGCTGGGTCGCGAAGCGGCCCCAAAACTCTCGCAGTCGATGAAGGTTTTGTGAGTGCTACGCACTCAAGCGGGAGCAAGCTCCCTCGCCACAGGTTGTATTCCTATAGCGCCAATGGCGCTCTTTCACACAACGCACTCAACGCTCGCGCCCACTGCGGATCATCGTTGAGACATGGCACCAGCACCAATTCCTCCCCTCCCGCTTCGAGGAATTGCTCCCGTCCGCGATCACCGATTTCCTCCAGCGTCTCGATGCAGTCGGCGACGAAGGCCGGGCACATCACCAGCACCTTCTTCACTCCACTTTTGGCCAGTTCATCGAGGCGCGCTTCAGTGTAGGGCTCAATCCATTTCGCCCGGCCCAGTCGCGATTGAAACGACACCGACCACTTGCCATCCGGCAGGCCCATGCGCTTGGCAAATTCGGCCGCGCTACGCAGGCATTGAGCGCGGTAACAGGTCGTCAGGGAGGCCGGCGAAGCGTTCCTGCAGCAATCATCATTCTTGAAGCAATGCTGGCCGGTCGGATCGAGCTTGGTCAGGTGCCGCTCAGGCAGGCCGTGAAAGCTCAACAACAGGTGGTCGTAATCCTGTTGCAGATAAGGCTTGGCACTGGCCACCAACGCATCGAGGTATTCCGGTTGATCGTAAAACGGCTGGAGCACCGACAGCTGAACGTTGAGTTTCTTCTCGCGCACCACCCGCTTGGCTTCTTCGATCACAGTGGTCGTGGTGCTGTCGGCAAACTGCGGATATAGCGGCGCCAACGTGATTCGCTGGTGACCCGCCGCCACCAGGCGCAGCAGCGACGACTCAATGGACGGTTCGCCGTAACGCATCGCCAGCTCAACAGGCCCGTGCTTCCAGTGGGCAGCCACCGCTTGTTGCAGGCGACGGCTGAGCACCACCAGTGGCGAGCCTTCCTCCCACCAGATCGAAGCATAGGCATGGGCCGACTGCTCAGGGCGCTTGATCAGGATCAGCGACACCAACAGACGCCGAACCGGCCATGGCAGGTCGATCACATACGGGTCCATCAGAAACTGATTGAGGTAGCTGCGTACATCCGCCACCGAGGTGGAGGCTGGTGAGCCCAGGTTGACCAGAAGCAACGCGTGATCCGTCATGCAACATCCTATTTCAGAGGCGGCTGGATAAGTCATCCAGGGCCGCGCGCAAATCAGTGAACTGGAAAGTGAAACCCGCCTGCAGCAAACGAACCGGTGTGGCTCGCTGACCGCCCAGCAACAACATCGACAACTCGCCCAGGCCGATCCTCAACGCAAAGGCCGGCATCGGCATGAACGCCGGGCGGTGCAGCACGCTGCCCAGGGTTTTGGCAAATTCGCGATTGCGCACCGGCTTCGGTGCGCAGGCATTATATGGACCGATGGCGTCGTTGCGGTGCAGAAGAAAATCAATCAAGGCGATTTGGTCGTTGATGTGAATCCACGGCATCCACTGCCGACCGCTGCCAATCGGACCGCCCAGCCCGCATTTGAACGGCAGCAACAGCCGCGACAAAAAACCGCCCTCGGCCGACAGCACCAGCCCGGTGCGGATGAGGATCACACGAACACCCAACGCGTCGGCGCGCTGAGCGGTCTCCTCCCAGGCGATGCACAGCTGACTGGCGAAATCTTCGCTGACCGGTGGCGAGTCCTCGGTCAGCTCACGCTCGCCGCCATCGCCGTACCAACCCACCGCCGACCCCGATATCAGGACCTGAGGTTTCTGTTCGCGGCTCTCGATCCAGGCCAGCAGGCTTTCGGTCAAAGTAATACGGCTGCTCCACAACAAGGCCTTGCGCTTGTGAGTCCATGGACGGTCCGCGATCGGTGCACCGGCGAGGTTGACGATGGCATCGACGGGAGCATCACCCAGATCTTCGAGCCTTGCGATTCCACGCGCCTGAGCGCCACAGATTTTCGCGACTTTTTCAGGCCTGCGACTCCAGACAGTCAAGCGATGACCCTGTCTCGACCAGAGTTGGCAGAGCTGACGTCCTATCAAACCAGTACCGCCGGTCAGCAATATGTGCATGACATCTTCCTCGCGTGGCGTTTTACCCTGATCACTAGTCTATTTTTATAAGCAAGGGATCTTTTGGTATCGGGCAGGCTCTGTGTTTAACAATAGGCCAAGCTGTCAGAACGAGAACGCTAAAAGTTATACCAAAAAACAATATTGTACAGGTTTAAACCCCGGCGTAGTCTGTACAGAAAGGTAAACGAGGCCCTTATGACTGTACCTATCGCAATCATCGGCACCGGCATAGCCGGGTTATCAGCCGCACAAGCCCTGACAGACGCAGGGCATGTCGTTCAACTTTTCGATAAAAGCCGCGGCAGTGGCGGACGCATGTCGAGCAAGCGCAGCGACGCGGGTGCCCTGGACATGGGCGCGCAATACTTCACAGCTCGCGATCGCCGCTTCGTCACCGAAGTGCAACGCTGGCAGGCCAATGGCTGGGTCGCCGAGTGGACACCCCAGCTCTACACCTTCCACGGCGGACAGCTCAACTTGTCGCCGGACGAACAGACGCGCTGGGTCGGCACGCCGCGCATGAGCGCCATAACCCGCGCCCTGCTGGGTGACCTGGAAGTGCATTTCGCCTGCCGCATCACCGAGGTCTATCGCGGCGAAGAACACTGGCACCTGCAGGACGCCGAAGGCTTCACCCATGGCCCCTTCAGCCATGTGGTAATCGCCACGCCGGCGCCTCAGGCAACCGCCTTGCTCGCCTCGGCACCGAAGCTTGCCGGCGCTGCCGCCGGGGTGAAAATGGACCCTACCTGGGCCGTCGCCCTGGCATTCGAAACCCCGCTGGACACCCCCATGGAAGGCTGTTTCGTACAGGACAGTCCGCTGGACTGGCTGGCACGCAACCGCAGTAAACCAGGACGCGACAACACCCTCGACACCTGGGTGTTGCATGCCACCAGCGCCTGGAGTCGCCAGCACATCGACCTGCCCAAGGAAGCGGTGATCGAGCAATTGCACGGCGCCTTCGCCGAACTGTTGCACAGTGCGATGCCCGCCCCCAGCTTCAGCCTCGCCCACCGCTGGCTCTATGCCCGCCCGGCAAGCAGCCATGAGTGGGGCACCCTCGCCGATGCCGATCTGGGCCTGTACGCGTGTGGCGACTGGTGTCTGTCCGGCCGCGTCGAAGGCGCCTGGCTCAGCGGCCAGGAAGCCGCCCGCCGCTTGCATGAGCATCTGCAGTGAACCGCATCAACCCGAGCAAATTGCTGCTGTCGAAATGGACAGCAGCCCATCCGCAAAACCGCGAAAAACACTTCCTGGTGACTGAACTGCAGCGTGACGACGAAGGGACAGTGCTGAAAGTCGAGTTACAAGCGGTGCTGACCAAACGCAGTGAGTGGTACGACTGGCAGGTCTTGAAAAATAGCGACAGCTGGAAATTGGGCTGGAACTAGACCCTGGGACGATGGCAGCGACACCTCCAACCTCCCAGCTGTGAGCCAGCGCGCGCAGAGGATTTCTGCACCCCGACCAAAACTTATACAAACTATTTGACTTGTACACCTTTGAATCTATGATGAACCTATGTTGTACAGATTATGAAGTCTGTATAGGTTTAGATTCCGAGGTGCTCCGATGCTCCAGTCGCCTGCCAAACCGAAAATCGCCATTAGCGCTTGCCTGACCGGCGCAGAGGTACGCTACAACGGCGGGCACAAGGAATCGCGCTTGTGCAGCCGCGTCCTCACCGACTACTTCGATTTCGTGCCGGTCTGCCCGGAAGTCGCGATTGGCCTGGGCATTCCCCGGGAGCCGATCCGGCTGGTCGGTGATCCGAATCAACCCGAAGCCGTCGGGACGATCAACCGCGAGATCAACGTCACCCGGCCACTGGCCGATTACGGCCGGCAGATGGCCGCAGAGCTTCGCGACATCAGCGGCTACATCTTCATGCAGAAGTCACCCTCCTGCGGACTGGAGCGGGTCAAGGTCTACCGCGAAAATGGTGCGCCGGTCGATGGGGGCGGCCAGGGTATCTATGCCCAGGCGTTTTGCGCCCTGCATCCGGATTTGCCGGTGGAAGAAGACGGCCGGCTCAATGACCCGGTACTGCGCGAAAACTTTATCACCCGTGTGTTCGCCTACAGCGCCTGGCAGCAATTGCTGCAAGAAGGCCTGACTCGACGCGGCCTCACTGAATTTCACTCACGCTACAAATACCTGCTGATGGCCCACAACCCGATGCAATACAAAACCCTGGGCAATCTGCTGGGCAGCATGGGCCGCACCGACCCGAAAGAACTTGGCCCGCGCTACTTCAGCGAGTTGATGGCGGCCCTGAAAAAATGTGCCACCCGCCGCACCCACACCAATGTGCTGCAGCACATCAGCGGTTACTTGAAGCAGGCGATCAGTGCCGAGGACAAGCAGGAAATGCAGCACGTCATCGGCCAGTACCGTCACGGCATCGTGCCACTGGTGGTGCCGCTGACGCTGCTCAAACACCACTTCCGCCAGCACCCTGACCCGTACATCGCGCAGCAGGTTTACCTGCAACCGCACCCGGAAAACCTCAGCCTGCGAAATGCCATCTGATGAAAGCCCCACTCGACAGCAGCGCCAGTGAAGACCTCGGCGCCGATTTCAAGAAAGCCCTGGACGAAGGCTGGCTGCCGATCCGTGAAGTGGCCCGGCAAACCGGGGTCAACGCCATCACCTTGCGCGCCTGGGAGCGACGCTATGGCCTGATCGTGCCGCAACGCACGCCCAAGGGGCATCGACTGTTTTCAGCCGAACATGTGCAACGCATCCTGACCATCCTCACCTGGCTCAATCGCGGCGTAGCCGTCAGTCAGGTCAAGCAATTGCTCGACACCCCGCAAGAATTCAGCGAGTCCACCGAGAACGATTGGCAGCGTCTTCGCCAGACCTTGTTGCAAGCCGTTGCGACTTTGTCCGAGCGCACACTGGATGACACCGTCAATCAGGTCATGGCCCTGTATCCGCCACGGACCTTGTGCGAACAATTGCTGATGCCATTGCTCGCCGATCTGGAACAACGCTGGCAAGGCCAGTTCGGCGCGCAAATGGAGCGGGTGTTTGTTTACTCCTGGCTGCGCAGCAAATTCGGTGCGCGCATCTACCATAACAATCGTCAGCTACACACCGCGCCGCTGCTGTTGATCAATCACTCGGACCTGCCCCTGGAACCTCACCTGTGGCTGACCGCGTGGCTGATCAGCAGCGCCGATTGCCCGGTGGAAGTGTTCGACTGGCCCCTGCCCGCCGGCGAACTGGCGCTGGCGGTCGATCACCTGCAACCCCGTGGCGTACTGCTGTATTCCAGCAAAGCCATCAACCCTTCGCAGCTGCCGAAACTTTTCAATGGCGTCAGCTGCCCAAAAATGATTGCCGGACCAACGGTATGCATCCACCACGCCGAGTTGTCCGTAAAAACATCAGAGATCGCTGATCTGTATGTGGCTGAAGATCCTTTGACGGCTCATCAAGTACTGGTTCAGCGCGGGCTTATCTAATGCGGGCACTCCCATGCAATTGATCTGGTTGCGCAGTGACTTGCGCGTGAATGACAACACCGCGCTCTCGGCCGCCGCTGCGGCTGGCCCCTGCGTGGCGGTGTATTTGCCAAGCCCGCAGCAATGGCTGGAGCACGATGACGCGCCGTGCAAAGTCGACTTCTGGTTACGTAACCTGAAGACGCTGAGCAAGGCTTTGGCCGAACTGAACATTCCACTGCTGATCCGCAACGCCCCGCGCTGGGACGATGCCCCCCGGGTGATGCTGGATCTGTGCCGGCAGTTGAAAATCGACGCCGTGCACTTCAACGAAGAGTACGGCCTGCATGAAACCCGCCGTGACGCCGCGGTGGCCGATCTGCTCAAGGCCCAAGGCATTGACGCCCACAGTTACCTGGATCAACTGCTGTTCAAGCCAGGCACTGTGCTGACCAAAACGGGCAGCTACTTCCAGGTCTTCAGCCAGTTCCGCAAGGTTTGCTACGAACGCCTGCATCGATCATTGCCACGCCTGGTCAGCGCGCCCATGGCGCAAGCGCCGCTGAACATCTTCAGCGACGCGATTCCCGCACAGATCCAGGGTTTCGACACCCCCAGCGAAAGCTTGCGCGAATTGTGGCCGGCCGGTGAAGTCGAAGCCCGCCGCCGCCTCGACACCTTCGCCGATGCCCAGATCGACTACTACCAGAGCGAGCGTGATTTCCCGGCAAAACCTGGCACCAGCCAACTCTCGGCGTACCTCGCGGCCGGGGTGATTTCCCCTCGCCAATGCCTGCACGCGGCGCTGCAAAGCAATCAGGGCGAATTCGAAAGCGGCAAGGTCGGCGCCGTCACCTGGATCAATGAGCTGCTATGGCGCGAGTTCTACAAACACATTCTGGTGGGCTATCCACGGGTCTCTCGTCATCGTGCCTTCCGCCCGGAAACCGAAGCCCTGGCCTGGCGCAACGCCCCGGAAGAACTGGCGGCCTGGCAAGAGGCGCGCACCGGCCTGCCCATCGTCGATGCGGCCATGCGCCAGTTGCTGGAAACCGGCTGGATGCACAACCGCCTGCGCATGGTGGTGGCGATGTTCCTGACCAAGAACCTGCTGATCGACTGGCGTGAGGGTGAACGCTTTTTCATGCGTCACCTGATCGATGGCGATCTGGCTGCGAACAACGGCGGCTGGCAATGGAGCTCATCGACCGGCACCGACTCGGCGCCCTACTTCCGGATTTTCAACCCGCTGAGCCAGTCGGAAAAGTTCGACGCCGACGGTGTGTTCATCAAGCACTGGTTGCCGGAACTGGCCGGGCTGAACAAAAAGGAGGTGCACAACCCGGCGCAACTCGGCGGCCTGTTCGGTGTAGCGGATTATCCGCGCCCCATCGTCGACCTGAATGCTTCCCGTGCTCGCGCCCTGGCGGCATTCAAGAACCTGCCGTCGCGCCAGACCGCCGGAGCTCACGATGAGTAGCTTTCTGCGCCAGTTTGCCCGGCAGTTTGCACAGTTGGACAAAGACAATCTGCAACGCCTCGGCGAGCTGTACACCGACGATGTGCGCTTCACCGATCCGTTGCACGAAGTGCAAGGTCTCGGACAACTGCGCGCCTACTTCGCCGAGCTTTACGCCAACGTCAACGAACTGCGCTTCGACTTTCATGGCTTCGACCAGATCGCTGAAGGCGAAGGCTATTTGCGCTGGGTCATGAGTTACCGCCATCCGCGCCTGGCGGGCGGCCGGTTGATCCGGGTCGACGGTTGTTCCCACTTGCGCTGGCGCGACAAGGTTTATTGCCACCGGGATTACTTCGATGCCGGGGCAATGCTTTACGAACATCTACCGATATTGGGCCGGGCGATCGCCTGGCTGAAAAGGAGAATGGGATGAGCCTTACACCTCCACGAAGATATTGGCTGACCGGCGCGAGCAGCGGTATTGGAGCCGCGCTGGCCGAAGAAATCCTCAAGACCGGCGCGCACCTGGCTGTCAGTTCACGTTCTGTGGCGCCGTTGAAAGTTCTGTCTGCGCGCTATCCAGGGCAAGTGCTGGTGGTCGCCGGCGACCTGACCAACAGTCAGACCGTGCGTGAAATCGGCGAGCAGATTGCCCAGGACTGGGGCTCGCTGGATACGGTGATCCTCAATGCCGGCACCTGCGAGTATGTGGACGCCAAGCAGTTCGACGCCTCGATCATCGAGCATGTGGTGCGCACCAACCTGCTTGCCAGCAGCTATTGCATCGAAGCCGCGCTGCCACTGTTGCGGGCAGGCACTGCGCCGCACCTGGTGGGTGTGGCCAGTGCCGTGACTTACCTGCCGCTGCCCCGGGCCGAAGCCTATGGCGCCTCGAAGGCCGGGATGCGTTATCTGTTCGAATCGCTGCGTATCGATCTGGCGCCGGAAGGCATCGAAGTCACCGTGGTCAGCCCCGGCTTCGTCGACACCCCGCTGACAGCAAAAAACGATTTCCCCATGCCCCTCAGTTGGCCAGCGGATAAAGCCGCGCGGCACATCTTCGCCAAGCTCAAGGATCGACCGCTGGAAATCGCGTTTCCGGCGTTGTTCATGGCCGCCCTCTGGCCATTGTCGAAGTTGCCCGGCCGGATGAAGTTGGCGATCGGCAAACGAATGGTACGCAGCCATCCGCCGATCAAGGATCAGCTGTGAAGATTGCAATTATCGGCAGCGGTATCTCGGGGCTGACCTGTGCGTATCTACTCAACCGCCGTCACGAGATTACCCTGTTCGAGGCCAGTGACTGGGTCGGCGGACATACCCACACCGTGGACGTAACCGTCGATGGCCGGCCCTATGCGGTGGACACCGGTTTCATCGTATTCAATGACTGGACCTATCCGAATTTCATTCGTCTGCTGGGCCAGATCGGCGTGGGTTTCAAGCCCACGGAAATGAGCTTCTCGGTCACCGACCCCGATACCGGCCTGGAGTACAACGGCAACAATCTCAACAGCCTGTTCGCCCAGCGCCGCAACCTGTTGTCGCCGGGGTTCTGGGGCATGCTGCGGGACATCCTGCGCTTCAACAAACAAGCCCTGCGCGACCTCGAAGAACAGCGAATCAAGCCCGACACCACGCTGGACGATTACTTGAAAGCCGGCGGCTATGGCGAGCGCTTCATCCTGCATTACATTGTGCCGATGGGCTCGGCGATCTGGTCGATGCCCATGGCTGACATGCTGGCTTTCCCGCTGCAATCATTCGTCAGGTTCTTCAAGAATCACGGCTTGCTATCGGTGAACAATCGCCCGCAATGGCAAGTCATCGAAGGCGGCTCCAGCGCCTACATCGCGCCGTTGACCGCCAGCTTTCGCGAGAAAATCCGCCTCAACTGTCCTGTCACACGGGTCGATCGCGATGCAGATGGCGTGGTTATCCACAGCCCTGCCGGGAGCGAGCGCTTTGACAAGGTGGTGTTCGCCTGCCACAGCGATCAGGCCTTGCAACTGTTGGCAGCGCCGAGCGAAGCCGAGCAGTCGATCCTCGGCGCCCTGCCCTATGCCGACAATGAGGTGGTGCTGCACACCGACACGCGCCTGCTTCCTCAGCGAAAACTCGCGTGGGCCAGCTGGAATTTTCGTCTCGGCGGCCCTGGCCATACACGGGCCGCCGTCACCTACGACATGAATATCCTGCAAGGCATCCAGAGCGAGACGACGTTCTGCGTCAGTCTCAACCAGAGCGCCGCCATCAATCCGCTCAAAGTGCTCGCCAAATACACCTACGCCCATCCGCAATACAGCCTCGCGGCCGTGGCGGCACAGGCACGCCGGGGCGAATTGGACGGGCAGCAGCACACCTGGTACTGCGGCGCGTACTGGGCCAACGGTTTCCATGAAGACGGCGTAGTCAGCGCCCTGCATGTGGCCCGCGCTTTTGGAGAAACCCTGTGAACAGCGCCCTTTACAGCGGCTGGATCGCCCATCGGCGCTTTGCCCCCCGGCACCACGCATTCCGCTATCGGATCGGCCTGTTGTACCTGGACCTCGATGAACAGGACGCCGTTCTCGGCTTGTCACGATTCGCGGGGGTAAGCCGCTTTGCGCCGTTTTCATTCCGTGAAAGCGATTACCTCAAGGCCTATACCGGCAACGGCATGCGCCTGATCGACGCCGTGCGCCAACAGGTCAGCGAAGCCATCGGCCATGTGCCGCAAGGTTCGGTCTGCCTGCTGACCCAACCGCGCAGTTGGGGCTTGTCGTTCAATCCGGTGAGTTTTTTCTATTGCCATGAAGCTGACGGGCAACTGGCGGCCATTGTCTGCGAAGTCAGCAACACGCCATGGCGCGAGCGCTATCACTACGTGCTGCCCGCCAGGGCACCGCAGGACCTGGCGGATTTTCATCAACACTTCGCCGTGCCCAAGGCTTTTCACGTTTCGCCCTTCCTGCCGCGCGATATCCAGTACCGCATGAGCTTCAGCCCCGTGGCCAAAAGACTTGGCGTGCACATGGCCGACTGGCAGGGCGAAGAAAAACTGTTCGACGCCACGCTCACGCTCGAACGCGAAACCCTCGATCGCGCCAGCCTGCACCGTTACCTGCGGCGCTTTCCATGGATGACCGCGAAAACGGCCCTGGCCATTTATTGGCAAGCCCTGCGCCTGCTGCTCAAGCGCGTGCCGTTGTTTGCCCATCAGGCGGCCGACGGCAACTTTCAGACCGCCACCACCCTGCCCAAGGATCGCCATCATGAAAGCCTCTAGCGTCTCGGCCAAAGCCAACTTGTTCAGCACCCACAGCCTGACCGGATCGCTGTTGCGCCGTGGCGTGCTTCGGCAATTGAACCAACTCAAGCACGGCCAGCTGGTGCTGATCGAAGACGGCGTACGCCATGTGTTCGGCAGTGCCAGCCATGCCTTGGTGGGGGAGATCCATATCCTCGATGCCGCGGCGTGGGGACTGGTGGCCAGCAACGGTTCGATTGGGGCGGGCGAAGCATTCATCCTGGGCTACTGGAGTTCGCCGGACCTGACCTCGGTGGTCCGGGTGTTCGTGAGTAATCTTGAAGTGCTCGATGGCCTCGAAGGTGGCCTGGCGAGACTCGGCCGGCCGCTGATTCAGGGCCTGCACTGGCTCAATCGCAATACCCGCAAGGGCTCGCAGAAAAACATCGCCGCCCACTACGACTTGGGCAACGACCTGTTTGAACAGTTTCTCGACCCGACGATGATGTATTCGGCGGCGCAGTTTTTGACCGACGAGGACAGCCTGGAACAAGCGCAGTTGAACAAACTGCAGCGGATTTGCCAGAAGCTGGCCCTCAAGCCAACGGATCACTTGCTGGAGATCGGCACGGGCTGGGGCAGCATGGCGCTGTACGCGGCGCAGCACTATGGCTGCAAAGTCACCACCACCACACTGTCCAGGGAGCAATACGCCTTCACCGCACAGCGCATCGATGCCCTGGGGCTGCAAGACCAGGTCACGTTGTTGCTCAAGGACTACCGCGACCTCACCGGCCAATACGACAAACTGGTGTCGATCGAGATGATCGAGGCCGTCGGTCATCACTTCTTGCCGACCTATTTCAAACAGTGTGCCCACCTGCTCAAGAGCAACGGCCTGATGCTGCTGCAAGCCATCACCATCCGCGACCAGCGCTATGAACAGGCCAAGAACAGCGTCGACTTCATTCAACGCTACATCTTCCCCGGTGGTGCCTTGCCCTGCGTGCAGAAGATGCTGGAGATCGTCAGTCGCGACACCGACATGAACCTCCTGCACATGGAAGACTTCGGCCTGCATTACGCGCGAACCTTGCGCTTGTGGCGCGAGAATTTTCGCCGCGCCCAGGGTCGCCTGAGTGAGCTGGGTTATGACGACTATTTCCTGCGGCTGTGGGAGTTTTACCTGTGCTACTGCGAAGGCGGCTTTATGGAGCGCACCATCGGCACCGCACAACTGCTCCTGGCCAAGCCATCGGCAATCACCGAGCCGCTATTGGGTCGCTTCGACGCTTGATGACTGAGACGTCCCGTCTGAGCGTTCACACAGCAGCGGGTGACTGACTTACACTGCGCGACATGAAAATCATCCCCCACACGCAAATCGCGGAGCCGGCGGTCACTTGCTCGAGCTGCGCAGCCTGCTGCTGCCAGCTCGAAGTCATGCTGATCACCGACACTGGTGTGCCCGAACGCTTCATCGACACCGATGACTGGGGCGGGGAAATCATGCTGCGCCTGGATGACGGCTGGTGTGCGGCGCTGGATCGCAACACGATGATGTGCACCATCTATGAAAAACGCCCGCTGATCTGCCGGGAATTCGAGATGGGTGCGCCGGAATGCATCGATGAGCGCCGGGGGATTTCCACGGCGTATCGCTGAAAGTGAAAACACATACCCCTGTGGAAGCAAGCTTGCTCCCACAGGGGTATGTGCAAATTGTCGAAGCAGTGATCCTTACAGCGGCATCGTATAGTGCAACGCGTAACTCTCGGCGCCGTCATTCGGGTCGGTCATCCCCGCGTTGGAATAGTGGATAGCCCGAATCCCGACTTCATGCCCGCCGGCAAAACGCAGACCAAATCCCAAGCGGTCTTCAAACTCGAAGACACTGCCAATGCGATTGTCTTCGACCCGGGTATGGTTGAAAAACGCCACGCCCACCCCCAGTTCGACGTAAGGTTTGATGCTCTCCCCGGCAAACTCGTAAACGAACACTGGCGAGAACGAAAGACTATTGTTGCTGGTACTCTTGCGGCCATTCCAATAGGTGTAGGCACCGTTCCAGTAACCGGTCAGGCGACCGACGTCGCTCTGCCACCAACTCTTGTCCCAATCAAACTGCATGCCCAATCGATAAGTCGTGGTCGAGTCGCTGGTCTGGCCGACCCCGAACTCCACGCCTGCCGCTTGTGCGGTAAAACTGTGTCCCATCAGTGCGGCCGCAATCGCGGCCAAGCAGAATAGACGCTTCATTAGAAACTTCCTTTTCCGAACGATTACGTTTGGTTTTTTTTGGTGCTCGACACTCACAGCTATAGAAGTCGGCGATTTATTAGAAGTTCACCCCAATTATTCGCTTGTCCCACAACCTTTTACTCGTTGAATCTTTGCACAACGCCAGCGGTATTCCACAGTATCGGCAAAATATTTGTGAAGTGAAGGGGATCGGCACTGGTCCAGAATTGCGCCCCACGCGCAGGTCCTTCAGCGAGCAAATTGCGCTCGGCCAGCAAACGCTGAAGTTGGCGCGCAACAGCAGCACCGGTGTCGATCAAGCTGATGTCATCGGGGATCATCTGCTTGAGCATCGGCTTCAGGAAAGGGTAATGGGTGCAGCCCAGGATGATGGTGTCAGCCCCTTCGGCAAGCAAGGGCTCGACGTAACCTGCCAACAGCTGACGCAATGCGGGACTGTGCAAATCCCCCTTCTCAATCAGCTCCACCAGCCCAGGGCAAGGCTGGGTGATCACGCGCACATCCGTGGCGAAACGGTCGAGCAACGCCGCGAATTTGGCGCTCTGCAATGTGCCGGTCGTGGCCAGCACGCCGACCACGCCACTGCGGGTCGCGGCAGCCGCCGGTTTGACGGCCGGTTCCATGCCGACGATAGGCCATTGCGGATAATCGCGTCGCAGGTCGGCAACCCCCGCGACGGTGGCCGTGTTGCAGGCCAGCACCAGGGCCTTGGCGCCCTGCCGTTGAAAGAAACCGGCCATGACGCTGCAACGCTGTCGGATGAATTCCGGGGTTTTCTCGCCGTAAGGAATATTGCCGCAATCGGCGACGTACAGCAGTGACTCGTTGGGCAACAAACGCTGGATCTCGGCCAGCACCGAAAGCCCACCGACGCCGGAGTCGAACACGCCAATCGGCGCTTCACGCATGCTTTGGCCCACAAACGCTGCAACCCGGGTCCCGCTTGACGCGCAACTCACGGAAACGCGAGCCCAAGGCGTCGATCAACAACAGGCGCCCCACCAACGGCTCGCCGAAACCCGCCAGCAGCTTGAGTGCCTCAAGGGCTTGAAGGCTACCGACCAGCCCCACGAGCGGACCGACCACTCCGGCCTCGCTGCAGGTCAGTTCGGCCTCGCTGCCATGCCCGTACAAACAGTGGTAGCACGGACTTTCCGGACGACGCGGGTCGAACACCGACAACTGCCCTTCAAGGCGAATCGCTGCGCCGCTGACCAGCGGTTTTGCGGCGGCCACGCAAGCGGCATTGACCGCTTCACGGGTGGAGAAATTGTCGGAACAGTCGAGGACCAGGTCCACACCTGCAACGGCCGCCGCCAGGGAGTCTTCATCCAGCGCCGTACGATGGGCGACCAGTTGAACCTCGGGATTGATTGCCGTCAGGCGCTTGATCGCCGAATCGACCTTGCTCATGCCGACGCTGTCGGTGTCGTGAATGATCTGGCGTTGCAGATTGGTCAGGTCGACCGTATCGAAGTCCGCCAGATGCAACTGGCCGACACCCGCCGCTGCCAGATACAGCGCTACCGGCGCACCCAAACCACCAAGACCGATAATCAGCACGCGACTGTCTTTCAAGCGCAACTGACCGTCGATGTCGACGTGGTGCAACAGAATCTGCCGGCTGTAGCGCAGCAATTCCTGATCATTCAGCATGGCAGACGCCCCAGACTGATGCGTTGATGACCGCCCAGATCGGTACGGCTGTGGACGTCTTCAAAGCCACGGGTCAGCAGCAAATCACGCACCGCCTCGGCCTGGTCATATCCGTGTTCCAGCATCAGCCAGCCACCGGCTGCCAGATGCTCCGGTGCCTGGGCGACGATCAAGCGCAAATCGTCGAGCCCGTCGACTCCGGCCACCAGGGCACTGGCCGGTTCGAAGCGCACGTCGCCCTCCGCCAGGTGCGGATCGGTCGCCGCGATGTAGGGTGGATTGCTGATGATCAGATCAAACCGCTGACCTTCCAGGGCGCTGAACCAATGACTGCTCAGCACCGTGGCGTTGTTCAAATTCAGGCGCTGACGATTGCGTTCGGCCAGGGCCACGGCTTCGAGCACGCGATCGACGGCGGTGACCTTCCAGGCCGGACGCTCGCTGGCCAGGGCCAGGGCGATGGCACCACTGCCGGTGCCGAGGTCGAGGACCCTGGACGGTGTAGCTGGCAACAATTCAAGCGCGGCTTCCACCAAAAGCTCGGTGTCAGGACGCGGGATCAGCGTGTGTGGCGCCACTTCCAGATCGAGCTTCCAGAAACCTTGCTGGCCCAGAATGTAGGCCACCGGCTCACCGCTGCGACGGCGCTGCAGGTATTCGGCGAACACCAGCGCCGCTTCGCTCGGAACGATGCGCTCCGGCCAGGTGTGCAGAAAACTACGGGACTTGCCCAACGCCGCCGCCAGCAACAATTCTGCATCCAGACGCGCCGTAGGCGAGTCGGGCAGATCGGCAGCGCGCAACAAACTGGCGATGATCGTCATTTACTCACCTATCGCCGCCAGTTGGTCGGCCTGATATTCGGCCAGCAACGGCTCGATCACGGCATCGACGCCGCCGGCGAGGATTTCGTCGAGGGAATATAGCGTCAGGTTGACCCGATGGTCGGTGACCCGGCCCTGGGCGAAGTTGTAGGTGCGGATGCGTTCGGAGCGATCACCCGAGCCCACCAGCAATTTACGCTCGCTGGCGATGGCATTGGCGGCGGCGCTGGCCTGTTGATCGTTGAGCTTGGCCGACAGCCAGGACATCGCCCGTGCACGGTTCTTGTGCTGGGATCGTTCTTCCTGGCACTCGACCACGATACCGGACGGCAAATGGGTGATGCGGATCGCCGAGTCGGTCTTGTTGACGTGCTGGCCGCCGGCACCGGAGGAGCGATAAGTGTCGATCCGCAGGTCTGCCGGGTTGATCTCGATCGCTTCCTGTTCATCCGGCTCGGGCAATACCGCCACTGTGCACGCCGAGGTATGGATGCGTCCTTGGGATTCGGTAGCCGGAACCCGTTGCACGCGGTGCGCACCGGATTCGAATTTCAGCTTGCCGTAGACGTTGTCGCCTTCCACACGAGCGATGACTTCTTTATAGCCGCCGTGCTCGCCCTCGTTCTCCGAAAGGATTTCCACCCGCCAACCGCGACGCTCGGCGTAACGCGAATACATGCGGAACAGGTCGCCGGAGAAAATCGCCGCTTCGTCACCACCAGTACCCGCCCGGATCTCCAGGAAGACGTTACGACCGTCATTCGGATCCTTGGGCAGCAGCATGCGTTGCAGGCTGGCTTCCAGTTCGACCAGGCGTTCCTTGGCTTCGCGGACTTCTTCCACGGCCATTTCGCGCATGTCCGGGTCGCTGTCCTTGAGCAATGCCTGGGCACCTTCGAGGTCACCCTGTACTTTGAGCAACTGTTTATAGGTGTCGACAATCGGCTCGACTTCCGCGTACTCCTTGGAATAGGTGCGGAATTTGTTCTGATCGGAAATGACCTCGCCATCGCCAAGCAAGGCGGTCAATTCCTCGAAACGGTCCTGGAGGATGTCCAGCTTATTGAGCAGTGACGCTTTCATTGCGGTTTCTTATCCGAAAAGCTTTCCGATGAGCCCTCACCGAGGGCAAAGAGTTCCTGGGCCATCGCCAGCGCATCGAGGCGACCTTCGGCAGAGAGCTTTTTCAACTGCACGCTCGGTGCGTGCATGAGTTTGTTGGTCAGGCCACGGGCCAGTTGCAGCAGCACATCGTCGGCACTCGCGCCGTTGGCCAGCAGGCGCTGGGCCTTTTGCAATTCTTCGTCGCGCAAGCGTTCGCTTTGTTGACGATAGGCCTTGAGTACGTCCACCGCCGCCAATTCGCGCAGGCGGACCATGAAATCCTCGGCGCCGACCGACACCATCTCTTCCGCCGCTTGGGCAGCGCCTTGCCGGCTCTTGAGGTTTTCGGCGACCACTTCATGGAGATCGTCGACGCTATACAGATAAACGTCGTCCAACTCGCCGACTTCTGGTTCGATATCCCGGGGAACGGCGATATCCACCATGAAAATGGGTTTGTGCTTGCGCAGCTTCAGGGCGCTTTCCACGGCGCCCTTGCCAAGGATCGGCAATTGGCTGGCAGTGGAGCTGATGACGATGTCACTGCGCACCAGTTCCGCCGGGATGTCCGATAGCAGCACCGCATGGGCGCCGAACTGCTCGGCCAATGTACTCGCCCGCTCCAGCGTGCGATTGGCGACCACTATTCGCTTTACGCCGAGGTCATGCAGATGGCGGGCGACCAGGGTGATGGTCTCGCCGGCGCCAATCAGCAAGGCCTGGCTGCGTTGCAGGTCGCTGAAAATCTGTTTCGCCAGGCTGACCGCGGCAAACGCCACGGAGACCGGGTTTTCACCGATGGCGGTGTCGGTGCGCACTTGCTTGGCGGCATTGAACGTGGCCTGGAACAGGCGTCCGAGCAACGGGCCAATGGTGCCGGCCTCCCGAGCCACGGCGTAGGCAGATTTCATCTGGCCGAGAATCTGCGGTTCACCCAGCACCAGCGAATCGAGCCCGGAAGCCACCCGCATCATGTGACGAACTGCCGCATCATCTTCGTGCACATAGGCGCTCGCGCGCAGCTCGTCGAGGCTCAAATGATGGTATTCGGCCAGCCAGCGCAGAACGATATCCGCCGACAGGTGATCCTGTTCTATATAGAGCTCACTGCGATTGCAGGTGGAGAGGATCGCAGCTTCGCGGCTGTCGGTGAGTCGGCAGAGCTGCTGCAAGGCCTCCACCAGCTGCTCAGGGGTAAAGGCCACGCGCTCGCGGACGTCTACTGAAGCAGTCTTGTGGTTAATACCGAGTGCAAGGAAGGCCATTCAAAGTCGCTGATGGTGACGTGAAGCCGGCAATTGTCCTACTTCGACGGAATCAGAACAACTATTCGATATCTATTGCCGTGGCAGGCTTCTACCCGTACTGCGAGCCGTTCTCGTTTACAGTCGCGCACATGCGAAAATGGCAGGCCGGTTATGTTTGGCCCAAGGCTTGTGTCATGATGATCCGACCGCAGGTTAGTCGTCCTCTTCCTATATGAATAGATCCTCCGCGTTGCTCCTCGCTTTTGTCTTCCTCAGCGGCTGCCAGGTCTTGGCACCCGTGTCGTCGGACGGTACGTCGCCGGTCGAAGACAGCACTCCGGCACCTGAAAAGCCCAAGGTTTACAGCTCATTCAGCGAAGACACGGTCTTCAGCCTGCTGAGCGCCGAACTGGCTGGCCAGCGCAATCGTTTCGACATTGCCCTGGACAACTACGTGACCCAGGCCATCAACACCCAGGATCCGGGCATCTCCGAGCGGGCATTCCGTATTGCCGAGTACCTGGGCGCCGATCAGGCCGCCCTGGATACCTCGCTGATCTGGGCCAAAAACGCCCCGAACGACCTCGAGGCGCAACGTGCCGCGGCCGTACAACTGGCACGTGCAGGGCGCTATGACGACTCCATGGTCTATATGGAGAAAGTCCTGCAAGGCAAGGGCGACACCCACTTCGACTTCCTCGCCCTGTCCGCCGCCGATACCGACCAGGACACGCGTAACGGTCTGATGAAGAGTTTCGACCGTTTATTGCAACGCCACCCGAACAATAGTCAGCTGATTTTCGGCAAGGCTTTGCTGATGCAGCAGGATGGCGACGCCAAAGGCGCGCTGACCCTGCTGGAAAACAATCCGCCTGATGAAGGCGAAATAGCCCCGATTCTGCTGCGCGCGCGCCTGCTGCAAACCCTCGATCGCGGTGACGAGGCCTTGCCGCTGCTGCAAAAAAGCATCAAGAAATACCCGGACGACAAACGCCTGCGCCTGACCTACGCGCGCATGCTCGTTGAACAGGACCGGATGGACGACGCCAAAGCCGAGTTCTCGAGCCTGGTCCAGCAATACCCGGAAGACGATGAATTGCGTTATTCCCTGGCGCTCGTGTGCCTGGAAGCCAAGGCCTGGGACGAGGCCAAGGGCTACCTTGAAGACCTGATCGCCCGGGAAAGCCACGTCGACTCCGCGCACCTCAACCTTGGCCGCATCGCTGAAGAGCGCAACGATCCACAGGGTGCACTGGTCGAGTATGGCCAGGTGGGCCCGGGCAATGATTACCTGCCGGCACAATTGCGCCAGGCCGATATCCTGATGAACAACGGCAGGACCGCCGAAGCACAACGCCGCCTGGCGGCCGAACGCGACGCGCAGCCGGACTATGCGATCCAGCTGTATTTGATCGAGGCCGAAGCCCTGTCCGCCAACAAACAGGGTGACAAAGCCTGGAGCGTCCTGGAAAAAGCCCTGCAGAAATACCCGGACGACCTGAACCTGCTCTACACCCGCGCCATGCAGGCGGAAAAGCGCAATGACCTGGCGCAGATGGAAAAAGACCTGCGCCTGATCATCAAGCGCGATCCGGACAACGCCATGGCGCTGAACGCCCTGGGCTACACCCTGTCCGATCGTACGACCCGTTACGCCGAAGCCAAGGCCCTGATCGAACAGGCCCACCAGATCAGCCCGGAAGACCCGGCGGTGCTCGACAGCCTCGGCTGGGTCAACTTCCGCCTGGGCAACCTCGACGAAGCCGAACGCCTGCTGCGCCAGGCGCTGCAGCGCTTCCCTGATCAGGAAGTCGCCGCGCACCTGGGCGAAGTGCTATGGGCCAATGGCAAGCAACGCGAAGCCAAACAAATCTGGGGAAAATTCCTCAAGGAACAGCCTGACAGCCCAACCCTGCGCGGCACCATCAAACGCCTGACCGGATCAGAGACTCTTTAAGATTATGTTTTTGCGCCACATCATCGTTTTCAGTTTCATCGCCCTGCTCGCCGGTTGCGCGGGCTTCGGTGCCCGCGAATCCGTCGAGGGCCATGGCAACCCCGCCCAATGGCGCGAGCACAAGCAACAACTGACCGGTCTCGACGGCTGGCAGATCGACGGCAAGATCGGCATTCGCGCACCCAAGGATTCAGGTAGTGGCACGCTGTTCTGGCTGCAACGCCAGGATTACTACGACATCCGCCTTTCCGGCCCCCTGGGTCGCGGTGCGGCACGCCTGACCGGGCGGCCGGGCAAAGTCTCTCTGGAAGTCGCCAACCAGGGCCGCTATGAAGCGCCGAGTCCGGAAGTCCTGCTTGAAGAACAGCTGGGCTGGAAGTTGCCGGTGTCCAATCTGGCCTGGTGGGTCCGCGGACTCCCGGCTCCGGACAGCAAAAGCCGCCTGACACTCGATGGCGACAGCCGCCTGGCCAATCTCGAGCAGGATGGCTGGCAAGTCGAGTACACCGCCTACACCGAGCAAAACGGTTACTGGTTGCCCGAGCGCATCAAACTGCACGGCACCGACCTTGATGTCACCCTGGTGATCAAGGCCTGGCAACCGCGCAAGCTGGGGCAATGACATGTCTGCCACTCGCCTGACCCTGCCCTCCCCGGCCAAGCTCAACCTGATGCTGCACATTCTCGGTCGCCGCGCAGACGGCTATCACGAATTGCAGACGCTGTTTCAATTTCTGGACTATGGCGACGAAATCACCTTCGCCGTGCGCGATGACGGTGTCATTCGCCTGCACACCGAGTTCGAAGGCGTCCCCCATGACAGCAACCTGATCGTCAAAGCGGCGAAAAAACTTCAGGAGCAATCCGGTTGCTCGCTCGGCATCGATATCTGGATCGATAAAATCCTGCCCATGGGCGGCGGGATCGGTGGCGGCAGCTCGAATGCCGCAACCACCCTGCTGGGCCTGAATCACCTCTGGCAATTGGGCTGGGATGAGGATCGGCTGGCCGCCCTGGGTCTGACGCTAGGTGCCGACGTCCCGGTTTTCGTCCGTGGTCACGCCGCTTTCGCCGAGGGCGTGGGCGAGAAACTGACCCCGGTAGACCCGGAAGAACCGTGGTATCTCGTGCTCGTGCCGCAAGTATCTGTAAGTACGGCAGAAATTTTTTCCGATCCGTTGTTGACACGTAACTCGCCGCCCATTAAAGTGCGCCCCGTTCCCAAGGGAAACAGTCGAAATGACTGCTTGCCGGTAGTATCAAGGCGTTATCCAGAGGTACGTAACGCATTGAATTTGTTAGGTAATTTTACCGAAGCGAAACTCACCGGAACTGGAAGTTGTGTGTTTGGGGGCTTCCCAAGCAAAGCTGAAGCTGATAAAGTCTCGGCCCTTCTTACAGAGACCCTTACAGGGTTTGTAGCAAAAGGAAGCAACATTTCGATGTTGCATCGCAAGCTGCAAAGTCTGCTCTAAAGGAATCGATTACTGGGTAATCGTTGCAACAGATACAGGGGCGTCGCCAAGCGGTAAGGCAGCAGGTTTTGATCCTGCCATGCGTTGGTTCGAATCCAGCCGCCCCTGCCATTTTCCTATACTCATCCAGGTTACCCTCAGCCTTCAGGTACTGCGCGTGTCCAAGATGATGGTCTTTACGGGGAACGCTAACCCCGATCTGGCTCGGCGTGTCGTACGTCAGCTGCATATCCCTCTCGGTGACATCTCTGTCGGTAAGTTCTCCGACGGCGAAATTACAGCCGAGATCAATGAAAACGTCCGCGGTAAAGATGTTTTCATTATTCAGCCGACTTGCGCTCCGACCAACGATAACCTGATGGAACTGGTAGTGATGGCCGATGCCTTCCGCCGCTCCTCAGCTACTCGTATCACTGCTGTTATTCCTTACTTTGGTTATGCCCGTCAGGATCGCCGTCCGCGTTCCGCACGTGTGGCTATCAGCGCGAAAGTCGTGGCTGACATGCTTACCGTAGTCGGCATCGACCGTGTTCTCACGGTTGATTTGCATGCTGACCAAATCCAGGGTTTCTTCGATATTCCGGTAGATAACATCTACGGCTCCCCGGTTCTGGTGGATGACATTGAAGATCAGCGCTTCGAAAACCTGATGATCGTGTCCCCGGACATTGGTGGCGTCGTGCGTGCACGTGCCGTTGCCAAATCCCTGGGCGTGGATCTCGGGATCATCGACAAACGCCGTGAGAAAGCCAATCACTCTGAAGTGATGCATATCATCGGTGATGTCGAAGGGCGTACCTGTATTCTGGTCGATGACATGGTCGATACCGCCGGCACCCTGTGCCACGCGGCCAAGGCCCTGAAAGAGCATGGCGCTGCCAAGGTTTTCGCCTACTGCACGCACCCTGTGCTGTCGGGTCGGGCGATCGAAAACATTGAAAATTCCGTGCTGGACGAGCTGGTGGTGACCAACACCATCCCGCTGTCCGCTGCTGCACAAGCCTGTGCGCGTATCCGTCAACTGGATATCGCACCGGTAGTTGCCGAGGCGGTCCGCCGCATCAGCAATGAAGAATCGATCAGCGCGATGTTCCGCTAAGGGCCCTGCCCTTCTCGAACATCTCGTTGACGAAAAGCGCCCCGCCCCGGCATTCCTGTCGGGGCGGGGCTTTTTTGCCCATATCGCCTTTAGCGCTGGTCGCAAACGCTGGGGCGAATGTGGTTATTTTGGAGATACAACATGAACGATTTTACTCTGAATGCTGAAGTGCGTTCCGACCTGGGGAAAGGTGCGAGCCGCCGCCTGCGTCGTCTCGCAAGCCTGGTTCCAGCTGTAGTTTACGGTGGCGAAAAAGCCCCTGAATCCATCAGCATGCTGGCTAAAGAAGTT
Organism: Pseudomonas sp. TE12234; assembly: GCF_054061835.1. NCBI lineage: Bacteria > Pseudomonadati > Pseudomonadota > Gammaproteobacteria > Pseudomonadales > Pseudomonadaceae > Pseudomonas > Pseudomonas sp. TE12234. Next base: position 171,989 of record NZ_JBSSEP010000012.1, read on the forward strand.
GCCAAACTGCTCGAAAACGAAGCGGCTTACAGCCACATCATCGAGCTGAACGTTGGCGGCACCAAGCAAAACGTAATCATCAAGGCTCTGCAGCGTCACCCGGCCAAAGGCCACGTGATGCACGCTGACTTCGTACGCGTAGTTGCCGGCCAGAAGCTGACCGCTACCGTTCCAGTGCACTTCATCAACGAAGCTGCTCCGGTGAAGAAAGGCGGCGAGATTTCGCACGTTGTTGCTGAAATCGAAGTGTCCTGCCTGCCAAAAGACCTGCCTGAATTCATCGAAGTTGACCTGGCTAACGCTGAAGTCGGCTCGATCATTCACCTGTCCGACATCACCGCCCCTAAAGGCGTTGAGTTCGTTGCTCTGGCTCACGGTAACGACCTGGCTGTTGCCAACGTTCACGCTCCACGTGTTGCTCCAGAAGCTACCGAAGAAGGCGCAGCAGAGTAATTTCACTCTGTTCGCCGGAGTGACCGGAAACATCGCGGACTAGAGCGTAGCGAGAAAGCGGGCGAGAACGCGGAGTTTACATAATGGTAAATGAGCAATTTTCGTCCACTTTCGCCGCACTCCCTGATGGCGGCGATGTTATCCACCACTCCAAAGAAGGGCCCCTATCGTGACTGCCATAAAACTGATCGTTGGCTTGGGAAATCCAGGCGCTGAATACGAACAGACCCGGCATAACGCAGGGGCCCTTTTTGTTGAGCGCATCGCGAGCGCACAAGGCGTGAACCTTGTGGCCGATCGCAAATATTTCGGCCTGACCGGGCGCTATACGCATCAGGGTCAGGATGTTCGTCTGCTGATTCCCACCACCTATATGAACCGCAGCGGCCAGGCCGTAGCGGCACTCGCCGGATTCTTCCGCATCAAGCCCGAAGAGATCCTGGTGGCGCACGACGAACTCGACCTGCCTCCGGGCGTCGCCAAGCTCAAACAGGGCGGCGGCCATGGCGGTCACAACGGGTTGCGCGACATCATCGCGCAACTGGGCAATCAGAATACCTTTCACCGCTTGCGGCTTGGCATTGGCCACCCGGGCGTTGCCAGTATGGTTTCAAATTTCGTCCTGGGTCGTGCGCCACGCGCCGAACAGGAAAAACTCGATGCCAGCATCGACTTTGCCCTCGGCGTGCTGCCGGATATCCTCGCCGGTGAATGGAACCGCGCGATGAAAAACCTGCACAGCCAGAAGGCCTGACTCTTATCCGAGGGGAAACACCATGGGATTCAATTGCGGCATCGTCGGCCTGCCTAACGTCGGCAAGTCCACCCTGTTCAACGCCCTGACCAAATCCGGTATCGCGGCCGAGAACTTCCCCTTCTGCACTATCGAGCCCAACAGCGGTATCGTGCCGATGCCGGACCCGCGCCTGGAAGCCCTGGCCGCGATCGTCAATCCAAAGCGCATCCTGCCGACCACCATGGAATTCGTCGACATCGCTGGCCTGGTGGCCGGTGCGTCGAAAGGTGAAGGCCTGGGTAACAAATTCCTGGCCAACATCCGCGAAACCGATGCCATCGCCCACGTGGTCCGCTGCTTCGAAGACGAGAACGTGATTCACGTCTCCAACAGCGTCGACCCGAAACGCGACATCGAAATCATCGACCTGGAACTGATCTTCGCCGACCTCGACAGCTGCGAGAAGCAACTGCAGAAAGTCGCGCGCAACGCCAAGGGCGGTGACAAGGACGCAGTGGTCCAGAAAGGCCTGCTGGAGCAATTGATCGCTCACTTCACCCTGGGCAAGCCTGCACGCAGCCTGATGAAGAACATGAGTGCCGACGAAAAGGCAGTGATCAAGGGCTTCCACCTGCTGACCACCAAACCGGTCATGTACATCGCCAACGTCGCTGAAGACGGTTTCGAAAACAACCCGCACCTGGACGTGGTAAAAGCCATCGCCGAAGAAGAAGGCGCCATGGTTGTTCCGGTCTGCAACAAGATCGAAGCGGAAATCGCCGAACTGGAAGACGGTGAAGAGAAAGACATGTTCCTCGAAGCCCTGGGCCTCGAAGAGCCAGGCCTGAACCGCGTGATCCGCGCTGGCTACGAAATGCTGCACCTGCAGACTTATTTCACCGCCGGTGTCGAAGAAGTCCGCGCCTGGACCGTCCGCGTAGGTGCCACCGCACCACAAGCTGCGGGCGTGATCCACACCGACTTCGAAAAAGGCTTCATCCGCGCCGAAGTGATCGCCTACAACGACTTCATCCAGTACAAGGGTGAAGCCGGTACCAAGGAAGCCGGTAAATGGCGCCTGGAAGGCAAGGACTACATCGTCAAGGACGGCGACGTGATGCACTTCCGCTTCAACGTGTAAAACACCCGCTCAAGAAAAAGCCGCGTTTGATACGCGGCTTTTTTGTGCCTGCTGTCCCGGCCTGAATCAGATCTTTTGAGTACGCGGCAGGAAAATCGCCAGCACTCCGAGCAACGGCAGGAACGAACACAGCAAGTACACGTATTCGATACCGCGAATATCCGCCAGATGGCCCAGCAAGGCCGCGCCAATGCCGCCAAAACCGAACATCAGGCCGAAGAACACCCCGGCAATCATCCCGACATTGCCCGGCACCAGTTCCTGGGCGTAGACCACGATCGCCGAGAACGCCGAAGCCAGGATGAAGCCGATGACCACGCTCAGAATGCTGGTCCAGAACAGATCAACGTGCGGCAAGACCAGGGTGAACGGCGCTACGCCGAGGATCGAGAACCAGATCACCGCCTTGCGCCCGATCTTGTCGCCGATCGGCCCACCGAAGAAGGTCCCCGCCGCAACCGCACCGAGAAACAGGAACAGGTGCAGTTGCGAACTGGCCACCGACAGGTCGAACTTCTCGATCAGGTAGAAGGTGAAATAACTGGTGAAACTGGCCATGTAGAAATACTTGGAGAACACCAGCAGCCCCAGCACTACTAACGCACTGATCACCCGGCCTTTGGACAAGCCGTGAGTCGCCGCCTGGCCCTGTTTGAGCTTGAACAGGTTCAAATGGTTGGCGTACCAGCGACTGATGCGGTAGAGCACGAACAACGCAAATACAGCGAACAGGCCGAACCAGGCCACATGCCCCTGACCGTAGGGAATGATGATGGCGGCCGCCAGCAAGGGACCGAAGGCCGATCCCGCGTTGCCACCGACCTGGAAGGTCGATTGCGCCAGCCCGAAGCGCCCGCCCGAAGCCAGTCGCGCCACGCGTGAAGCTTCCGGGTGAAAGGTCGAGGAGCCGATACCGATCAACCCCGCCGCCAGCAGAATCAATGGAAAGCTGCCGACCACCGACATCATCAGAATCCCGACCAGCGTGCACACAGTGCCGGCGGGCAACAGCCAGGGCTTGGGATGGCGATCGGTGTGATACCCGACCCACGGCTGCAATAGCGAAGCGGTCAGTTGAAAGGTCAAGGTAATCAGGCCGACCTGAGTGAATGTCAGGCCGTAGTTGGCCTTGAGCATCGGGTAAATCGACGGCAATACCGACTGGATCAGGTCGTTGATCAAATGCGCCAGCGCCACCGCGCCAATGATGCGCATCACCAACGGACTGCTTTGTAAAGGAGTGGCCGCCGATGCAGTGGCGGACTGAGCATTGCTGATAGCCATGAGAATTTCCGGACAACAGGTAGGTGTGCACAGGCAGGTGCGCCAATGTGCCATTTTTCGGTGCAACAATGCCATCCCCTTAGCCTGCTAACGACTTCGATATTCATCGGCAAAACAGTGATAGCTCAACGCCATGGTCTGAATCTTGCCTCGCTCTTGCGCTTCAACGCGGCCCCCTTACAAAGGGGACCGAGAATGGGAAGTTTCACCACAGAGTCGGCCTACAGAGCGGGCAAAGGTGAACTTTCGAGGCCTTTTACGGGGCACAGATCGTGGTCGCCAAGACCTCGATGCACGCCAATGGCGCGTGGTGTCCGAAGGAGTCATGGGGCATGCAGGCTTTTTTATCACCGGGGATCAGGCTGCTGGGGCGTTTTGGCTTCGCACGCAAATTTCAGCTGTTGTTTCTGCTGTTTATCCTGCCGCTGGCCGGCAGTCTATGGATGATTGGTCTGGACTATCGCGACAAACTGAACCTGATTTCCGGCGAACGGGCCGGGGTCCGTCAATTACTCGCTCTGGATGCGCTCGATAACCTGCTGGAGGCCCAGCGTGACCGTGCGGCTCGCTGGCGCGCCACCGAAACCAATCGCCAGCCAACGCCGGCCACCCTCGCCGCCATGGGCGCATTCGACGCAGTCCAGCCCGCAGTCGCCCAAGCCACTTCAGACCTGAGCAGCGCCCTGCAAAAGGAAGGCGCGGAAGGCGAAACCCTGACCCGTTTTCAAGCGCTGCAAACTGCCCTCAACGGCCTGGATTCGAAAAGTCTGAGCAGCGTCGGTTGGTGGCCGGACGGCTACGATCGCTTCACCAACGCCCTGAGCGCCCTGCAAGCCTTGCGCGAGCAGATCGCCATGGATAATCGGCTGACGCTGGCACCCTGGCTGGAAACCTACCTGCTGACGCAGATCTCCACCCAGCACGCGCCCGACCTGATCGAACGCGTCGGCCGCCTGGCCAGTGTCGGTCAGGCTTCGGTGGTGTCGGGGCAATTTACGTTGCAAAGTCGTCTGCAACTGCGCGACTTGCGCAGCCGCATCGGCGATGCCCGGGAACAACTGGTCAAAACGGCAGGTTTACTTGAGGCGCGGTTGCCCAGCGCGCTGCAAGGTTGGGCCGGGCAATACCATAACAGCCTCAAGCACCTCGACGCCGGCCTGAAAGTCCTGGATGACGGCGTGTTCGGCGGCAGCATCACCCTCAAGCCCGAGGAGTTCGAACGCAGCCTCGACGCCCTGCTCTCCGACCTTGCCGCGTTGCGCCAGCAATCGTTGGTTTCACTGGATCAGCGTCTGGATGACTACCAGGGTTCTGCCATACGCCAGTTCATTTTGGCGGCGAGCATATTTGGCAGCCTGCTGCTGGCCGCGCTGTACCTGTTCATCTGCTTGCAGGCGTCGATCCGCCGTAGCGCCAGCGGTATCACCTTGCTGGCCGAAGCCTTGCGCGATGGCAATCTGAGCTTGCAGGTGCCAGTACAAGGTCGCGACGAACTGGCAGCCATCAGCACCGCCCTCAACGTCGCGGTGGTGCAATTGCGCGCCAGCCTGCTGGGGGTCGATCACGAAACACTGCAACTGAGCAACGCGGTGCAAACCCTCAATCATCACTCCGCCGACGCCTTGGGCGAGGTTGAAGCCCAACAACTGCAAATCAGTCAGATTGCGGCGGCGGCGACACAACTGGCCGCGACCTCCCAAGGCGTGTCCGACAGCTGCGAACGAGCGTCCGGCAGTGCTCAGCAGACTCAGCGTATCGCCGCCGACAGCAGCCGTGACAGTCAGCGCACAACGGCCAGCATCCAACAACTCAATCAACGCCTGAATGACACGGCAGCGGCGCTGGGACGGGTCAGTGAGCAGGGGCAGCAGATTCAACTGGTGGTCGATACCATTCGCGGCGTTGCCGAACAGACCAACCTGCTCGCGCTCAATGCCGCCATCGAAGCAGCTCGCGCCGGTGAACAGGGCCGCGGCTTCGCGGTGGTGGCCGATGAAGTGCGCAGCCTGTCACAGCGCACCCAGTCCTCGACCGCGCAAATCGCCGGCACCGTCGATAGCCTGCGCAGCACCGTGAACGAAGCCGTCAGCCTGATGGAAGCGGCCTGCGGGCAGGCTCAGACCGATGCGCAAGCCGTCACCAGCCTCGGTCATCGATTGGGGGAGATTGCCAGCGCCGTCCAGGGCGTCACCGACACCCTGGCGCAGATCGCCACGGCGGTCGACGAGCAAGCGAGCACCGCCGATGAGGTCAGCGGCAACATCCAGCAAGTCGATCAGGCGGCGGTCCGCTTGCTCGAAGGCGCGCGGGCGGTGAACCTTGCGGCAGACACCTTGAGCCAGGGCAGCAAGGCTTTGAGCGCCAATACCGGCAGATTTCAGCTCAAATGATGCCCTGCCCTGACCCGTTTTTTCGGGTCAGAAGGATAAGCGGTTGAAAGTGTAGAGAAATATTTTAGATTTATGCTTGACGCATCCCCGTTACCGGTGAATAATGCGCGCCACTTGGCTACATAGCTCAGTTGGTTAGAGCATAGCATTCATAATGCTGGGGTCCGGGGTTCAAGTCCCTGTGTAGCCACCAAGTACTAAAAACGGCTTACCGAAAGGTAGGCCGTTTTTTTATGCCTGCCTTTTATGCCTGCTGCAGCAAGCTTGTTCGCGATGATCGTCAACGATGACGCGGCGAGCCTGATACCCCGCAGCGTCTTTGGATTCATCGCGAGCAGGCTCGCTCCTACATAAAACAGCCTCAACCTCAGATCGTTGGCAACGCCGACAAAGCCCGCTCCCAGATCTGCCAGGTCCGCAACCAGACCATCGCCTGCCAGTCGCTATCGGCCGGATAGAACTGCTCCAGCAGATTCAACTTGATCTCGCGCCCCACCGCGTCGCTCGGATTGCCGTGCAGATGCAGCCAGTGGTCATCACGCAGATGGCGATGCACCTGAGCTCCCGGATACGTTCCGCACTCAATGACGAATGGCATCAGCCGCACCTGCGGCAGCGCATTGATCAATGCCTGCGAGGTGTAGCCAGTTGCGGTGGCCGCAACACCGGTTTCACTCAGGGTGTCGGCACCGGCGTGCAAGGTGTAGAGCCACGGACCATAAATCGCCTGCGCATCGACCAGCGCCGGATAGGCCGCTTCGGTAATCGTCAGCAGCATCGGATGACCGTATTCTCCGGCCCCGGTGTGCAAGTCGAAACACATGGCGACATCGGCATGGGCTACATGCTTCTGGATGATCTGGTGCAAGGTGCGATTCGACCAGCTCGGCGCCAGGCCGCCATAGAACAAGCCATCGGGATGCGCATGCTGCCCGCCTTCGACAATCGACATGACCGCCGGCCAGCCGTGCTGGCGAATCTGCGCATCCAGCAAGGCGTCCGTGCGCTCACGCTCGGGACCTTCCAACTGGGTGCAGGCGTAGATCTCGTGCAAACCCTCATACGCCTGGTTGTCCGGCAGGGGCCGCTCGAAGTTCAGGTGATTGCGGTTGAGGTCGATGTTGTCTTCGTTGACCCGACGCAGCCACGCCGTCCCCCAGGGGTTGATCAGGTGGATCATTACCACGGCGACATCGGCTGGCAACGAACGCTTGCCCAGCTCCTGCAGCCACTTGATCTGACACCCCGAGCCATAGAAGCCTTCAACCCCATGGGTGCCGCTGAGCGCAATCAGCAGACGTTTGGCGCCCGGATCACCCAGGACAGCCACATCGGTGCTCAAGGCCTCGCCGAAGGGTCCTGTGAGCGGGTGTGGATACTCGGTCAGCGTCGCCCCGGCGGCGGTGGCCGCCGCGAGGAATTGTTCGCGCTGGGTGCGGTAGCTTGGCTGGGTCGGGAACTCGGTCTGCATGTCTGCCTCTTGTTGATCTTCTGGCCTGCCTGATGGCATCGACCCTACAGAAATTCCATCCATTGATGAAGGAAAAAAGCGTCCTGGCCGTGGGACATGGTTTGCGTCACCGGGCGGTGGCCGATAAAGTCCACGAATCCTTTATCCCACGGACGGAGTGCCCCGCATGTTCTCAGCCTTCCACTTGAAGCGCATGCGCCTGTCAGCGTTGTCGATGATCACTGTGGCTTTAGCCCTGACCGCCTGCAACGCGCCATCTGTCTCGACGCTACCGGTCGCGCCGGAAAGCGCTTCCGGCTATCGCACCGACCTGCAAACCCGGCACGCCTCGAAGCACATGGCAGCCGCCGCCAACCCGCTGGCGGCCGAGGCCGGGCGGGAAATGCTGCGTCGAGGCGGTTCGGCCATCGATGCGGCGATTGCAATGCAAGCGGTGTTGACGCTGGTCGAGCCGCAATCGTCGGGCATTGGTGGCGGCGCTTTGATCATGCTGTGGGACGGCAAGAACGTGCGCACATATGACGGCCGCGAAACGGCACCGGCCGGTGCCACGGAAAGGCTTTTCCTGCAAGCCGACGGCACACCCATGCCTTTCACCCAGGCGCAAATTGGTGGTCGCTCGGTAGGGACGCCAGGCGTATTGCGCGCCCTGGAACTGGCCCACAAAAAACACGGCCGCCTGCCCTGGGCACAGCTGTTCGAACCGGCGATCAAGCTGGCGGAGCAAGGCTTCGTCATTTCGCCACGCCTGTATCAGTTGATCGCGTCGGATTCGTCGCTGCGCAGTTCGCCCGACATGGTCGCCTATTTCCTGAATGCCGATGGCCGCCCGAAAGCCGTTGGCACCCGCCTGAAAAACCCGGCATTGGCCGCCGTGCTGCAACGCATCGCCAACGAAGGGCCGGATGCGTTGTACCAGGGCGCCGTCGCGCAGGAAATCGTGGACAAGGTTCAGGGCCACGCCAACCCTGGCAGCCTTTCACTGAGCGACCTCAAGGGCTATATGGCCAAGGAGCGCGCGCCACTGTGCACCGATTACAAGCGCTGGCAGGTCTGCGGCATGCCGCCACCGTCGTCGGGCGGGATCGCCGTGGCGCAGATCCTCGGCACGCTTCAAGCCTTGGAGACACGCAATAACCGCTACGCCCTGGCACCGCTGCAACCGGTGAAAACCGACGCGCCTGCGGGCAGCGAACCGTCTCCGCAAGCCGTGCACCTGATATCCGAAGCCGAGCGCCTGGCCTATGCCGATCGCGCGCAGTACGTGGCGGATACGGACTTCGTGCCGGTACCGGTGAAAGGCCTGGTAGACCCGGCTTACCTGGCCAGCCGCGCCGCACTGATCGGTGAACGCAGCATGGGCACGGCTGAACCGGGCACGCCTCCGGGCATTCAGGTTGCCTATGCGCCGGACCGGTCGCCGTTGCGTATTTCCACCTCACAGGTGGTAGCGATCGACGACGAGGGCGGCGCAGTGTCCATGACCACCACCATCGAGTCTGCGTTTGGCTCGCACCTGATGGTGCAGGGATTCCTGCTCAACAACGAAATGACGGACTTTTCCTTCATCCCCGATGAGCATGGGCAAAAAGTCGCCAACCGCGTCGAACCCGGCAAGCGCCCACGTTCGTCCATGGCCCCGACCTTGATCTTCGACCGCCAGAGCGGTGAATTCCTCGCCACCATCGGCTCACCCGGCGGTTCGCAAATCATCGAGTACGTCGCCAAGTCCACCATCGGCCTGCTCGACTGGAACCTCGATGCGCAGCAAACCATCAACCTGCCCAATTTCGGCAGTCGCAATGGCCCGACCGAGCTGGAACGCGGGCAGTTCAGCCCGGCGCTGATTCAGGCGTTGAAAGCCAAAGGGCATGAAGTGAATGAAATCGACATGACCAGCGGCACCCAGGCGATTGTTCGAACAAAGGATGCCCAAGGCAAAGTATCGCTGACCGGTGGAGCCGACCCTCGGCGTGAGGGAGAAGCGCTGGGGGATTGAGTCTTACGCAGAGATGAGAAAGGGCCTACCGAGGGGGTAGGCCCTTTTTTGCAGTTTGAGATCAGGCCATCGCACCCGCTTATCGACTGATTTTCAGCGTCTGCCGAATCCGGTGTTTCTCCAGCGCCAGCTCGATCAATCGCGTGACCAGTTCACTGTAGGTCATGCCAGCGGCCTGCCACAGTTTCGGGTACATGCTGATGCGGGTGAATCCGGGTAGCGAATTGATTTCGTTGATCAGCACTTCACCGCTGTCGGTCAGAAACACATCGACCCGCGCCAGACCGGAACAGCCCAGGACATGGAACGCCTCGACGGCCATGGCACGAATACGCTCGCTGGCCTCATGACTGATCTGGGCCGGCACCACCACTTCAGCGGCCTTGTCATCGATGTATTTGCTGTCGTAGGAATAAAACCCGCTGTGCACCACGATTTCGCCACAACCGCTGGCGATGGCGTCTTCGTTACCGAGCACCGCGCATTCGATCTCGCGGCCGCTGACGGCAGACTCGACCAGCACTTTTTCATCGAAGCCCAATGCCAGCTCGACTGCCGCGGTGTATTCGGCTTCGTCGTTGACTTTGCTCACCCCCACGGAAGAGCCCTGGTTTGCCGGTTTGACGAACAACGGCAAACCGAGCTTTCCCGCCACTTCGGCAAAGCTTTTGCGCGCCGCAGTGGTACGGGTCAGGGTCACGAACGGCGTGACCGCCAGCCCGGCATCGCGCAGCAAACGCTTGCTGATGTCCTTGTCCATGCAAACCGCCGATCCGAGCACATCGGAGCCAACAAACGGCAGGTCGGCCATGCGCAAGAGCCCTTGCAGGCAGCCGTCCTCACCGAGGGTGCCGTGGACAATCGGGAAGATCACATCGACATGGCCCAACAGCTCCTGGCTGGAGGTTTCAACCAGTTGCTGGCTCGCCTTGCCCGGTACGACCGCCAATTCGCGATTGGACTGATTGAGAGCGATCAGCGCCGGGTTTTCCTGGTTCAGCAGGAAATTCGACGGGTCATTGAGGTGCCAGTGGCCTTGCTTGTCGATACCAACCAACACCGGCTCGAAGCGCGAACGATCCAGCGCATCGACGATGTTCTTCGCCGATTGCAACGACACTTCGTGCTCTGCCGAACGCCCCCCAAAAATAATCCCCACACGCAACTTGCTCATTGCCTGGCCTCTTTGTGAATGTGCTTATGGCTAGGGTAGCAGTCACTTCATGGCTGCAAGGTTTTGCCATCCACAGGGTTGCCGATGGTCAGAAAATGCCCGCCGGCGACGTGGTGCAGGGTACGCAACGCATCCTGGCCTTCAAAGTGCCAACGGCCGTCACTGAACACGCGCTCGTCGGCCTGAGCGGCAATCACTTCGGCGAGGAACAGGTCGTACTGCTGATGGTTGTCGGGTTCCGGCAACAACCGGCATTCGAGCCAGGCAACGCAGCCTTCGAGCATCGGTGCGTCGATCAGTTCGGCCGCGAACGTCGGCAGGTCATAGGTCTGGAATTTGTCGCGCCCCTGCTCCCGGGTGAGCGCCAGGCCAGACGTCGAACCGACGGTTTGTACGATATCGGCCTGCGCTGCGCAGGGAACGTTCAACACGAAGGTGCCCGAGGCTTCCAGCAGTTGCCGGGTCCAGGTGGACTTGTCCAGCACCACGGCGATTTTCGGCGGTTCGAAATCCAGCGGCATGGCCCAGGCAGCCGCCATGATATTGCGCTGACCGTCATGAGCCGCGCTGACCAGAACGGTCGGCCCGTGATTGAGTAGACGATAGGCCTTGGACAACGGGACCGGACGACGGTGAGAAACGCTCATGGATGCCTGCTCCTTGGGGGAAGGAGCCGATTGTAACGACATCTTGCAAAACAGGGATCGAGCGGGCGAAAAGATCGCCACCTGCGCCAGCGCCTGCGTGTAACACCTTGCAGGAACCAGTGCAGGCGATTTCTTCAGGAGCAGGACATCAAGACGCCAACTGATTGGCGAACTGCCCGACAGCATTCACCACTTTCTGCGCGCCATCCTGGATCTCGACGATCACAGTGCCGGCTTCCGCCGCCAGCGCCAGCCCCTGCTCTGCCTGGAGCTTGCCGTCGGTCATCAGGGCCACGGCGTTGCGTGCCATGTCCTGGTTCTGCCGCACCACAACGACAATTTCGTCGGTGGCCTGGCTGGTGCGCGAAGCCAGTTGCCGGACCTCATCGGCCACCACGGCAAACCCCCGGCCCTGTTCACCGGCGCGTGCCGCTTCGATGGCGGCGTTGAGCGCCAGCAGGTTGGTTTGTTCGGCAATGCCGCTGATGGTTTTGACGATGGAGCCAATCACCAGTGACTGCTCATTGAGCGCTTCGATGCCATCGCCGGCGGTTTGCATATGCTTGGCCAGATCACGCATCACATCCACCGCCTGAGTGACCACGGCGCTGCCTCGCTGGGCGCTTTGATCGGTTTGCTGCGAGGTGCTGTAGGCAATGTTCGCGGCTTCGGCGACGGCTTGCTCCTGATTGACCTGATCGGTGATCACCGTGGCGAACTTCACCACTTTGTAGAGCCGGTTATTGGCATCGACTACCGGATTGTAAGAAGCCTCCAGCCAAACCGTACGACCGTGGCTATCGATGCGCTTGAAGCGTTCAGCCACGTACTCACCCGCGTTCAGGCGACGCCAGAAGTTCTGATACTCGGCGCTGTTGTGCTCTTCCGGCAGGCAAAAGATGCGGTGATGTTTGCCTTTAATCTGCGCCAGGCTGTAACCCATCCCGGCGAGGAAACGGTCATTGGCGGTCAGCACGTTGCCATTGAGGTCGAACTCGATCACCGCCGTCGAGCGCACCAGCGCCCCGATCAGGTTTTCGTGCTCACGGGAGGCCTCAATGGTGCGGGTCAGGTCGCTGGAGAAAATCGAAAAATGCTTGATCCGGCCATCCGCCGAACGCACGGGCTGCAGGATCGAACGCAACCACGCCTCCTCGCCAGTACCCCGCAACAGGCGCACCGCGCCGGCAAAGTGCTCGCCGCGATTCATCGCGTTCTTGAACCGCAGCTGGAATTCGTCATTTCTCACATGATCAGGAACGATTTCTTCGATATGCCGGCCAATCAGCTCGTTGCTCTTGTAGTGCATTTCGTTGAGGAAATTCTGATTGACTGATTGAACCCGCCCATCCGTATCGAGGGTCAACACCAGCATCTCGCTTTCCAGGCTTTCCTTCACTTGCTGAAGGCTGGAGAGTTCTTCGCGAAGAGCCGATAGCTCCTGCTTCAAGCGTTTATTGAACATGGGGGATGCACCGATGGACTGGGGTAGAAAGCGATTTACAGCCTAGCCATCGGCCTTGCAGATCTTTTCTGAAGAGTGTTTCAGCTTTGTCCTACAAAAATAGTTCAAGCGCCCCTGTCGCCTTGTTGATTCACGTAGCGCCAGCGGCCGAACAACCGGCGATTTTTGGCATCCTCGTGCCAAAGTACGCCGCGCTTCCCACGCCCACCGCACCCATTACCGCGCAGAAAATCACGCAGATCCAGGGACTCCAGGGCATCAGACCGATCAACAACAGCGGTGTGATACTCGCCCAGGCGGCGTAGGCAATGTTGTAGGTAAACGAGATGCCCGACACACGAACCCGCGCCGGGAACAGGCTCACCATCACCGAGGGCACCGCACCGACCACCCCGCAACCGAGCCCCGCCACCGCGTAGGCCAGACCGACCCAGTCGCCGCCGCTGATCAGACAGGCGTAAAGCACACCGATACCCAACGGCAGCAGCAGGCTATACAGCATCACCGTGCGCCAGGCGCCGATGCGGTCGACCAGCAACCCGGCGAGCACACAGCCAATGTTCAGAAAAACAATGCCCAATGCGCTCAAGGCGAAAGTGTGACTGGCGGTCATGCCGAAGGTTTTCTGCATCATTGTCGGCGTGATGACCACGAACACCACCACCGCCGACGTCAACACACAGGTGAGGGTCATCGCCGGCAGCATGGCCAGGCGATGCTCACGCAGGACACTGCGCAGCGGCAACTCGACGGCTTCCTCGCGCCGTGCCTGCATGGCCATGAACACCGGCGTTTCACTAAGCCAGCGGCGCAGCCAGACGCCGATCACGCCAAACACGCCGCCCAGCAGAAACGGGTAACGCCAGGCGTAATCGAGGATTTCAGTCGGGGTGAAAGCCTGCGCCAGGAACGTGGCCGTCAAGGCACCGAGCAGATAGCCGAAAGTCAGTCCCGCCTGCAAAAAGCCCAAAGCGTAGCCCCGATGCCCCACGGGTGCATGTTCGGCGACGAACACCCAGGCGCTCGGCACTTCACCGCCCACGGCCGCCCCTTGAAGCACTCGCAGCAGCAACAGCAACAGCGGAGCGAAATAACCGATTTGTGCGTAGGTCGGCATGATGCCGATCAGCAGACAGGGCAGCGCCATCATCAGGATGCTCAGGCTGAAGACTTTCTTGCGGCCCAAACGGTCGGCGAAATGCGCCATCAGGATCCCGCCCAGTGGCCGCGCCAGATAACCGGTGACGAAGATGCCGAAGCTTTGCAGCAATCGCAGCCACTCGGGCATTTCCGGCGGGAAAAACAGTTGGCTCAGGGTCAGCGCAAAAAATACGAAGATGATGAAATCGTAGATTTCCAGCGCCCCGCCGAGGGCCGCGAGCCCCAGGGTCTTGTAGTCCGAGCGGTTGAACGGCGCCGGGCGCGAAACGGTGTTGGCAGTCATGAAAAGAACTCTGGTGCAGGCAGAAACCAAGGCGCCCATGGTCTACGCAAACGCGCTGGCGGACAACCCGTTAGACCAAAGTCCCATAGCCACAAAACAGCCCCGCAAAAAACTTCCCGGTGAATTAATGTTGTTGTCTGTCCAGAGGGGCTTCTACCGTCCCAAAGACCACAACAAACATAAAAATTAGAGGTACTCCCCCGTGGCCGCTGATATCGAAGATAGCCGCTCCGCCCGCTTTGCCCTGCGCTGCTCAAGCTTTGCCGAACGCTGGTTCCCCGATTCCTGGGTGTTTGCCGCGCTCGCCGTGATTATCGTCGCACTCGCCACCATGGCCATGGGCGCCAAACCCACCGATGCAGCGATGGCATTCGGTGACGGTTTCTGGAGCCTGATCCCGTTCACCATGCAGATGGCTTTCGTGGTGATCGGCGGTTATGTGGTCGCCAGCTCGCCACCGGCAGTCAAGCTGATTGACCGTCTGGCGAAGATCCCGAAAAACGGTCGCTCCGCCGTGGCTTGGGTGGCGCTGATTTCCATGGTTGCATCGCTGCTGAACTGGGGCCTGTCGCTGGTGTTCGGCGGCTTGCTGGTGCGCGCCCTCGCCCGCCGTACCGACCTGAAAATGGACTACCGCGCCGCCGGCGCCGCGGCGTATCTTGGCCTTGGCGCGGTGTGGGCCCTGGGCCTGTCGTCGTCTGCGGCACAATTGCAGGCCAACCCGGCCAGCCTGCCACCGTCGATTCTGTCGATCACCGGGGTCATTCCTTTCACCCAGACCATCTTTCTCTGGCAGTCGGGTGCGATGCTGTTGGCGCTGGTCGTCGTCTCGATCATCATCGCCTACGCGACCGCCCCCGGCCCCAACTCGGCACGGGACGCCAAGGACTGCGGTGTCGACCCGAGCTTCAATCTACCGCCGCTGCAACCGCGCACCCGTCCCGGCGAATGGCTGGAGCACAGCCCGCTGCTGATCATTTTGCTGGTGCTGCTGGCCGCCGGATGGCTGTTCCACGAGTTTTCGACCAAACCGGCGATCAGCGCGATCTCCGGCCTCAACACCTATAACTTCCTGTTCATCATGCTCGGTGCGCTGCTGCACTGGCGCCCGCGCAGCTTCCTCGACGCCGTGGCCCGTGCGGTCCCGACCACCACCGGCGTGCTGATCCAGTTTCCACTCTACGGCTCGATCGCCGCGTTGATGACCACGGTCAAAGGTGCCGATGCCCAGACCCTGGCCCACCACATCTCGACTTTCTTCGTCAGCATCGCTTCCCACGACACCTATGCGCTGCTGATGGGTGTGTACTCGGCAATCCTCGGCTTTTTCATTCCGTCCGGTGGCGGCAAGTGGATCATCGAGGCGCCCTATGTGATGCAAGTGGCCACGGATCTGAAGTACCACCTGGGTTGGGCCGTGCAGATCTACAACGCCGCCGAAGCCCTGCCCAACCTGATCAACCCGTTCTACATGCTGCCACTGCTGGGTGTGTTGGGGCTGAAGGCGCGGGACCTGATCGGCTTTTCATTCGTGCAACTGCTGGTGCACACGCCTCTGGTGCTGCTATTGCTCTGGGCGCTGGGGACGACGCTGGCGTATACGCCGCCGGTAATGCCGTAGCCCGGCATCTTTCGAACACCCTGGAGCTTTTGTGGGAGGAGGTGAAGCGCCCACATTTGAAATGTGTCTTCAGCCGTTTCAGTATGTAGTACCCGCCAACGGGTCCATACGCTGAAAAGGATCTGAGCATGTTCAAACTTGCAGGACTGTCTCTCGCGGCGCTCACCCTGAGCGCCGCCGCCCACGCCGATGTGACCCTGAACCTGGGTAGCACCGAGCGCCTCACGCGTCTTTTTGCATACCCCAACAACTGCAACGTGATTTGCTTTCGCAACTGGACACTTGAACAAACGGTCGAACACTACCTGACCCAAAGCGTGCAGCGCGATGGCTACAGCGAGGCGAAGGTTCTGGTCAAAAGCGATAATGGTCAGCTCTTCACTGTCATCAGCGGCGTACCCGCCGACTATCAAAAACCCTTGACGGCGCTGCTCGACGCCGGCGATCAGGCTTACACCGGCGCCAGCAAACTGAATGCCGACGGCAAATGGGCCTATGACTGGTATTTCTTCCTGCCGCTGGGCATGGCGCTGGAGAACCGCAAAACCGTCGAACTGTTGCACTTCCCACCCGATTACTCATTGACCCAGGCCCAGGATTACCTCAAGTCGGCCACGACGGATCGCTGGGCCTCGCTGCTGACCATCAATGGCGTCCCGGCCGAGCAAACGCCGAGTTACCAGACGATCATCGACATCGCGCCGATTGCCGCGCCATCCAACGCCGGCAAGGACCTGGAAGGTGTCTACGATTATTTCAAGGATTACCAGACCACCATGGTCAAGAACTTCAGCCGTAAGGCCAGCGGCGATGCCGTACCGATGGTCGCGTTTGGTACGCCTGTGCGTAACTGGATCAAACAGCAGTACGGGCCGACGGTGAACGTCCTGGGACTGGTGAGTATCAGCCCGAACGAAGGCCTCAAAGTACCCGTGCTGGGTGCCAACCACCCGAGCTACATTTGGTACGCCGCCGACCCGGCTAACTACACTGGCAGCGATGCCAAGGCCAAAGCCGATGCCGCGGGACTGAAAGTCATGGGGCAGGACCTGAGTGCCGCGTGCTGGCAGGCCGCGATGGGGCGCGAGACTGACAGCAATGCCGACATTGAGCTCAGGAGTTGCACGCAAACCTGGCAAGTGGCCCAGAAAGATAAAACCTGTGAGTTGTTCTACACCTCGATCCGCAATCTGACGCCTCAACAAGCCGCGGGCAAATGCGCGTCCGCAGCGATCCAGGTCCAGCTCAAACAACTCAAGGCACCTGCACCCGAGACCGCAATTCCCGCTCCGGCGTTATAAACCGATCAACCGATGAACGGCGAGCCTTGCTGTCAGTTATGACAGTAGACCCGCCCACTCATCTGCGAGAGGCTGGGGGTGTAACCCTGTGCTGCAGTGCTGACAGGATCGTCAGTTAGAGGAAGTCGCAGCACCAGCCAACAAGGATCGTTATGAAAGCCAATGCCCCTCGCACTCCTGTCGCCGCACCGCCAGCCGGTGTCTATCCATTTGCGCATCTGCCGATTCGCCTGGGATTCCCCTCCCGGGCCGACTTCGAGGTCATCGCCGACGAAAGAGGCACAGCGGTCGCCATTGCTGCCTTGCGCGAATTTCCGCGTATCAGTCGAATGTGCCGGACATCGGGACAACTCCTGCCCTATCGCTGCAGGCATACCCGGCAACTCGCTCCCGGCGTGCATGTCTTCGACCCACGCTTCTGTGGATTGCTGCAACACTCTTGCGACCCGAATGTCTTTCTCGACATGAGTGAGCTGTGGCTTTGGGCGCTGAAGGACATCCAGAAAGGTGACTGGCTGACGATCGATTACGCCGCCACCGAAGACAAACTGTTGCGTCAGTTCGCCTGTCGGTGCGGTTCGTACAAATGTCGTGGCTGGATCACCGGCTACGATGAATCGCCAAACGCCGACGGCCAGGCATTTTTACAGCGCTGGCGTCGGCACCTGTTCGATTGAGGGCGTTACTGCGCTTCGACCGGACGCAGGCGGTACTGCGGCGGCAATTGCTCGAAACCACTGATGGTGGTGTTCAGGCTTTTCCAGCGACCGTCCTTGATGCCGTAGATGCAACCGTGGACCGACAGGTTCTGCCCGCGGTGCCAGGCGTTTTGCACGATGCTGGTATGGGCGACATTGGCCACTTGCTGAATCACGTTGAGTTCGCAGAGACGGTCGACCTGCTCCTCTTCGGTGGCCAGTTTGGCGAGTTCTTCGCGCTTCTCGTAGTAGAGATCGCGAATCGAACGCAGCCAGCCATCGATCAGGCCGAACTGGCGATCCTGCATCGAGGCTCGCACGCCACCGCAACCATAGTGGCCGGTCACCAGGATGTGTTTTACCTTGAGTACGTCCACCGCGTACTGAATCACCGACAGGCAGTTGAGGTCGGTGTGCAGCACGACGTTGGCCACGTTACGGTGGACGAACAAGTCGCCCGGCAGCATGCCGACGATCTCGTTGGCCGGCACCCTGGCATCGGAACAGCCGATCCACAGGTACTCGGGAGTCTGTTGGCGAGCCAGCTTGGCGAAGAAGTCAGGATCTTCTTTGGTGATCGCGTCAGCCCAACGCTCGTTGTTATCGATCAGATCTTGTAATTCGTTCATGCATTGAAGCCTCGAGAATGATGCGCAGCTTTGACAGACAACCGCCCGTCGGGGTCACGCGCTTTATGCAGATGCCACCCGATGCACTGAAATGGCGCTCCAAGCCGGTGGAATTCTCAGTAACCCAGTGGGTCCACCCTAGTAAGACCCACAGTATGAGGAATTGCCATGACTGATTCACGACGTCCGTATGATGCGGTGCAACCAGAACCCATCGATGATAACGAAGACCGCATGGGTTCGGTGCATGAGCTGGATTTCGACGATGAAGAGCCCGATGCCAGGATCGGTGACGAGTTGCCGGACAGCGAGCGAGCGCAACAAATGCCGCGACGGCGTGTGCGCGAAGCCGGCATGACCGGTGCATCGACCGCTGACCATGAGCCCACGGATGATGACATGAGCCCGGAAACCCTGATCCGGGAAGACGGTGCCCGGGATGCCCATGAAGCGGGTAACGGTGACCAGGCTGATTGGGACTTGAGCATTGTCGGTGAAGACGACATCGGTGGAGGCAATGGACTGGATGAAGAGGAATTGGCGCGGCGCGATCCGTTGGACCGCAAGCGTTGATCGATCCTGGACAGGAGCCTTTGGCGGCTCCTGCACAGCAATCGGCGCCTAATTTGTAACAGAGATGCTCAATCTACCAGCGTACAGGCCATGACCACCGCATCTTCCCGGCCGCCCACCGCCGGGTAGTAATCCCGGCGCCGTCCAATCTCATTGAAGCCGTAGCGCTCATACAGCTTGAACGCCGCGGTGTTGCTGTCGCGCACTTCCAGGAAACATTCCCGGGCATCGGCCTTGTAGGCAATCGACATCAAATGCTCCAGCAGCGTCAAACCCAGGCCACGGCCCTGGTTTTCCGGTTTGACGGTGATGTTCAACAGATGCGCCTCATCCAGGATGATCTGCACCACACCATGGCCCACCTGCTGCTGCCCTTCGAACATCAGCCAGATCTGGTATTTGCCCAGGCCATCGAGAAAAATCCCGCGTGTCCAGGGATGGCTGTAGGCCGCGTATTCGATTTTCAGTACAGCTTCGAGGTCCGCCTCGGTCATCGGGCGGAACGATACAGCGTCACTCATTTGATTCTTTCCAGCGCGCCATCAGCCGACGCATGGCTTGCCAGACATCAGCCTTACGCTGTGGCTCTTCCATTAATAATTCCAGGCCAGGCAAGGCCCAGACCGAGCCCAGGCCTTCGACCTGGAGTTCGCGATTGAAGGATTCGGCGTTGGCCTCACCGGCAAAACGCACGGCAGGCAGACCGATCAGCCATAGACAGACGCACGGCGCCTCTTCCAGGCGGGCCGAGATGAAGCCCTGCACGAAGTCACGCGCCGCTTCCGGGCCTTGATCCATGGTGCCTCGGGCCAACAGCGGCCAGCGCACCGGCTCGCCGACGATCTGCGGGCTGTCCGGCAAGCCGGCGGCGCGAAGCATGTCCTTGAGCAACAGGTAAGCGGGATCGCGGGTCTGGAAGGCTTCGCCTGTGGGTAACTCCACCAGCAGCAGGCAACGCCCGGCCCGTAGCAATTGAAGGGCAAATCGTGGCGGGGGAACGGGTGCTACTTTGGCGACGACCGGTGCTTGTTCGACCTCTTCCACCGGTTTGGCCCCGGTGCGCGTGCTTGCCAACGATGGCCGTGGCACTTCGATTTTCACCCGCTCGGCCGGTTTGACCTGCGGTTCCACAGGCGCTTGGGCCGCAGGTGCCGGCGCCGCCGTGGCGACGGGCAACGGCTCGGGCAGCTGCAGATCCAGCAGCTCGGGCCGCGACGGCGCAGCAAAGGGCAATTCGGTGCGCGGCAACCAATTGACCACTTGCATGGCGTTCAAATAGGCGCGGCGGCGGGACTCGATAAGCAAAGGTCGGCCACTTGTGGATTACTAAAGTGCGGTGATTCTACCGCCCTTCGCTCAAGATCGCCCGCAGTTGATCATTAGAAAAGCGACAGTCCGTCCCGAGAGTGAATCGCATCGGCCCCGATGCAGTACAATCCCGGCTTTTAATCGCCAACCAGCCGGCCATTCCGATGATCGAACCCAAGCGCGTCTTGCGCGCCCTCGCTGAACACTGGGCACTTCTGGAGCCACTGTGCGAGCACTTCGACCAAGGCACACTGAGCCTCAACGAACTGCGTTCACAGTTGGCCGCCCAGCAACTCGACAGTACGCCGCAGGACATCACCAGCCTGCTGGACGTGTGGATTCGCCTCGACATTCTGGTTCCCGTGGCGAAAAGCCCGAACCGTTTCGAGCTCAACGCGCAGATCCACGACTTCCTCGCTTACCTGCGCCGTGAACACCGTCTGGGCCTGTGCCTGGAGATCGAAGCCTATTTGCGACATCTCGAACGCCTGGCCGGCTACATCCAGGATGCCTTCGACATCCGCGACGGCAACGATCTGGCGCGCCAACTGCGCCTGCTCGACATGCGCGTACGCGATGTATTGAAAAAACTCGCCAACGACGAACAAGCCCTGGTGGCTGTTGCCGAGCGGGCCAAGACCAGCGACCGACAGATCCCGCTGCGCCAGCGTTACGCTGAAGTCCTGGCGACCTGGGACGAATACGTCGAGCCGATGATTCAGTTGGTCAACGCCGACGGCGCGTTTGAACAAGGTGTGCGCAAGGTCGAAAACGTTCTGCTGAAGATGCTCACCGAGCAGCAACGCCTGGGCCATCTGGTTGACGACGACATGCTGCTGCGCACCCACGCGCGGATCCTCGAAATGCAGACCAGCGCCCAGTTGACCCTGCGTCACGCCCGCGAACTGCTGCTGCCATTGCGTGAAGAAGCCCGCCGTCACAATGCCGTGACCCGTGGTGCGGCATTGGCCCTGTCGATGATTCGCCGCAAGGGTATCGACGCCGTGCCACAAGCCGCGATGCCGATGTTCACCCGGCCGCAAAGTACATTCCTTGGTAGCGCCAGTCAGGTCGAGGCCTACGTTTACGCCTTGGCCCGATTCGAGCCGAAACCGGCCCGCTTCCCCAAGGCGCACAAGACCCAAAAGGGCGGCGATGCGCCGCGCGCGCCACGCACGGTTCGGGAAATGCTCGACCGCTGCGAAGAGGCCCTGCCGATGCCGGACCTGATGACCTGGCTGCTGGAGCAGGAACCGGACGGCGCCACCGACGAATTGCTGTATTGGTTCTCACGCCTGTCGCGGGAAAAACGCTTCAAACGCGAGCGTCTGGAACGCCGCGATTACTTCACACACGAGCACCAGGTCAGCCTGCGCTCCTTCGCCCTGCTCTCGGCCGGCGATGATGCCTCCGAGAATTCTGCGAGCACCCTCTATGCCAGTACTCCCCATGCAACTTGATCTATCCGAACTGTCTCAGCTGGCGCCGATCTTTCGCGAGCTGTTCAAGGGCTACCACGTCAGCCGTCGCGATCCAGAGCTGTACGCGCAGTTGTCGAATTTTCAGGATCAGTACCGCACGCTGTTCAAGGCGCTGGGCTTTGAACTGGTCTGTGATACCCGTGGTTTCTACTACTTCGTGCCGGACCTCGCGGCGGCGGCAGTGAACAAGACGGCCCAACGCCTGGCGCTGTTCACCTTCATCCTCGTCGAGCACCTGGCCGACCAGGGCCGCGACCCGATCGCCGTGCTCGACGGCGGCAGCCTCGGCCGTGATGAACTGCCGTCGCTGCTCGAGAAATATCGCGACCTGTTCATCCAGGCCGAAGTGCAGACCCAGGACGAACTGGAAGAAAAAATCATGCGCCGCATGACCCAGCTCGGCTTCGCCGGGGAAGAAAACGGCGTCTACCGCTTCCTGCCGCCGATGCACCGTTTCCTCGATGTGTGCCTGTCGGTTCAACAGGACCGCGATCTGGCAGCCAGCCTGCACAGCGTGCTGCCACTGCCGGCGCCGGTGCTGATCGACGAAGACAGCGATGAAAAGCTGCTGCAGACCGATGATCCCTTGGACCTCAGCGAGTTCGACGGTGAAAGCGAAGAGGACGCGCTGGCCCGCGCCATTGCCGAAGAACAGGAGCTCGACGCATGAGCAAGGAACGCTACGGCATCCGCCGCTTTGCCCTACTGAACACCGCCGGTTACAGCCTCGGCCTGTTCCCGCTGGAAGAGCCACTATCAGTCTACGGCGCGAACAACCTGGGCAAATCCGCCTCGATCAACGCCCTGCAGTTCCCGATCCTGGCACGCATGTCGGACATGAGTTTCGGCAAGTACAGCCTGGAACAATCCCGGCGCTTCTACTTCGCCTCGGACACCAGTTACATCCTGGTGGAAGTCAACCTGCCCCACGGTCCGCACGTGATCGGCGTGGTCGGTCGCGGTCCGGGTGGCGGTTTCGGTCACCAGTTCTTTGCCTATGCCGGCAATCTGGACCTGGCTCATTACCAGAAAAACGACACCTGCCTGCGTCAGAAAGAGCTGTTCACCAACCTTGAACGCGAAGGCCTGAAGGCCTACGAACTCAAGCCGGATGAACTGCGTCGCCTGCTGGTCGGTGGACACACCTCGATCCCGCTGGACCTGACGCTGATCCCGCTACGCTCCACCAGTGAGCAGAGCCTGAAGACCTTCCGCGCCCTGTTCATCAACCTGCTGCACATGCGCGAAATCACTGCGGCCAAGCTCAAGCAATTGTTCCTCGACGCCTTCGAACACAGCCTGCGTTCCGGTAGCGTGGACTACATCGCGGCGTGCGAAGAAGCCTTCCGCGATGTACGACGCATGGAACAGGACTACAACTCGCTGGTCGCCGCCGGTCCATTGGTCGAGGCCTTGGCCAATGGCGTGAAACAGCGCGACATCCTGCGCGGCAAACTGCACCGGATTTCGCCATTGCTCGACTCCCTGCTCGGCACCTGGTCCGACTACGCCGGCGCACGCAAGGAAGAGCTGACGATCCAGGCCGAACACTACCGTCGCGAGCAGGACGAACTGCAAAACGATCAGCGCGGTGGCACTCAGGAACTGATGCGTCTGGAGCGGGAAATCACCGGCATCCAGCGCTGGCTCGGCGAGCTGTCGGTGCTCAAGCATCGCTTTGCGCTGATCGACGACGTCAAGGTGCTGGAGCAGCAGTTGCTCGCGGCCAAGGACGCCCACGATGAACTGGCCGGTGCACTCGCTCAGTCCCGCCAGTTCAGCGCCGAAGACCTCGACGAACGTCTGCGCGACCTGGAAAAACGCCTGAAGTCGGTCAAGCAGCAACTCGATCACGCCGACAACAACAGTTACGCGCGTTTGCGCGAAGAGTTCTCGCAGCAGGACGTCGAGCGCCTGATGCGTCTGTTCAACAGTGCCCTGTTCAGCCTGCCGCTGGGCGAGCACGGCATTGCGCTGGACGACAATGGCGACTGGGTCAAATCGGTGGAACTGATCCTCGATGGCTTCAAGGGCGAACGCTTCGAAGTGCCCGGGCTGTCCATCGACCTTTCGCACATCGAACCGCCCGCCCTGCAGGCGCTGGCTGACCGCGCGGCATTGCGCGACCAGAAGGAGCGTCTGGAGAAAGAACTCAAGCAACTGAAAACCCAGCAAGCCGTGGCCGCTGACCGCGCCGCGAGCAAGACCCAGACCGAAGCCCTGTACCAGCAAGTGCTGGATGCGCAGAAAGCCCTGGAGGATTTCCGTCGCGCCCAGACCCTGAGCGCCGAGGAAGGCGACAAGCTTGAGCAGCTGGCGCAGATGGAAGCCGCGCAGGATGAATTGAAGCGTTCAAGCGATGCCTTTACCGAACGTGTTCAGCAACTCTCGGCCAAGCTGCAACTGGTCGGCCGGCAGATCGCCGACATGGAGGCCAAGCAACGCACGCTCGATGACGCCCTGCGCCGCCGTCAGTTGCTGCCGGCGGACCTGCCTTTCGGCACGCCTTTCATGGACCCGATCGACGATTCCATGGATAACCTGTTGCCGCTGCTCAACGATTATCAGGACAGTTGGCAAGGTCTGCTGCGCGCCGACGGCCAGATCGAAGCGCTGTACGCTCAGGTGCGCCTCAAGGGCGTGGCCAAGTTCGACAGCGAAGACGATATGGAGCGCCGCCTGCAACTGCTGATCAACGCGTACGCACACCGCACCGACGAAGCCCTGACCCTGGGCAAGGCGCGGCGTGCCGCCGTCACGGACATCGCCCGGACCCTTCGTAACATCCGCAGCGACTACGACAGCCTCGAGCACCAGTTGGCGTTGTTCAACCGCGAGATCAACAAACGTCAGGTGTCCAACCTGCAGAGTTTCCGCATCGTGCTGGCGCCGAACAAGGAAGCGCTCAAGCACATCGACCAGATCATCCACAGCGCCGGCCAGTACGAAGAAGGTGAGACCCTGTCGGTGTTCGATCTGAGCCAGAGCGCGGAACAGGACAACAAGAACGAAGAGGCCAAGGAGTATCTGGCACGCCTGGTGGCGGCGAACCATAACCAGCTCGGCCTCAAGGACTTGTTTGAATTGGCGTTCGAGATCACCAAGGTCAACGGTCAACCAGTGATCCACACCGACATCGACGGCGCCGCGTCCAACGGCACCACGATGACCATCAAGGCGCTGACCAACATGTACCTGTTGCTGCACTTGATGGATCGCGACCTGGCTGGTCGTGTGCGCTTGCCGTACTACCTCGATGAGGCAGCGGACATCGACGAG
The DNA here is from genome assembly GCF_054061835.1 of Pseudomonas sp. TE12234. NCBI lineage: Bacteria > Pseudomonadati > Pseudomonadota > Gammaproteobacteria > Pseudomonadales > Pseudomonadaceae > Pseudomonas > Pseudomonas sp. TE12234. The sequence goes on from NZ_JBSSEP010000012.1 coordinate 197,083, forward strand.
AAAAACCAGGCGGCGTTGCTGGAAACCAGCCTGCAACTGGGTTTCGTACCGATCCTGGCGAGTGTGAAGCCTCAGGTCTGCGCCAGTGTCGCTATCGACCTGGAAGGCGGCAGCGGCCCGGCCGGCATCTACATCGACGAAGCGGACTGGAAGTACATCCGCCGTCACGATCAGGTGAAGGCGACGGTCAATGTTGAAGCGGACGAGCCGGAGCTGGATGCGGTCTGACGCTTGAATTGATGGCAATGAAAAGGCCGCGATCCCAAGGATCGCGGCCTTTTTCATTTGGGCTTTATCTTTGCGAGCAACCGAGCCCTCTGTAGGAGCGGGCTTGCTCCGGGTGGCGTACCGACGAAGGTGCCACTATAGACGCCCCATACGCCAGGGATTATTTACCCAGGGAAATTTTCGGCGCCCAGGTCAGCCATTCCTCTTCGAACTTGTCGAACAACGGGAACGTCTGCTCTGCCCGTGCCGGACTGCCCATGCGCTCGCCATCCGGAGTGGCAAACGCAACCCCACCCTGAATCATGGTCTCCAGCGACTCGGTGCGTAGTGTCGCCCCCTTGAACAGTCCGACATCAAAATCAAAACCACTGGTGTTCCAGAAGCGAGTGCCGCTGCGAACCAATGGCGCGTACTTCGGCTCGATCAGAATGTGGATCAACACGCGGTCTGCGGTCTGACCCAGCTCGTACCCGGTCACTTTGCCGACGGTGATTTCACGGTACGTTACCGGTACACCGGCTTTGAGCGAACCACGCCGTGCCGCGCTAAGCACCAGGCTTAATCCGGCTTCAACCTTGGCGCTCTCCGGCGGGCTGGCCAGGGCCGTGAAGTTCTTCTGCGGACCGAGGTTCTTCGGCGCAGGCTGGACCTCAATGTATTGCCCGGTCACCAAGGTTTCCAGGTTGGAGGTCTTGATCAACCCCAGCTCAGGCTTGACCACCCAGAATTGGCTACCGACGCGGGCGATGCGCTCAGGCACTTCCGTGATCCGCGCGCTTATAAGCACCGATTGCAGGTCATCCGTGAGGTCGACGCTTTCAATCTTGCCGACATCCAGCCCTTTGAAGCGGATCGGAGTACCGGCGCGCAAGCCGTCGGCGCGGTCGACCTTGATCGTGATCACTTCGCCTTTTTGCGTAGCCTCATCATGACTGGCAAACAGCCGGAAACGCGGAATGCGCTTTTGCAATGGCGCCTTGGCCTGCGGCGTTTCAAAGGCAATGCCGCCGGCCATCAAGCTTTGCAGCGACTCACTTTTGACTTGAATCCCTCCGGTCAGCCCCCCCGTCAGGGTAATGCCGCTGGCATTCCAGAACCGGGTCGAGGCGTTGACCAGGTTTTCGTATTCCTTCTCGATGTGAACGCCAATCACCAGTTGGTTCTTTTTGCGCGAGAACTGATAGCTCTGTACCGAGCCGACCTTGACCTGCTTGTACAGAACCGGACTGCCGACCTCCAGCGAACCGAGGTTCTCGGTGAACAACACCAGATGCAAACCCGGCGAACGCAGGTCCAGCGGCGGCGCCTTGGGCCGTGCGACGAACTCGCGTTGCGGTGCAGCGCCTTTATCCCCGGGACGCACGGCGATGTAGTTGCCCTTGACCAGCGCCTCAAGACCAGTGATGCCCGCGAGAGAGATCGACGGCTTGACGACCCAGAACTGGGTGCCATCGACCAGGTAATCCTCGGCCAGCGGGTCCAGCGTCAATTCGGCAGTGGCAGCGGACAAGTCTGGATCGACCTTAAGCGCCTTGAGCGTGCCGACCTGGATGCCTTTGTACATCACTGGCGTACGACCGGCCTGCAAACCTTCGAAGTCACTGAGTTTGACCTTGACCTTGATTCCGGCCGCCGCGGCATCGAAGTCTTCATAGAGCCGGAACGGCAGACTCGGATCGGTGGGTGGGCTGTCCTTGCGGTTTTCCGGCGTGGCGAATGCAATACCGCCCGCGACGATGCTGGCCAGGGACTCGCTGCGCACCTTCACCCCCGACAGGTTGGCATCAATGCTGATGCCGCTGGCGTTCCAGAAACGCGTGTGCTTCCGCACCAGTTTGGCGTAGGTCGGCTCGATGAAGACCTTGAGTTCAACGGTGCTCTGATCTTCGGACAGCTCGTAGCTTTTGATCTGGCCGACCTTGATCTGTTTGTAGAACACCGGGCTACCACGATTCAAAGAGCCCAGGCGATCAGCCTTGATCGTCAGGTGCAGGCCGGGCTGGGCGTCGGAGAGCGGTGGCTCTTGGGCCAGCGCCTTGAATTTTCGGGTGGGCTCACCTTCACCCGGGCTGATCGCGACGTAATTGCCCGATACCAAGGTCTCCAGGCCAGTGATCCCGGCCAGGGTTACGCTCGGCTTGACCAACCAGAAGCGCGTACTGGTACGCAGGTATTGCTCCACGTCCTTGTTCATTTCGACGGTGGCGATTACGCCTTTGGAGGCGCCTTCATCATCGAGTTTGAGCGCTTTCACTTTGCCGACCGACATGCCTTTGTAGACGACTTCGGTCTTGTTGGCCTGAATGCCTTCGCCGCTTTCAAAGCGTACCTGGATCTCGATGCCTGTCTCGGTATAGGCACGCCAGCCCAGCCAGCCGCCGATGATCAAGGCAATCAGGGGTAGCACCCAAATGGCCGACCAGTTCGAGGCCGGTCGGGTTTTTGCTGTTGGCAAATCAGTCATGGTCGTCGTCCGACTCCGTGTTATCCCAAATCAGTCGGGGATCGAAAGTAACTGCAGCCAGCATGGTCAAGATGACCACGCTGGCGAAAGCGATGGCGCCAAGATCGGCTTCGACGCTGGCCAGTCGTCCAAAGTTCACGACCGCCACCAGAATGGCGATCACAAAGATATCGAGCATTGACCAGCGGCCGATGAACTCGATGAAACGGTACATCCATATGCGTTGGCGGGCTGATAGTGGCTGACGACGCTGTACGGAATACAGCAGCAGTGCAATGCCCACCAATTTGAACGTGGGTACCAGGATACTGGCGATAAAAACCACGGCGGCAATGGGAATCATGCCGTGCTGAACCAACTGGATCACGCCGGACATGATAGTGCTGGGGTCGCCCTTGCCCAGCGAACTCACAGTCATGATTGGCAGCACATTGGCGGGTATGTAGAGAATGGCGGCGGTAATCAGCAACGCCCAGGTGCGCATCAGGCTATTGGGACGGCGGGCATGCACCATCGCCCCACAGCGAGTACACACCTGCTCATCGGCACCAGCTTCCTGCTTGTTCAATTCATGGCATTCGGCGCAAATCAGAATGCCTGCATCAATCGCCCGCATGGGCATCCTCTCCTGATAAAGCCTGCCAGACCTGGTGAGGCGACATGACAACCTCCAGCCAGACTTGAACCAACAGCAAAGCGACGAAGCAGGCAAGCCCGAGACCTATGGTCATTGCTGCCATATCTGCCAGCTTTACGATGGCGACGAGCACGCCCATGAGGTAAACCTCAAGCATCCCCCAATCTCTCAAGTGGTGATAAATACGGTAAAGCAGCAAACCGTAACTGCGGCCGACATCAAAACGGATGCTCAGCAATACCGTCAACTGGCAGAGCAACTTGAGCAGCGGTATCCCCATGCTGCACAGGAACACAATTACGGCTACGCCTTGCATACCGGTGTTAAACAGGCCGACAACGCCGCTCCAGACAGTATCTTGCGATGACTGCCCAAGTAGATTGAGCTGCATGATCGGTAAAAAGTTCGCCGGAACATATAACAACAGTGCTGCGATAACCAAGGCGAGGCTGCGGTGCACAACGTTGTTTCGATGAGCGTAGAGTTCGTATCCACAGCGCGGGCACAACGCTTTCTCGCCATGGGCGAGCTTTGGCTTGCGCATCAGCAAATCGCACTCATGACACGCCACCAAATCGCCAAGTGGCAATTCTGACAGCACGGGGGCGTCAAGCGGATCTGGCATAAAGGCTTCGGCTCCGAAAAAGTTGGACCTATTCTAGTGTTCTGAACCGAAAATAACTGTGCAAATTTGTGTGACGAACTACTCGGGCTTTCCCGCGCGCAAAAAACAAAACCCCTACCTGCATACGCAGATAGGGGTTTCGGAATTTAATCTTGACGATGACCTACTCTCACATGGGGAAACCCCACACTACCAT